>CAZQSF010000019.1:0-18984 GCA_964595955.1 uncultured Saprospiraceae bacterium
TGCCCATGCTGAAAAGCGCCGTCGACGCAAGGAACAGGCTGCACAGGTCGCCTAAAATACGATTGCATTATGAAAAAGAATTGGCCCCTCTGGGAGGTATTTATTCGAAGTAAGAGCGGCCTCAGCCACAAGCACGTGGGGAGCCTCCATGCCGCCGATGCCGAAATGGCCATTTCAAACGCCCGGGATGTTTATACCCGCCGGAATGAGGGGGTGAGCATCTGGGTGGTCGAGTCCCGACACATCACCGCCTCCAGCCCTTCGGAAGCCGACTCCCTGTTCGACCCGGCAGACGACAAGGTGTACCGCCATCCTACTTTTTACGACTTGCCCGACGAGGTCAAACACATCTGATACCCAATGAACGAACGGCCCGGTTTTTCTCCCAAGCTGGATTATTTGCTGCGCCTGGGCGACAACGCCCTGATTCTTGGCCAGCGCCTGGGCGAGTGGTGTGGCCACGGGCCTGTGCTGGAGCAGGATATCGCGCTCACCAATGTAGCCCTGGACCTCATCGGGCAGGCGCGAAGCTGGCTAACGTATGCCGGTGAAGTGGAAGGCCGGGGCCGGGGCGAAGACCAGCTCGCCTTTCTGCGGGACGCCTGGGATTTCCGCAACCTCCTGTTGGTGGAGCAGCCCAATGGCGATTTTGCCCATACCCTGGCCCGGCAGTTCTTTTTCGACGCTTTTCACCATCCCCTCATGGAGCAGCTGCTGCGCAGTTCGGATCAGCAAATAGCTGCGATCGCTGAAAAAGCGATCAAGGAAGTGACCTATCACCTCCGATACAGTAGTGAATGGATCATTCGACTCGGCGACGGTACCGAAGAAAGCCACCGGCGCATGCAAACGGCCGTGGATGACCTCTGGATGTACACCGGCGAATGCTACACCCCCGATGAGGTCGACAAATCGGCACGCGAAACGGGCCTGGGCGCCGACCTGGAAGCGATCGGGAAGGCCTGGCACGCACGAGTGGATGATATTTTCGAGCAAGCCACCCTGAAAATGCCTGCCGGTGAGTGGATGCAAAGCGGGGGCAAGCAGGGGCGCCATACAGAGCATTTGGGCTACATCCTTGCCGACATGCAGTTTCTACAACGCGCCTATCCCGATATGGAATGGTGAGCTAACCAGATGCCGGCCGAATCCCGGGCAATCTTTCTCCCGGGTGTGGCGGGGCCTCACCGATCGAATTTTCCACCCAAAGGGCTGATGAATTGCAAAATCTTGATTATCAATAAATTGTGAGTGAGCTAGCCAGTTTATTTAGTGTAATTATCCGGACCTAAAGTTGGGGAAAAAAATTTTGCAATTATCAGGGTTATCCTGACGATCCTGCGGATGTCAGCACTAAAGACCCTGACATAAGTGGTTGAAAACAAGCGTGTTTTCAGCCACTTATCGTCATTATTCACGAATTTTCGTGAATAATCCGGGTTATCCCTTTCCCGCCAGCTCTTTGAGCTTATCCTCCAGCTCGTACTCATCACCGGGTACGTAGCCCGAATGCGAATAGACGATATTGCCCTTCTGATCCACGATAAAGGTTTGTGGTATGGTCTGGAAATTGAGGGCGCGTTGGAGGCTTTGATTGGCGTCCGACAGTACTTCGAACGGCCAGCCTTTAGAGGCTACCATAGGGCCTACCTTGGCCAGCGCCCGCTGGTCGTCAATGGTAATGGCGAGAACCTCCACATTGTACGTTTCGACCCATTCGTCGTAAAAATTGGCGTAGGCATCCAGTTCTTTCTTACAGGGTGAGCACCAGGTGGCCCAGAAACTGAGCACGGTGATCTTGCCGTTGTCGCCGTATTCCTTGAGGTTTATCGTTTGTCCGTCGAGGCTTTTTACATCTACGGAAGGCAGTGCTTTTTGGGCTATCAATGCACAGGCGGTCAGCCCCAGGCTGAGGGTCAGCAAGATGGTTTTCCAGGAATTCATATCAATTAGCGGTTCTTAAAATATACGTTTGGATTTCGACCTGTCCCGCCGAATAAACGCAGGAAGATAGAAAGGCGAATCTACAGCAATTTGTCAAGACCTTCTATTCGCCGATCGGGTTTTTGTTATTTTGGCCGGTAAAACGCCTACGCCACCGTATTGCCCCCCGGATTTTAAACCCTGTTAACGCAAGAATTATCGTTCATGTCCATGCGCTATGCCCCTTTGTTAGGTTTGATGTTCCTTTTTGGCTCGCTCAGCCTGCATGCTCAAAACGACAACGACAAGAACAAGTGGGGAACCATCTCCGGAAACCTGCAAGCCAACGCCAACTTTTTCATCCGCGACTCGCTCATCGGTGCGGCCAACACCCCGCAGTACGATCGGCAGAAGTACGGTGCCGATGCCTGGTTCAACCTCAACTACAGCAACTGGGGGTTCGACTTCGGCCTTCGCTTCGATCTGTTCAATAACTCCAATCTGCTCAATCCCACCGGCTCCTTTTCCGGGCAGGGTATCGGCCGGTGGTTTATCCGGAAAAAGATCCACCGGCTCGACATCATGGTGGGGTACATTTACGATCAGATCGGCAGCGGCATCATCTTCCGGGCTTTCGAACAGCGCCCTTTGCTGATCGACAATGCCTTGCTGGGGCTCAGGCTGATGTACGATATCGGCACCGATTGGCGCGTCAAGGCTTTTACCGGGGTGCAAAAGCGCCAATTCGACGTATACCGCTCCATTATCAAAGGCGGTGCCATCGACGGCTACATCAGCGGGCCCGAAGGCAGTCGCTGGAGCCTGGCACCCGGCTTCGGCATTTCCAACCGCACCCTGGACGATGCCTCTATGAACAGCCTCGTGGCCGTCATCAATACCTATCCGGTGAGCGATGCCTTCGTGCCCAAGTACAACACCTATGCCTTTGCCCTGTACAACACCCTCACTGCAGGCCCGTTTACCTGGTACGTAGAGGGGGCCTATAAAACCGAAGACACCCAGTTCGATCCCTTCGCGACCATCGACAGCCTCAACATAACCGGCAAGTTCGTACAGGAACCGGGTACGGTCCTGTATTCTGCGCTCAGCTACGCCCAGGGCGGATTTGGGATCACCCTGGAAGGGAAACGCACCGAATACTTCGACTACCGCACGCGGCCTCAGGAAGAACTCAACCAGGGTCTTATCCATTTTCTGCCGCCCATGACCCGCGTCAATACCTTCCGCTTGCCGGCGCGTTACAATGCCGCTACCCAGGTGATCGGCGAACTGGCCTTCCAGGCCGATGCCAGCTACAACATCCAGCGCAAGTGGAATTTCAATGTGAATGTTTCCTACATCGACAACCTGCAGGGCGAAAAACTATACCGGGAGGTATACACCGAATTTCAGTACAAACACAAACGCCTGTGGCAGTTGCTGTGGGGCGTACAGTGGCAGGACTACAACCAGGAGGTTTACGAGATGAAACCCGGCGTACCCATCGTTCGCACCATTGTGCCTTTTGCCGAGTTCCTCTACAAGTTCGACCGCAAACGTGCCATTCGCCTGGAAGCCCAGTGGATGAATATGATACAGGGTGGGACCACCGCAACCCCTTTTCAGCAGGATTTCGGCGACTGGTTGTTCGGTCAGGTGGAATTTACCATTGCGCCCCACTGGACGTTTACGGTATCGGACATGTACAACCTTTCGGCCGGCAGCAGCACCCCGGAGAACGAAAATGGCGAAAAGCAGTTGCTTCATTACCCCCGGTTCGATATCTTTTACACCTACAAGTCCAACCGCTTTTCCATCAGTTATATCAAACAGGTGGAAGGAGTAGTGTGTACCGGTGGGATTTGCCGCCTGGAGCCCGCCTTCAGCGGGGTTCGACTCACTGTTAATTCAACCTTTTGACTATGCGATCTTTCCTATGGCTCGTTTTCCTGGTCTTGCTGGGCTGGTCCTGCGAAGAAATCGGACCGGAGATTAATCCCGGCGGCGGCCTTCCGCAGGATACCTCTCAGCTCCAGGCACGTCAGGTGTTGCTGGAAGAGTTCACCGGCGTTCGCTGTGTGAACTGCCCGGCAGCCAGTCAGCACATCCAGGAGCTCAAAGGACTTTACGGCGACCAGTTGATCGTCGTGGCGATTCACACGGGCTTTTTCTCACCGCCTTATCCGGAGAGTCAATACGATTTCCGGACCTCGGACGGAGACAACATCTTATCCCTGATGGGCGAACCGTTCGGCTATCCCTCGGCTGTGGTGGACCGCAAGCTTTTTGATGGTGAGGCCGACCTGCAGCTCGGCCAAACCCAGTGGGCGGGCTACATCGCCCAGGAGGCTGCCAAAGAACCCCTGCTGCGCATCTCCACAGAACACAGCTTCAACCCCGCCAATCGCAACGTCAGCATTACGCTGGACATTCGTCCTTCGGAAGACATCCCTGCAGAGGATGTACGCGCCAATGTCGCCGTTACGGAAAGCGGCATCATCGACGCTCAGCTCACTCCCGAAGGCAAGGTGGATGACTACGAACACAAAAACGTTTTCCGGGGCATGCTCACCAATTACGACGGCAACCTCATCACCGAACCCCTTTTGGCCGGAGAGACGGTATCGCTGACCTACAGCGGTCGACTGGAGGCTTCCTGGGTGCCGGAAAACTGCTGGCTGGTGGCTTTTGTAAGCCTCGGAGGGCAGCAAAAAGACGTGCTTCAGGCCGTGGAAGTGCCGGTCGTAGAATAGGGCGCCCTGAGCCGGTCAGGCCGTTCGGAAGCGAACGAACTCGAGCAGGTCCAGGTATCGGCCCTCGCGTTTGAGGTAGTTGGGCATCCGGCCGTAGAGTTTGAAACCGGCCTTTTGATACATTCGGATGGCGGCCTCATTGGCTGAAACTACATCCAGCACGATCTGCTCGAGTACCGGGCTGGTGAAGGCTTCGCGAATGGCGGCTTCCAACAAGCTACTGCCGATGCCACAACCTTGCTGACCGGGGCGGACGTACATTTGGAGCATGGCACCCCGATGCCGGAAGCGAGGCTCCTCGTGTTGGAAAAATGCACAAATACCGGCCAACTGCTCGCCGGAGAAAGCCCCGAGTACAAACTTCCCCGCCGCCTGCTGTTCGATGTACTCCTCGTAGGGAAGTCTGGCCTTCTTTACCTCCCGCTCGAAGGTGGAGCCGTAGTGATCGGGGAACAGGGAGAGGCTTTCCAGGCGAATGGCCCGGTAAATGCCCGATTCGCCGGAGTTTAGTTTTCGGTAGGTCACAGGTACGCAAACGCTTTTGGGAGGCTGTAATTATTGTTCTTCCGGCTCGTCCTCTCCGCTGCGGCTTTCGCCGAAGAGCAGACGGCTCCAGAATTCCTTGCGCTTGAGGCGCCGTTCTTCCCGCTCCCGCAGTCGCTCGTTGTATTCGGCCATGCGCTGGAAATAGGCCTCCTGGCTTTCCGAGGGGCGGCGGGGTTTGAATTCAAGGGGTTTCAACTCGCTGGAATCGGCCTGTTGCAAGCTGCGGAAGAGCAGGTTGTACAAAGCGGGGTTTTCGCGGTACAGGTCCCACATGCCGGCCAGAAGGGGCATTTCCGGAAGGTAAGGCGGGCAAGCCATGAGCTGCTGAAGGCTGTCATTGGGCAGGTTCAGGCTGCCGTAGAACAGATTGCGATAGCTTTTGTCTCCGCGGACTTTCTTCATGTAGCTGCCCCAAATGGGCAGGGCTGTGCTGGACCCCTGGCCGCGATAGAGGGTGCGAAAATGAATGTTCGGGGTTTCGGCCCCTACCCAGACGCCGGTGACCAGACGGGGCGTGTAGCCCAAAAACCAGCCGTCGGACTGGTGTTGGGTCGTGCCCGTTTTGCCGGCAATGGGGCCATAAAGGCCGAAACCATAGCGGAGGCGGCGAGCGGTACCGCTGTCCACTACCGTTTTGAGCATGCGGCTCACCATGGCAGCCTCGGCGGGGTCCATGACCTGTGGGAAGCGGCTGGGCTTCGGGCGTTCAAAGGCGACAAGCGGACTGCCGTCGGCGGTGGCGATGCGGTCCAGGTAGTGCAGTTCGGGGCGTTTGCCGCCATTGGCAAAAGCCGAATAGACAGTGACCATCTCCCAGAGTGAGGCCTCAACGGCCCCGAGGGCAATTGCCGGCACCCGCCGGATCCGGCCGCCTATGCCCAGCTGTTGTGCCAGTTCGGCGGTTTCTTCGATGCCGCCCTTCATCAGCAACTCCACGGCAATGGTATTGACGGACTGGCTGAGTGCACCTTCCATGGAATACACGCCGCCGTATTCGCCGTCGCTGTTTCGGGGCGACCAATCCTGGTAATTTGCCAGGCTTACCGGCTTATTTTCAATGTATTCGCAGGGAAAGGCTCCGCCGCGCAACGCCTGGGCAAAAACGACGGGCTTAAAGGTAGAGCCTACCTGCCGCCTGGCCAGTACGTGATCGTATTGGACGTATTTGTGGTCGACCCCCCCAACCCAGGCCCGGACGAGCCCCGTTTGGGGTTCTATGGAGAGCAGGCCTGCCCGCAGCAGGCTGAGATAGTGCCGAAGGGAATCCAGGCTGGAGAACCGCACCTTGAGTTCCCGCTTCTCGGCTCGCCAATCGAAGACAAACATTTCGCGGGGCTCCTGCAGTTTTTGCCAGGCATCCTCTGCACTTTGGCCGGCCTCCAACAGTTCCTGAAAGGCCGGCAGGTTTTGGGCGTACTTTTTCAGCGCTTCCGCTCGCTCCCAGGGTTTGGTGCGCTGGTCCCAGTCTTTTTCAAAGGATTGCTGCACCTTCGCCATCTGCTCGTCCAGGGCCTGTTCGGCATAGCGCTGGAGGCCCGCGTCCAGGGTGGTGTAAATTTTCAGGCCGTCGGTGTAAAGGTTATAGGGCGTGCCGTCGGGCTTTCGGTATTCCTTCAGGATTTGCTCCAGCTTGAGCCGGAGGTGCTCGCGAAAATAGGTGGCGAGGCCTTCGTCATGCCCCTCGGGCTGGTAGTCCAGTTGTAAAGGCAACTGCTGAAGGGAATCCAGCAGGCCGGCCTCCAGGTAGTCGTATTTGACCATTTGCCCCAGCACGATATTGCGGCGCTGCCGGGCTCGGTCCGGAAAATGCTGGGGATTGTAGTAGGTATTGGCTTTGAGCATACCCACCAGCACCGCTACCTCCTCCAGGCGCAGCTCTTGCGGCGGTTTGTTGAAAAAGCGATTGGCAGCCACCTTGATGCCGTACATGTTGCCGCCGAAGGGAACCGTATTGAGGTACAGCCGCAGGATCTCCTCTTTGGTGTACGTCTTTTCCAGCCGTCTGGCCGTGAGCATTTCCCGCAGTTTATTGATCAGGGTAGAGAATAGCCAATATGATCGCCGCGCAAAGAGGTTTTTAGCGAGTTGTTGGCTGATGGTGCTGCCGCCCCCGCCCGAGCGATCCATCAAAAGGACCGTCTTGAAAAGCACGCGGCCCATGGCCCGGAAGTCAACGCCCTGATGCTCATAGAAGCGGGCGTCTTCAGTGGCCACCAGCGCATGAACGATTTCGGGTGTAATTTCCTCGAAGTCGGCATTGATGCGGTTTTCTACATAGTATTTCCCCAGAAGAATGCCGTTGGCATCGTACACTTCGGAAGCCGTATAATTGCGAATGTTGGCCAGCTCGCCATACGTAGGCAACGGGCCGGTAAGGCCGGTGTATACCAGGAGGGCAAGGATGCCTGCAAACAGAAAGCCCGCACCCAATAGGGTGCCCAGCACAAGCCCTACCTGTGCCAACGGATGAAAACGACCCAGGCTGCGCTGATACAGGCTGGTGATCCACCGGCTGAAATAATGCCAGGCAGAAGCCATGTGCTTCGGCAGTGATTCCCACGGTATTGACCTCATTTTGGAAAGCGTGTTCTAGCCTGCATAAACGGTTTGAGCCGGTAAAAAGTATACGCGGCCGGTTCTTCCTGCAAATTTAAAACAATTTGTTCTTTTTTGGGGGTCCACCGGCTGTCCGAAAAACTCGGGTCGCTTTCCTGTACAGATGCCCACCACACCCACCGGAAAGAGAAGGAAATATCAGCCTCCGGATCGTTGTAAGTGAGCGCGAAGTTGTACCTGTGGTTGCTCTTCCTTAGCTTGAGTGGGAAAAATTGAGAACAAAAAGCCTCCGGAGCCCGGAGACTATAGGCAAAGGCTCAATCCGCATGATCTTAGTAATCCTTCGGTACTTTACAGAAGGCCGTTGAAAACATGGGTTCAAAGGGTTTATATCCCCGGTCATAAACCCTTGCAAAGTTTCGCAGCCCGAAGGAAGGGATGGCCACAAACTTTCCGGGTCGAAAAGGAATGCGGTTCTTTGCCAGGGGCTCTTCGAGGGGTTGGACCGCATGCCCGGGCGGTTTATTCAAGTTGCGATAGACATTTCAGCAATAATATCAAACTCAAAACTACGATCATGCGCAAACGACCGTACTTTTTTCTCCTGCTCTGCTTTGGGCTCTTTGCCTGCGGGGAGTCTGCGGAGCAAGCCGAAGAAACTACGCAGGCTGCACCGGAGCCCACGGTAGAGATGGGGCCCATTCCACTGGTATCGTCTATTCGTCAGGCCCACGAGGTAGAGGCCTTTCATCAAAAAGACGCCATTGCCTTCGACCTGGAGCTCCACTTCGGCGGTCAGAAGCGTCTGGAAGCCCGGATCACCTCGCGCACCAACAGTACGGCCATGCGCCTGGACCGGGAGCAGGTCAACATAACGGTCGTATACGATGGAGAAGGGGTGTACAAATACCCGGCCGGCGGGGTAGAATACCCCGGGGCCCGCTTCGATCTGTTCACCTGGCAGTATTTCGCCCTGGCTCCGTTCAAGTTTGAGGATCCCGGTACCCAGTGGGAACCCATGGGCGACACCCGGCTCGGTAAGGAAAGCTATCGAACGGCCAGGCTCACTTTCATTACGGGCACTGGCGATGCACCGGACGATTGGTATATCGCCTATCAGGACCGGGAGACCGATCGCCTGCACGCACTGGCGTATATCGTTACGTACGGAGGGACTTCGGTGAGTGATGCCGAGCGGGAACCCCATGCGATCGTCTATGAAAAGTACGAGCATGTTGAGGGGATTCCCATCGCCACGGAATGGACCTTTTGGATTTGGAGTGCTGAGGAAGGCCTGGGAAAACAGCTTGGGCGCGCCAGCCTTCGCAACATCGCCTTTGTCCAGCCTGAGCCCGGTTTTTTCTTGCCCGAGCAGGGGGCTGTGCCCGTAGCCTTGCCGGAAAAGCAATAAAAAAACCCGACCGGAGAAGATCCGGTCGGGCTCCAATGGGTCTTAGGTGAACTCCAGAATCTATCTACAAATCCATCTTAGTTCAAGGGGACAAAAAGCGGGAAAGAACCGGCCGGTTTGTAAGCCGGCCGGCTTTCCCGGGTTTTCTGGGGCAATAGTCTATGCGATTCACACTTTCACAAAATCATTGCTTAACGTCAACACCCCGAAGTGATGTGGGAAGACAAATGGTAAACAAGGTTGCCCTGCTTTTTTAAAAAAAGGTACAGACAGCGACGCACCGGGGGTACCCCGGAATGTCCCGGACCGCTCAGGCCGATGCGGGCATGGATGCCGGCTCGGTCCGGGCGGGCGTGATGGCAAAGCCGCGGCCATCCTGGTGGCAGATGAGTTCAGCTACCGTGCGGCCACTGCGCATGACGGTGGGCAGCCCGCCGCCGATCTCGACCCATTGACCGCACATGTAGAAGTGCGCCAGTCCGGGCAGGTGGTGGCCCAGGCCGCCGAAGCCGGCTTCGGGCGTGAGCAGCCAGCCTTCGAAGCTTCCCTTCCAGTTGCCGGTGAAGCGCATGAAGGTGGCCGGAGTAGCCACATCGATCATTTCCACCTTTTCGGCAAAGGCCTCAAACCGATCCTCCACAGCCTGAATCACGGCATGGGCAATGCGGTCCTGCTCGGCCTGGTAGCGCTCCGGAGAATGCCGAGCCAGGTCGGCCCAGTATTCATAGGCGTACGTTTCCAGCATGAAGGTCACCAGAGTTTTACCCTCGGGCGCCAGGGTGGGATCGAAATGCATGCTGCGCATGGGGAGCTCAGTGAGGGTGGTTTCAGGGTCCAGTTGAATGGGTTTCCGGAGCGGGAAGATCAGGGCATGGGGATGCTCGTTCATAGGGCGGGCGACGCCCAGGGCCACGAAGATCAGGCTGGGAAAGGTGGGCATGGTCTGGTAGAAAGTTTCCAGTCTGGGCGTGAGGTAACGGCCTTCCAACATATGGTATAGCGTGGCGTGTCCGTCGGCGGCGGAGATGACGTAGTCGCCCCGGATCTCGGTGCCGTCCGACAGGCGGATGCCGACGGCGCGCTCGTCTTCTACCAGAATCTTTTCCACCCGTTGCCGATAGTGGATGTGGCCGCCCAGTTTGCGATACCGAGCTGCCAATTTGAGGGCAAAGCGCATGGAACCCCCAATGGGATAACCGGCGGCCTTTTTGTGCATCCAGGCCAGAGTGAGCATCTGAAAAATGACGGCCATATCGGGTTCAAACATCTGGGTCATGGCCCGTCGCAGCAGAGGGTTCCGGAATTGCTCGGCGTATTCGCGGGCCGGCAAGCGCATGTATTTGCCGAACAGGCCCATGAACGGCAGCATTTTCCACAGCGATTTGAGCTTTTGCCAGAGGTTGGCCAGTTCGGGATTCAGGCTGGAGTCCATCTCCATGCGGGCCAGCTTGCGGATGGCTCCGGTGAATTCGCGTATGGCTTTTTCGTCCTCCGGGGCCTTCTCGAGCAGTTCGGCCTCCAGGCGGTCTGCATCGGTGTAGATGACGAGTTGCCGTCCTTGGTCATCCTCTACCCGCATGTATTCCTCGTGATCCACGAACCGGATCTGTTCCATGTCGATGAGTTCGTTCCAGCGGTCGTAAAAGCTGTCGCTGGGGCCGGAACCGACCAGCCAATGTACGCAGAGGTCTACCGTGTAGTCGCCTTTTTTCCAGGACGTACACAAGCCACCGGGCACCTCGTGCATTTCGTAGATGTGGGTTTCATAGCCGTTCATGCGCAGGTAGGTACCCGCGCTCAGGCCGGCCATACCGCCGCCGATGATCAGGACTTTTTTAGGCATGATGGAGGAAATGTTGATCTGGCTGGAAGCTGGCCTTTCTGAGGGCTAAAGACAAGGACAAACGGCAGGCCGGCCCGGTGATTTTTGGCAGGGCAGACACGGCTCTATCGCTTTTCGGCTTCACCAGCGGAGAGCATGGGAACCCTTGCATCAGCCGGACTCCCCATGCTGCCCGCCAGGCTGCGTCCATCGGGGCCAGCCCGGTGCCGCCGGTTGGTCTCCCATGCCTTCGGTCCCCTGAGCTTTGCAGCGTGGAAAGACGGCAAACCGAAACCCATGCCACGCGCTGGACGGCAACCGGAAAGCCAAACTCCGGCTCGCAGCATCTGCAGATTCTTTTACCTCACGATAGTGGTTCTGGCGTATGCGCGAGCTGCGGATGCAGGGTGTGCGAGCTCCAAAACCCATCACCCTTCCGGATTCCAGTAGTGGGGGTAGATCTTGCGCATGTTGTCGTTCATGATCTGTACGGCCTGGCGCCGGGGCAGCCAATTGAGGAAGCGATCCACAAGGCGGTTGTAGCGGCCGGGGATGAGCAGGATCTTTTTGCCCAGGGCATTGAGCGCTTCTTCGGCCACTTCCGCCGGATCCTGGATGGGGGGCTGTATGGGTTGTGCGACGGGCCTGGAACTGAGAAAAGGTACGGTTCGCATCGTGCCCGGGCAGACGCCCAGTACATCGATGCCGAAGTCTTTCAGCTCAAAGTGCAAGGCTTCGGCCAGGTTGAATGCAAAGGCTTTGCTGGCCGCGTAGGGGGCCACCAACTGGGTGCCGCGCAGGCCGGCCAGGCTGCTCATAAGCACCATGCCGGCCGACCGCTTCTTCGGTTTCCAGCGGGAGGCAAAATGGTGGCACAATTGGAGTGGCACCCGGCAATTGACGCTCAAGTAGGTATCCAGTTCACCCAAGGTATTGGTGGTAAACATTTTCACCGGCCCGTAAGCGGCGTTGTACACGAGCAAATGACAGTTGCGGTCGTCGACAGCTCGCAGCACCCTGTCCGTAGCATCCGGAAGAGACAGGTCCAGTTCCAGGCCTTCGGTCTGTATACCGTAGTCTCGTTCCAGTTCTTCGCGCAGGGCTGCGAGTTTGTCGCCCTGAACGTCGATCATGATCAGGTGAAGGCCCCGTTTCGCCAGCGAACGGCTGTACGCAGCGCCCAAACCATCTGCCGAGCCACACACCAGTGCCCAGGGCCCGTAGCGGGTCGTAAAATCATTCATGCGGGAAAGATAATCAGCTTTATCGTCTCCGACCCTCATCCGCGGTATCGGCGTCCCTCCAGGCGCTCTTCGCTGAAGCCCGATGACCCGAGTTCCTGCGCATTCGGCTGCTATTCTCCCAACCTTCCCTATCTTTCCCCGAAAACTACCGTCGCTCATGGGAAATTTTGTGGGAAGTCTGCTGGGGGCTTTTCGGCGCATTCGCCTTTGGTGGCTGAGCCTGCAAGGCAAAACGGAAGCGGATGTGCACGCCCGGCGCGTGGTGTCGGGCACGGCCTGGGATGAATTTTGCGACAACCTCAAGGCAGCCGGCGCGGCCCTGGTGTACCCGGGAGCGCCGCGGGACCCCTTCCAGCAGGCCGAGGGCCTTCGCTACCTCACCCGCCTGACGCGTGCCGGCCTGGAGGCTTTCGTAGAGTACAACGATCCCGAGTTCCCCGTTTTTCGCCGCATGGTGCACGAGACGGTGAAGCTGGGAGCTGACAATCCCGACAATTACTACATGAACGCTCAGATAAGCGGCGATTATGAGTACGTTATCCGAGGTCGGCGAAACAGCGTGCACTACCTGGGCTTTTTCACCCAGAACGGCGACTACGGCAGCACAGGGGGCTTTCAGCCCTGTGGCGTGCTGGAGCACAACGACATGCAGATCGAAGCCGACGGCAGCTTCGAGATCCAGGTGAGCCGCGCACCCAAGGGCAAGAACTGGTTAAAGATCGAACCGGAGACCAGCCTCATCATGGTTCGGCAAACCTTCCTGCATCGCGATCGCGAGCAGCCGGCCGAGCTCGAGATCCGGGCGGTAGGCGGCCCGGAAGCACCCCGCCCCCTGAGCCCGGCCAGCGTGGATAAAGGCCTGCAGCGGGCCGGCCTCTTCATCGCAGCAGCTCCCGTTTTTTTTGCGCGCTGGGCCAAAGGCATGCAAACGCACACCAACCAGCTGCCGCTCTTCGACCCCGCTGTATCCAATGCCGCCGGGGGTGACGCCAACATTATCTACTACCACAGCCACTGGAAGCTGGCCGAAGATGAAGCCCTGCTCATCGAGGTGGATCCCATCCCCTGTGACACCTGGAACTTTCAGCTCAACAACTATTGGATGGAATCTCTGGATTATCGCTATTTCCGGATCTGCATCAGCAAAGGCAATGCGCATTACGAGCCCGATGGGCGCATTCGGCTTATCGTATCCCACAGGGATCCCGGGCATCCCAACTGGATCCGCACCACGGGGCATGCCGAAGGCACCATGTGCTGGCGCTGGTACCGGCTGCCGGAAGGCGTGGAACCTCCCCAGGCTCTGCCCGCCAGGGTGGTCAAAATGGAAGAGGGATGAGTACGCGCATCGTATCTTCTGCCACCTTTCAGGAGCGGCCCTGGTATGTGCACGGGCTGAACCGGCTCCTTCCCAAGGGGGCCCTGGAAAAGGATCGCCTCATTGCCCTGGCCCGGAAGCGAAGCGGGCTGAAGGACTTCGGCCAGGGCTACTGGGAGGAGCCCCTGGACGTATTGTTGCGCGCCATGCGCGAGGAGGCCAGGCTGCATCCCCTGGGCCGCTTCATGATGCGCGAGCAATTGGTTGGGCGGCTGATGGTTCGCCTGCAGGCGGAGGCCTGGTTCCGGAAACATCCTGAGATCCTGGAGCAGGAGCTGTTGCCGGTGTGGCTCATCGCCGGTCTGCAACGCACCGGTACCACCAAGTTGCAGCGATTGCTGGATGCCGACCCGGCGAATCGATCGCTTTACAGTTGGGAAAGCATGTATCCCGTACCTCTCAATAGCGATTGGCAAAAGCGGGAGAAACGCATTCCCCAAACCCGGACGGCCGAACGGGCCATGCGGTTCCTGGCTCCCGATTTTTTCGCGATTCACCCGGTCGAACACCTTCAGCCGGAGGAAGATGTGCTGTTGTTGGATGTCAGCTTTATGAGTACATCGGCCGAGGCTATGATGAATGTGCCCAGCTACGCAGCCTGGCTGGAGCAGGCCGACCATCGGCCGGCTTATGAGTACGAGGCCCGGCTGCTGAAGCTGCTCCAATGGCAGCGCAAGGGGGAACGATGGGTGCTCAAGAGCCCACACCACCTCGAATGGCTGGATGTGCTTTGTGAGGTCTACCCCAGGGTCCATATCATTTGGCCGCACCGGCCGGTGCATGAATGCGTGCCTTCCTTCATGAGCATGGTGGCACACGGGCGCGCCATTTTCAGCCGCGAGGTAGACGCCCGGGCGGTAGGCAGGCACTGGCTGCGCAAGAATGCTCGCATGCTGCAAAAAGCCCTGGCTTTTCGGGAAGCCCAACCCGGGCAGCCCATCACCGACGTTTTTTACCCGGCTTTCGTACGGGATGCGTTGGGCGAACTCGAACGCCTGTACCGGGATGCCGGGCAGCCTTTTTCGGAAGAGCTGAGAAGAAAGTTTGCCGCCGTGGAACGCAAAAGCGATCCCCATCGCTACGGCCGGCACCAATACCGACTGGAAGATTTTGGGCTCGACCGCTCAGATGTGGATGCCCAAACGCAGGCCTATCAATCCTTTTGCCATCAAATCCAAACCCGAACCTATGGCTAAGCGAGGTGCTTACGACAATCCCTTTTCTGCCACCTGGAAAGGCATTAGCGATCTGTTTCGAACCCAGGAACGGGTCGGCCGGCTGTCCGATTCCGACCGACTGGATGGAAAAACCGCCTTGATCACGGGCTCCAGTTCGGGCCTGGGGCTGGC
This sequence comes from uncultured Saprospiraceae bacterium, assembly GCA_964595955.1. Lineage (GTDB taxonomy): Bacteria > Bacteroidota > Bacteroidia > Chitinophagales > Saprospiraceae > JAJDFU01. The sequence goes on from CAZQSF010000019.1 coordinate 14,983, forward strand.
CACCGCTGTCGAGTTGGCGCGTCGAGGCGCCCGGGTTCTCATGGCAGTGCGAAGCGGTATACCCGAAAAGGGCGAGTACGTGAAGAGCCGGTCCGGCTCGGATGAGGTGGAGATGTTGCCCGTGGACCTGGCCGACCTCGACCGCATTGAGGACCTGATCCAAGAGCTGAAAGGAAGAAACGAAACCCTCGATCTGGTGCTGTGCAATGCGGCGGTCGTGCCGCGCCAGAGCCGCAAGACCCCTCAGGGCCTTGAGGAAATGTTCATGGTCAACTACCTTTCCAAGTTTATCCTGCTCAACCGCTTATTGGAGGAGGACCTCATCCGGCCGGCAAAGGCCGGCGAGCTGCCGCGCATTGTGATCACCAGCTCAGAAAGCCACCGAAACCCGAAGGCCTTTGAATGGGAGGCCTTTGGACAATATAAGTCGTACGGCATACAGGAAAGCATTGCTCTGTACGGCTACTACAAGCTCATGCTCACCACCTTTGCTCGCGAACTCAGCCGCCGGCTTAACGGGAATGGCCAGCAAAAGGCCTCCGTATTTGCCCTTTGCCCGGGCCCGGTGAATTCCAACATCGCCCGGGAGGCGCCCACTGCCTTTCAGCCTTTACTCCGGCTGGTATTCTTCCTGTTCTTTCGCTCGCCGGAGGCGGCCTGCGAACCGGTTGTTTACCTGGCGGCCTCTCCCGACCTTTCGGGAAAGCCCTTTGACTACCTTTTTCTCATGGCGCGAAAACCCATAGACCCCAAGGCCGAGGATGAAACGACTGCACGTCAGCTTTGGAAGCGGTCCGAAGAAGTGTGGGAAAGCGTAAAGTCTCATCGGGTAAACTGAAAAAGCCCCGCCCCCGATCCGGAGGCAGGGCTTTCCCTGTTCCAAAAGACTTGTTTACAGTGCGTATTCGTTCGCTTCCACCAGCATTGTGGCGATTTGGCGGCGGTCCGCCTTTACGTTGGTCGGTTCGTAGCCGGTGAATCGCTTGAGGCCCATGCGCAGGGTGCGCAGCAGGTCCCCTTCGGCAAAACTCACCAGAGCGTCGGTTCCGTTTTTCTGCATGCGATGGTTGGCATCGGTGAAGAACACGCGAAGTACGGCATCGTATATGTCCTGTTCGGCGGGTTTGTCTTCCATTTCCGCCAGTTTCTGCACCCGAAGCAGGGTGCTTTCGGCCAACAGCAGATCGGTGAGCATATCGGCCAGGTTCATGAGCAGTTCCTGCTCTTCCTTGAGGTTGAGTTGGCCGTCCATCTGCATTTTTGCGGCAGCACCGGCTACCATCAGCACGGCTTTTTTGAAGTCCGCTACAGCCTTCTCCTCTGCGCCGTAGGGGCCCTCCGGCTTTTCCAGGCTGGGCATACTGGCCAATTCTTTCTGCACGGCCCAGGCCGGTCCGGTAATGTCGAGCTCGCCTTTGAGTGCACGGCGAAAGAGCTGATCGATGGTGAGCATGCGGTTGATCTCGTTGGTGCCCTCGTAGATGCGATTGATGCGGGAGTCGCGATAGGCGCGGGCAGCCGTACCTTCTTCGCTGAAGCCCATACCGCCGTGGACTTGCACGGTCTCATCTACGACGTAGTCGAGCACTTCCGAGCCCACTACCTTGAGAATGGCGCATTCAATAGCGTACTCTTGTGCAGCTTGCAGTTTGGCCTCGCCAAAGGAGACGCCCTCTGCCTTCAGGCTTTGGTTTTTCTGCTGCATGAGGTTGCTGACCCGGTACATGGCGCTCTCGGCGGCAAAAATGCGGATGGCCTGCTCCGCCAGTTTGTGCTGAATGGCACCGAAGTTTGCAATGGGCTGTTTGAACTGAATCCGCTCGTTGGCATAGCGAATAGCCGTGGTGGAATTTAACTTGGCACCGCCCAGGCAAAGGGCACACAGCTTGAAGCGGCCCGTATTGAGGGCATTGAAGGCAATGAGGTGCCCCTTGCCGATCTCGCCCAGTACGTTCTCTTTGGGTACGCTCACATTTTCGAAGAAAACCTGGCGCGTAGAGGAACCTTTGATGCCCATTTTTTTCTCTTCCGCCCCCAGGCTGATGCCTTCCAGGTCGCGCTCCACGATGAAACCCGTAAACTGGTCGCCGTTCACCTGGGCAAAGACGATGAACAGATCCGCAAAGCCCGCATTGGATATCCACATTTTTTGCCCGTTGAGGATGTAGTGTTGCCCGTCGTCGGAGAGGTCCGCACGCGTTTTAGCAGCCAGCGCATCGGATCCGGAAGAGGGTTCTGTGAGGCAGTAAGCGGCCTTCAATTCCCCGCTGATGAGCCGGGGAAGGTATTTCTCTTTCTGGTCGTCGTTGCCGAAATACAAAATGGGCAACATGCCAATGCCGATGTGGGCCGCATAGGACACGGTAAACGCACCGGCTGGGCCGAGCGCATCGGCAATGAGGGTGTTGGTGTTGGTATCCAGGGCCATGCCGCCATAGGCTTCGGGCATGTGCGTGCCCAGCAGACCGAGCTCGGCCATCTTTTCCAGCAAGGATACCGCCAGCCCTTCTTCCTGTTCTTCCAGCCGGTCGGCAACCGGCAGGATCTCCTGCATCAGGAAATCGCACACCATATCGCGGATCATGCGCTGCTCTTCGTTGATCTCTTCGGGGATGAAAACGTCCTCCGGCTTAGAGGATTCGATTAAAAAGGCCCCTCCTTTCAGCACGTTTTTTCTTACGAGGGTATCTTGCATAGTATTTCGAATTTTGGATAGGAGAAATTTCTAGCGAATTTTCGCTAAATATAGGGTGTTTAGGTAAGAATGTAAAGCCTGCAGGGTTGTTTTTTGCGAAAATTCGCTGGAGGTTTGTCGTTTTTACATTCGCCACGAGATAGCTATTTTAGCAAGGCTTGAATTCGGCGGTTAGGCGCCGGAGCGAGCCTTTCACCACCTGAAATACCCAAAACCAATGGACGACAGGACCATACTCGATGCCCCTCAGCGGTCGGAGACCATGGAATACGCCGGTTTCTGGCTTCGCTTTGCCGCTATCCTTATCGACGGATTGATTCTTGCTATTCCCGTTTATGCGCCACAGTTTCTCATGCTCGGCAGTCTTTATCTGGACGGCCAGGAGGTGATGGATCTGATTGAGCGCGGAACGGGGGGAGGCATGGCCATTCGCCTGGGTGCCTATTACGTCATGTCGCTGGCCATCTACTGGCTCTATTTTGCGTTGCAGGAATCCTCGCCGAAGCAAGCTACGCTGGGTAAGCGAGCTGTGCATATCAAAGTGATCGATTACGAGGGTGAACAGATCACATTCGGCCGGGCAACGCGGCGGTATTTCGGAAAGATTGTTTCGGCTGTCATATTGTACATCGGCTTTATCATGGCCGCCTTCACCGACCGAAAGCAGGCGTTGCACGATATGATGGCCAACACCCTGGTGGTTCGGAGCGAGTGAGATCAGGGCATGGGGCAATGGCAAAATCTCGGTAAAATCCGTTGGGGGCCTGCCGCTGTGCTTAAAGCGAAGTTCGAGCGGGACTATTCCCTGGCTTTCTTTATGGGTACTACACCTGTGACCATATAGCTGGTTTTGCCTTGCCAGGGCATGTTGTTGTATACCTGCCGGTAGCTTAGCCGCACTTGCTTTCCTTCGTATTGGCTGAGTTGGTCATAGATGTCCCGGCTGGGCACGGAAAAGTCCCAGATATTGCCCATGAGGCCGCCCTGGTCCACATCCGTCTGAACGCCGCCCAGGTTGAGCTGGCCTTCATACGTTTTCCAGATCACGCCTTTCTTGGTGACCTTCACGATATATCCGCTGCGGGTTCCCTTGCTGTAGGTCCAGTTGCTTACCCATACAAAGCCTGCCAATCCGATGGCGATGAGTGCCAACAGAATCCAAAAGAATTTACGCAAGCCCTTTTTAAACTTGCTCACACCGGATTCTACAACCTGTTCGAATTCGCTCATGGCTTTCGCGTTTTAGGCTAAATATACTACCCTCGGAGGATTAAATACGTGTCCAAACAGAATTATGGCAAGAGCAG
>CAZQSF010000019.1:19084-49937 GCA_964595955.1 uncultured Saprospiraceae bacterium
ATGAATCCTAGATGCGTTCGTTGCCAGGTAAAAACTGATATAAAAATTTAATTATCAATATTTTATAGCATGGCTATACACAAGGCGAAAGGCTTGGCTATTCCCAAAGCCTTTCGCCTCATGTATGCCTACGCACGCCTGAGGGCGTACTCAGTTCTTCGATTTGAGGGCTTCCTGACGGTACTTTGCCTTCAGCAGTTCGGGAAATTGCTTCTCAAACTTTTTCACTTTGGGCCTGGTGACGCTCACCACATAGGGTTGGTTCGGGTTGTGCTCGTAGAAGTCCTGGTGGTAGTCTTCGGCTATGTAAAAGGTACCTGCCTTTTTTACCTTCGTGACTATGGGTTTCTCAAAAGCACCCTGTTCTTCCAGCTTCCGGATGTAGTTTTTCACGGCTTGCTTTTGCTCGTCGTTGTGGTAAAATACCGCCGAGCGGTACTGTTCGCCCACATCCGGTCCTTGCCGGTTGAGCTGGGTGGGATCGTGGGTGGCAAAAAAGACTTCCAGCAGGGTGTTGTACGAAACCACGGTGGGGTCGTAGAGTACGAGCACGGATTCTGCATGGGTGGTCTTGCCGTAGCTCACCTGTTTGTAGGTGGGGTTGGGCTCTTTTCCGCCCGCATAGCCGGACAGGGCTTCATCCACGCCGCGCACGCGCTCGAACACAGCTTCTACACACCAAAAGCATCCGCCGGCAAAGGTCGCTTGTTCGAGGCCATCCGGCAGATTTTCAGGCTTGTAGGCTTTGGTGCCCTGAGCCTGGTCCAGGGTCGATTGAGACGAACTTTCGCAGGCCATGAACAAGCCCGCAATCAGCAGGAACGGAATAGTAAATCGCATTTTTTCTTTTGGTAACACACAGCGGCTGCGAATAGTTAGGTAGGCAAGGCGACAGCCCGCATGGAAAGGATTGCCGAAAGGGGAGTGAATGTCTTGCCGTCCCATTCGCCGAAGACCGGGCTGGGGGCCAGCAGCGACTGGGCGATGACCGGCCAGAGGTTTGGGTCCGGACCGCTTAACGGCAGGAGTTTCCCGGCGCTATCCTTCAGTTTCCACTGGTTTTGGTGGCGGGCTACACCTTCGGGTTGAACGAGGCAGGGAAGCTGTTTGAGGAAGGGCTGAACTTTCAGGGCGTTTGCGAAAAAGAGGAGTAAGCGGTCCCATTCCCGGAAGACCGGGGCTTCCTGCAAAGCAAAGGCTTCGGGCGGATGTTTTGCCTCCACCTTTTTGATCAGGGCCCGTTGGGGATAGGCGCTGGGGTAGTAAACGAGTTCGCCGAGAAGCCAGTCGCCGACCGACCAATTGCCCTCAAAGGGCGAATTGCCCCAGGCAAAATCCAGCAGCAGGGCATAGTGGTCCGTCCGAAGCCCGAGAAGCCAGCAGCGGCGCACTTTGAGCTGCTCCTCGGTATAATGGCTGACGCTCATCACCTGCCAGGCGTCGGATAGGGCTTCTTCCCGCTCCAGCAGATCTGCCTTTTTCCATTGCATGCCGCAAAGGCTCAGCACATCGGTCTGCAGGTTTTCGGGCAGTTGATCCAGGCGTTCGAAAGCGCGCGTCAGAAGAAAAAGTGCCCCGATCTCCTCCAATAAGCCTTCGGGCCAGTCTGCTTGCTGCAGCAGTGCGGGAATAGCGCGCAGGCGCCTGCCGATGGCCCCGAGCTTTGCATCTACCATCCGGGTTCCCGCGTTTTCCCAGAAGGCATCGGGCTGTTCGTAGGCGGCTGCCAGCCCGTGGCGAATCAGATCCTGAAGCCAGGCGTGCAATTGGCTGATGCCGGCCTGCATGGCTTCCCTGCGCTTTTCGCGTTGCCGGTTTCTGGCGCGCTGCCGGTCGATGGCACTCGAGCTGCCGGCCCGCCCCGTAGCCAGTCGCTCCTCCACCCAGTCGGGAGTTTCGCCGGGTTGGTGAAAGAGGTGGCTCTGGCGATCCAGCAATTGGGCCAGCGCTAGCGCATGGGCGCAGGGCGTTTTTCGGCTGGGGCAGGAGCAGTAGGTCTTTTTTTGCGGAAGAGAAAGCGCCGTTTTGTAGTACGTTGCTCCGCGGCTGCGGCATTCGCCCCAGACCCAATGGGCCAGGCCCCCCAACTCCCGCCATTTGGCCGGATTAGCCAGCCGTTTACTTTTGCGGAGCGTTTCGGCGTCCGGCGGATCCAGGAAAAAACCTTTATGATCGGGGGTGGGCAAGGGTTGGGTTCATTTATTTCCTAAGTGCGCGGTCCATTGCGTTTTCGTCGGGTATTAAGCCTTGTTCTGGATAAAATTGGGCTGCGTTCGTTCCAAAAGCGAAACCCCAACAAGCTCCTACTAACAATTTATTTGACAGAGCAGTCAGTTCAAAACCCTCGGTTTTGCACTTAACTTAGTCTTCCTCTTCCTCCTGCAGGATACCCAGGGCTTGCATAGCGCGCTCGGAGGCCGTTTGCTCGGCGCTTTTCTTGTTGAAGTCATCGGCCGTTGCCATGCGCTTGCCGTCGATCATCACGGCAACCTTGAAGCGATCCCGCTTTTCAAATTTGTAGCGGGCCAACAGTTTGTAGCTCACACTTTGGCCGTTTTTCTGGCACCATTCCAGCAATTGGCTTTTGTAGTTGTCGTCCACTTTTTCCAGTTCGTGCACATCCACGTAATTGCGCAAGATGCGGTTGACGACAAAACGGCGGGTATAGGCATATCCCTTTTCGAGATAAACCGCTCCCACCAGAGCCTCTACCGCATTTCCCAGCATAGAGCGGCTGAGGCGGGTAGTGTTCAGCTCGTCGAGCAAGACGTCGAGCCCCATGCGGTCACCGATCCGGTTCAGCGCTTTGCGTTTCACGATCTTGGACCGCATCTTGGTTAAGAAGCCCTCATCGCTGTTGGGATACTTTTTGAAGAGGTATTCCGCCACAATGGTTCCCAGCACGGCATCGCCCAGGTACTCGAGGCGTTCGTTGTTCTGAAGGGCGTAGCCGCGGTCCGAATTGTTGGACTTGTGCGAGAAGGCCAGTATGTAGAGCGATAAGTTGGCAGGGGTAAAGCCCAGTATGCCCCGCAGACGGCGAGCGATGTGCTTGTCCGAAGAAACGTAACGGTTGTACAGACGAAAAAGCTGGCGCAAAGGCGATCCCATTAAGGTCATGCAATAAGAAAACTTACCCCCACTGGGTGCGCTATACGTTACATTCTATATACCAGATTTCGGCTGCAAAGTAAGAAGTCCTGAGCTACTTTCCGAAGGCTTTGCGCAGGTCCTTACCGGCTGCCATGGCAGGGTCAGGCGTCGTGCACCTTAAAGATAAGGGATGAATTGTGCCCGCCAAAACCAAAGGTGTTGCTCAGCATGGCCCGCAGCGGGCGTTCCTGAACCTGGTTGAAGGTGAAGTTGAGCTTGGGGTCCAGGTCCGGATCATCGGTAAAGTGATTTATGGTGGGGGGAACGAACTGATGAACCAGGGCCAGGATCCCCGCTATGGCTTCGATGGCTCCCGCAGCGCCCAGCAAATGTCCGGTCATGGACTTGGTGGAGCTTATGTTGAGCTTGTAGGCATAGTCGCCGAAGACCTTCTGTATGGCCTTTACCTCGGCGATATCCCCCAGGGGGGTGGAGGTGCCGTGTACATTTACGTAATCTACGTCCTCGGGCGTCATGCCCGCATCTTTCAGGGCGTTTTCCATCACGTTCATCGCGCCCAGTCCTTCGGGATGCGGGGCCGTGATGTGGTAGGCATCGGCCGTTGCGCCGCCGCCTGCCAGTTCGGCATAAATGCGGGCGTTGCGCTTTTTGGCGTGCTCCCATTCCTCCAGGACCACTGCGCCCGCACCTTCACCGAGCACGAAGCCGTCGCGATCGGCATCGAAAGGCCGGGAAGCGGTGCGGTAATCGTCATTGCGGGTGGACAGGGCCTTCATGGCGTTGAACCCGCCGACGCCAGTGGGCGTGATGGCGGCTTCCGAACCGCCGGCAATAACCACATCCTGTTTGCCGGAGCGAATGCATTCCATGGCATTGAGCAGGGCATGGGAGGAAGAAGCGCAGGCCGAAACCGTCGCGTAATTTACTCCGCGAAAGCCGTAAGCCATGGAAATATGCCCAGCGGCGATGTCTATGATCATTCGGGGAATGAGGAAGGGGCTGTAGCGGGGCGTTCCGTCACCGCCCACGAACTGGGTGATTTCGTTTTCCAGGGTCTGAAGACCGCCGATGCCCGAGGCCCAGATCACCCCGGCGCGATCCAGGTCCAACTGATCCAGCTTGTCGGCCAGGCCGGCATCCCGCATCGCTTCGGCCGCCGTGACCAGGGCAAACTGGGAAAAGCGATCGAGACGCCTCGCTTCGCGGCGATCCAGAAAATCTTGGGCCTCAAACCCCTTGACCTCGCAGGCAAAACGGGTTTTGAACTGGCTGGCATCAAAATGCGTAATGGGGGCTGCACCGCTGCGGCCTTGTTTTAGACCTTCCGCATAGGCCGAAAGGGAGTTCCCAATGGGCGTCAGCGCCCCAAGACCAGTAACGACGACCCGTTTCATGGCAAAAATGAGGATTAGAACATATGGAAAAAAAATCGGGAAATTTCATCCGAAACCACAAACCGGGAGCGAACTCCGCGATTTGTGGTTGTTGGGATTGCTCCGGATCGGCTTAGCTCTGTTGAGCCTGCTTTTCCAGGTAATCTACTGCCTGACCCACCGTCTGGATATTTTCCGCTTCTTCGTCGGGAATGGAAATGTCAAATTCCTTTTCAAACTCCATAATGAGTTCAACGGTGTCCAGCGAGTCAGCACCAAGGTCATTGATGAAGCTGGCCTCTAAGGTTACTTCGGACTCGTCTACGCCGAGTTTATCTACAATGATCTTGCTTACTCTATCAGCTATGCTAGACATAAGATTCGCGTTATAGGTTTAACGAATGCAAGCGCAAATGTAATCTTTCTCCCCATGAAGGACCAAGGTTTTGTCTTTTTTTTGCAATCCGCGGCCAGTCGGGGTCCGCCAATGCCGGGCCGCTTACCGGCTGTTCTCATCCGGTTGGCAGATGGCTTTTTGCCGCGCTTCCCTTTGAAAGTATGAGAAGAACCCTGTACATTTAAGTGTAATTATTGTACACCATACACTATGTGCCCAGGGCTGTCCGATCTGTATTCTCCATACCGGCCCTTGTCCCCTTTTCCTCACCTAATGTACCCACCTGCATGCAGATTGTAGATCATCAAAACACAAAAATTGTTGCTACGGTAGGTCCGGCATCCAACAGCTACAACGGTCTTCTCGAGTTGGTCAAGGCCGGCGTGGATGTGTTTCGGCTCAACTTTTCCCACGGCACCCACGAAGACCATCAGGAGGTGATCAATCACATCACCTACATCAACGACAAGTACGGTCTTCACATCGGCATTTTGGCCGACCTGCAGGGGCCCAAACTTCGGGTGGGCAAAATGGCCAACGACGGCCTGGAAGTTCGCGAAGGCGACTTGCTCACCTTCGTCAATACCGAATGTGAGGGCACCATGGAGAAGATCTACATGAGCTACGATCAGTTTGCCGCCGACGTCAGCGTGGGAGAGCGGGTGTTGGTCGACGACGGCAAGCTGGTATTCGAAGTGGTGGAAACGAACGAAAAGGACACCGTAAAGCTGAAGACCCTTTTTGGCGGGGTGCTCAAATCCAATAAGGGAGTCAATCTGCCCAACACCAAAATATCGTTGCCCAGCCTTACCGAAAAGGATTTGCGGGACCTGAAATTCATTCTCACCCAACCGGTCAACTGGATCGCACTTTCCTTTGTGCGCTCCGCCAAGGACATCAAAGACCTGCAGGCCCGTATCGATCAGGCCGGCCATCCGGCCAAAGTCATCGCCAAGATCGAAAAGCCCGAGGCGGTGGCGAAAATCGACAAGATCATCAAGTACTCCAACGGGATTATGGTCGCCCGGGGCGATCTGGGTATTGAGGTGCCCATGGAACGCCTGCCCGGCATCCAAAAAGAGATCATCCGGAAGTGCATACAACGGGCGAGGCCCGTAATCGTCGCTACCCAGATGATGGACAGTATGATCACCAACCCGAGTCCGACCCGCGCAGAGATTTCCGATGTGGCGAATGCGGTGATGGATGGTGCGGATGCGGTCATGCTCAGCGGAGAGACCTCCATCGGCCGGCATCCGGTGCTGGTTGTGGAGGCTATGAACAAGATCATAGATGAAGCTGAAAACCACCTTGGCATTGCGGGGCCTCCATACCGGCCAATACCCAGTGCCAAATCCCGGACTTTCCTATCCGATGCCGTCTGTTTCAACGCGGCGCGTGTCGCCGAGGAAGTGGGCGCCAAAGCCATCTTGGGAATGACCAGCTCGGGCTACACGGCCTTTAAAGTATCGAGCTACCGGCCAAAGGCCAACATCTTCATCTTTTCGGACCAGATGAGCATGCTGGCCACCCTGAATCTGGTTTGGGGGGTTCGGACGTTTTACTACGACCGGTTCACCTCTACGGATGAGACCATTTTCGATGTGACCGAGATCCTGAAGAACGCCGGCAAGATCCAGCCCGGGGATACGGTGGTCAATACAGCCAGCATGCCTCTGCATCAGCGGTATCGCACCAATATGTTGAAGGTGTCCGTTGTGGAATAAATGCCGGGAGAGCCCTATCTTTGACGCATCTCAGAAGAGCTTGCCAGCCTTTTGGCCTGCCCACTGGCTGACATCGGACGATCTGCATCCCGGAGCCCAATCGGCAAAATCAATTCCCTAATACGCTGCCTGAAGGCAAAACTAATCAGCTGACATGAAAATTATCATTCCCATGGCAGGACGGGGCTCCCGACTGCGCCCGCACACCCTTACGGTTCCCAAACCCCTGATTCCCATAGCCGGAAAACCCATCGTTCAACGGCTGGTGGAAGATCTCTCCGAGTCGTTCTCCGGCCAGGTAGATGAAATCGCCTTCGTCATTGGCGACTTCGGCAAAGCGGTGGAGGAGCAGCTTCGCGGCATTGCCCGGTCGGTAGGAGCCCGGGCTTCCATTTACCAGCAGGACCAACCCCTGGGCACGGCACACGCCATTTATTGCGCCAAGGACAGCCTGCACGGCAACTGCATCGTTGCCTTTGCGGATACGCTTTTCAAAGCGGAATTCGCCTTTGATACCCAAAAGGATGGAATCATCTGGGTGCAGCGCGTGGAGGATCCCTCTTCGTTCGGAGTGGTCAAGGTAAACGAACGCAATGTGATCACCGACTTTGTGGAAAAGCCGGATTCGTTCGTGTCCGATATGGCCATTGTGGGCATCTACTATTTCCGCGATGCGGACAAATTGGCACAAGAGATCAAGTACCTGCTTGACCATGACATCAAGGACAAGGGGGAATATCAGCTCACCAACGCGCTGGAACGGCTGAAAGCCGACGGAACAGATTTTTCGCCGGCTTCCATTGAAGAATGGTTGGACTGCGGCAACAAGCAGAACGTACTCAACACCAATGAGCGCATCCTGAGCCTGAAACAGGATCGGGAGCAGCTGGTATCCCAGGATGCCGATATAACGGATTCGGTGATCATTCCTCCCTGCTACATTGGCGACGGGGCCGTGGTGAAAAACAGCATTATCGGGCCCTATGTATCCCTGGGCCATAACACCCGGGTGGAACAATCCGTTATCCAGAGGAGTTTAATTCAAGCGGATTCGCATGTAGCACACGCCAATCTCGATGGGGCCATGCTGGGTAACCGGGTTCGTTTTGCACCTCAGCCCCTGGATGTCAGCCTGGGCGATTTCTGCACCTTCTGACCAGCAGCACAAGCCCGGCGCTTTGGCGTACGAAAAATCATTTGGGTCTATGCAGCCATATTGTGGGTATGTGATGTTGGGGTTCCTGCTCTTGCCTGTGCTGGGCATACGCGCTCAGCAGGTCAGCGAAAAGGAAGTAAAGAAAGAGGAGCGTTACCTGGAAGCGGAACGGGAAATGATCCTGGGCAATGCCGACAAAGCCGTCGAACTATACCAGGATATTTTGCGCGAAAACCCCGACAACTATGCCGCGGCTTACCAGATCGCGCGCATTTTTTCAGAACAGGAAGAATACGATAAAGCGCTGGCCATGAGCCGGAAGGCTGTGAAAGGCGATCGCGACAACACCTGGTATCGCATGCTGGAAGCGGATATTCTCCATCGAATGGGGCGTTTCGGCGAAGCGGCGGCGGCCTACGAAGCGCTGGCGGAAAAGCAGCCGGATGAAGCGCTGGTGTATACGCAGTGGGCCTATCAGTTGGTCAAAGACGGCCAGATCAAAAACGCCATCCGGGTCTACGATAAGCTGGAGAAGCAGATCGGCCTGACCGAAGAGATCATTCAACGCAAGCACAAGCTGTACCTGGGCATGGGCGACCACGACCGGGCCGCCAGGGAACTCGAGCGCTTGATCAGCGCATACCCCAGCCAGATCGCCTTTCGGCACGAGCTCGCCGAGTTTTACGAGCAGATCGGGGAACGGGAAAAGGCCCGCCGGGTCTACCGGGATATTCTGGCCATTGCGCCGGAAGATCCGGAAGCGCAACTGGCGCTGGCCGGCGGCAAACCGGGAGGCCAATCCGATGCGCTGCGCTTTCTGGCTTCCCTGAAGCCTGTTTTCGAAGACCCCACGGCCCCCATCGACTTGAAAGTGACGCGCATCCTTCCCCTGATCCAGGAAGCAGTGGATGAAGGTGACCCGCAACTCACCGCTGCCCTGCTCGAACTCACATCGATCCTGGAGGAGGTGCATCCCGAAGAGGCTAAAGGCTATGCCGCTTCGGCCGATCTGCTGTACTGGAGCGGCCGGCGGGAAGCTGCCCGAGACAAATACGCGCGGGCCCTTTCGCTGGACGATACGGTCTATCCGGTCTGGGAGCAGTACCTGTTTTTGCTCGCCGAAATGCGCGATTTTCCGGCTTTAGAAGAGGCTACGGAAGATGCGTTGGATATTTTCCCCAATCAGGCACGCATCTATTACCTGGCCGGTTTGGCCCTGCAACGGCAGCAAAAGAACGAGGAAGCCATCCGTTTGCTTCAGCAGGCCCTGCTCATGACATCGGCAGACCCCCTACTGGAAGCCGAGGTGCAAAGCCTGCTGGGCACGGTGTATAATCAGGACGAAAAATTCGATCGGGCCGATGAGGCGTTTGCCCGGGCTATGGAACTGATGCCTCAGGCGCCTCCGGTGCGCATCGCACAAAGCCTGGCTCTGGCCCGCCGGGGTCGGCGGCTGGATGAAGCCGAGGCCCTTCTGGAACCCGTCGTGCAAGTGGCCCCGAACCAGACCGATCTGCGGCACGCCCAAGGCTGGATCGCTTACAAGCGGAAAGACTACGAACGGGCCGAAACTCACCTGGCCGCAGCGCTGAAGGCCTATGGCGAAAACGATCCCGTGCTGCTCGAGCACTATGGCGATCTGCAATACCAGCGAAGCCTCCCCGAAAAAGCGCTGCAATACTGGAAAAAGGCCCGGGAAGCGGGCAACACCTCCGACCTGCTGGAAAAGAAAATAGCCGATCGACAACTTTATGAATAAATCATTCCCTTTTCTCTTTCTCATTGCCATTGCGCTGATCTTTTCGGCCTGTAAAACTTCCCAAAAGGGCATAGAAGGGCCGCTCAAAAAGCGCTCTGCCGATTTTTTGTACGAACAGCTGGTTCGGCAGCAGCTCCACGCGGATTGGCTGTCGGCCAAAGCCCGCATTGGGTATGAGGATGAAAGCCAGCGCGTCTCCGCCTCGGCCACCTTGCATCTTCGAAAGGACAGCCTCATCTGGATTGCCGTCCGGAAATTGGGCTTCGAAGTGGCCCGCGTAAAAGTCACGCCCGATTCCGTATTCGTACTCGACCGGATCAACAACGAGTACGCTGCGGAAGACCTGCAGTACGTGACGCAGGCCTTTCGCTTTCCGGCCAATTTCGAAATCCTCCAGGCTATGATCCTGGGGCATCCGCTCTTTTTCCGCTCAGATGGGTTCGTTGCCGAGCTTGGTCCGCAGACCTACGTCCTTCGCCAGCAGGATCAAACCGTAGAGAGTGCCTACAAGCTGAACGGGCGCGATTACACCATGGAGCATATGGCCATCTTCGACAAGCGGGAACAAAGGCAGCTGGGCGTGGCCTACGACCGGTACGAGCCGCTCGGCGAACGAGCTCAAAAATTTTCTTACCTTAGAAATATTGAGGTTTCCACTCGGGATCTTGGGCAAATAAAAATGGATGTTTCCTTTGCCCAGGTAGAGATCAACCAGCCGCAACGCCTGCGGTTTTCCATACCCGAACGCTATACCCGTGTACGCTAAACCCTTGGTTCTTTTCCTGCTCGCTTTGCTTGGTTTGGGCGTTTCTACAGCCTGGACGCAGAGTCGTAGCGAGCTGGAGCGGCGTCGCAAGGCCCTCCTGGAAGATATCGAGCGCACCAACCGGGAACTGTCCTCCACCCAGAAGGACCGGCAGACGGCACTGGCCCGATACCTCACCTTGCAAAATCAGATCCGAAACCGGGAACAGCTCATGCTCACGCTCGATCAGGAGATCGAATACATGACCAACAGCATTGAGCGCGCCAACATCGCTGTAGAAGCGCTGGATCAGGACCTCGCCCGGCTCAAGAGCGAGTATGCCGATGCCCTGCGCACGGCCTACCGGCATAAGATGGCCAGTAGTTTTCTGGTTTTTCTGCTCTCCTCCGATGGGTTTAACGAGGCCTTTCGCCGCTGGCAGTACATCCGGCAATACGAGAAATACCGCCGCCGCCAGGCGGATGCCATCGCGCAGACCCAGCAAACGCTGGCCAACAAGGTGAATATGCTGGTGCAGCAAAAAGCGGATAAGCAGCAACTCCTGCAAGACTACCAGACCCAGCAACTCATGCTGGCCGGGGAGTTGCGCACCAAGAACGACCTCCTTCGCACGCTCCGGCAGGACGAAAAGCGCTTGGCTGGCCAGTTGGCGCAGCAGCAACAGGCGCACGAGCGGCTCAATCGCGCCATCGAGGAAGTCATACGGGCCGAAATGGCAGCCAGGAAATCCAATGAAAAAACGGAAGCCGGTGCGAGTGCCCGGGCCGCCGACTTGCGGTTGTCTGCCAATTTCCAGGACAATCGCGGCCGACTGCCCTGGCCGGTCAGCCAGGGTCGGATCACCCGTTTTTTCGGTACGCAGCCCCACCCCAAGCTCAAGGCAGTGAAGATTGACAACAACGGGATCGATATTCAGGTGAAAGGGGATCCCCTGGTTCGTTCCGTTTTCTCGGGCACCGTAGTGAGCACCTCCTTTATTCCGGGGTACAAAAATACCGTCATCGTCAAACATGGCGACTTCTATTCGGTGTATTCGAACCTGGACGTAGTCAAGATCAAACGGGGAACGGACCTGCGCGGCGGAGAACTCATCGGCCGGCTGAGCGAAGCCGACCCCCTTTTGCATTTTGAGATCTGGAAAGAAAAGTCTCGCATGAATCCCCAGGATTGGCTGCGCGCTCCCTGAGGAAGGAAACTATTTCCCGGGCTTCGCGCATTATGTATAGGTAAGTGAACGGATTTCCAAAAAGCCAACGCGATAGCGCAACGAACACTATGACGAATGAATGGAACATTGGCGTTCAGGACCGCAAGGGCCTGAAAAAAGAACAGGAGCAGGCTGTGGTCGTGGGATTGGTGGGCAAGGACGAAAGCGAAGAGCAGGTAAACGAATATCTGGATGAGTTGGAGTTCCTGGCCCTTACGGCCGGGGCACAGTCGATCAAGCGATTTGTGCAAAAGCTGCCCCATCCGGATCCCCGCACCTTTATCGGCAAAGGGAAGGTGGCCGAGATCAAGTCGTACCTGGACGAACACGAGAAAGTGAACATGGTCATTTTTGACGACGACCTCAGCGGAAAACAGGTAAATATCCTGGAATCCATGCTCAAGGTGAAGATCATAGACCGGAGTAGCCTGATTCTCGATATTTTCGCCAGCCGTGCACAAACGGCTCAGGCCAAAACCCAGGTGGAGCTCGCTCAGATGCAGTACCTGCTGCCTCGCCTGCGCGGGCTTTGGACCCACCTCGAACGCCAACGAGGGGGTATCGGTATGCGAGGACCGGGTGAGAAAGAGATCGAGACCGACCGCCGTATCGTGCGCGATAAGATCAGTCAGCTGAAAAAGAAGCTGGACAAAATCGAGCAGCAGAACATCACCCGGCGAAAGCAAAGGGGGGAGTTGGTGCGGGTGGCCCTGGTGGGCTACACCAATGTGGGAAAAAGCACCCTCATGAATCTGCTCAGCAAGTCCGAGGTCTTTGCTGAGGACAAGCTCTTCGCTACCCTCGATACCACGGTCCGAAAGGTAGCCTGGGGGCGCATGCCCTTTTTGTTGTCCGACACGGTGGGGTTCATCCGAAAACTGCCGCACCACCTCATTGAGAGCTTCAAGAGCACCCTGGATGAGGTGCGCGAAAGTGATATTTTACTCCATGTGGTCGACATCGCACACCCTCAACACGAAGAGCATATCCGGACGGTCAATAGTACACTGCGCGACCTGGGGGCTTTGGACAAACCCACTTTGCTGGTTTTCAATAAGATCGATCTGTACCGCGAACGCTATTACGACAAATATGTAGACGAGGAAGCCCGGCGCGAAATCGAAGAGGGCCTGAAAGGTACGCTGCGGCACCTGTTCGAATCGGACAATATCTTCGTCTCGGCCCGCACCAAGGAAGGCATCGATGTGTTGCGCGAGAAGGTGTCCGCCCTGATCAAGGAACAATATCGCGTGCGCTATCCCTACAAAGTACACCACTGGTCTTAGCCACAACCGAGATCGATCCATGAAACACACCACGGAGAACCACCTGAGCATGGAAGCGCGCTACGCGCAGCTGCTCACTCACTATTGCCTGGACCTGCAAAAGGGCGATCGCCTGCTCGTGCGCACCAGCACCCTGGCCGAGCCCCTGGTGCGCGAAGTGTACCGCTATGGACTTCGTCAGGGTGCCCAGGTCGAAGTGCAATTCGACTTTCGGGAGCAGACGCGGATCTTCTTGGCCGAGGCCGGCGACCATCAGTTGGACTATGTGCCCACGCTGTACCCCAGGGCCATGGCGGAGTTCGAGGCCTACCTTTACATTATGGCCCCGCATAATCTCCGGGAAAACCACGATCTGCCGGCCGAAAAGAACAAGCGGCGTCAACGGGTGATGAAGCCGGCGCGCGACGACTATTTCCGGCGAACCGCAACCCGGGACCTCAAGCGCAACCTCTGCCTTTATCCCACCCTGGCCCATGCTCAGGAGGCCGGCCTGTCGCTGGAGGAATATCAGCAATTCGTCTATCAGGCCTGTAAGCTGTTTGAAGACGATCCGGTGGCCAGCTGGCTGGCAGTGCGTACCAAACAACAGCGCATCGTCGACCACCTCAACCGTTGTACCCAGATCCAGTACAAAAGCGAAGACATCGATATTTCCTTTTCGACCGCAGGGCGGACCTGGATCAATTCGGATGGCCAGACCAACATGCCCTCCGGCGAAGTGTACACCTCACCGGTAGAAGACTCGGTGGAAGGGCACATTCATTTCAGCTACCCCGCCGTATATATGGGCCACGAGGTGGAGGGCGTATCCCTAGGGGTGGAGCGAGGCGAGGTGGTTCGCTGGGAAGCCGATCGCGGAAAAGACTTTCTCGACCACATCTTTTCCCTGGATGGCACCCGCCGTTTTGGCGAAGCGGCCATTGGTACCAATTACGACATCGATCGATTCACCAAAAATATCCTGTTCGACGAAAAAATCGGGGGTACGGTGCACATGGCCATCGGCCAGAGCTATCAGCAGGCCGGCGGCAAAAATCAAAGCAGCGTTCACTGGGATATGATCGCCGACATGCGGCAGGGCAGCGAGATCCTGGCCGACGGGGAGCGCATTTATGCAGACGGTGCCTTTCTCATTTGATCGGGCTGCGGCCGGTCCAAAAAAGGAGGCCAAATTTTATGCACTAGCATTTTTCTCTTTATTTTGCATCTCCCAAGCCGTTTGAAAACCCATTTTAACCCTCCGCCTTTTAAGGTATAGCAGGAAAGGGAGAACTACAAAACAACCTAAGCACCGTGAACAATATCGCCTTTCTAGAACTAAAGTATGGCAACATTTACGGCGGATATCCAAACTTCTACGCAATCAGTGAAATCGCGCTTCTCGTATTTGAACCCGATTCCAAGAAAATTTTCCTGGAGAGCTGGAACAGCAATGCCGATGTGGATATCGTGAATGTGTATGCCAAAGTGAACGAACTGGGACATACCATGAGTCGCGTGCGCGAAGTGATGAACATCCGCAGCCGGCGCCGCAAAGTCTACAAAGAGGACTTCCGCCTGCCGGAGGAGGAACTCAAAGAGGCCTTTAATCGGCTTCGAGGTACCCGCAGCGCGATCAAGAGTTTTTTCATGCGCAATCTTCGCAAGTATCGGTTTCGAGACATGATCACTTTCGACGGCCGCCGCGATGTTTTTCTCTGTGAGAAATCGGGCGCTCGTTTTGACCGCTACCGGATTGTCGACCTCCAAAAAGAGATCAACCAGGAAACCAACTATCTCTTCTCGCTCAACAAGCTTTCCGTGGTGATCAACTTTGAGCACGACATGTCCTACTTGCGCTCTAACAACCTGGAATATTGGCTTCACCCCATCGCGGCGCGCCAGATCATTCCCAAATCGGCCGCTTACGATGCCGTGCGCTTGCTAATGGTGCATCAGGAATACCGGGAGCACAAACAGGATTTCCTCATTCAGGCAGCCCGCCTGCTGCAAAAGATCGAGAACTCCAAGGTGGATCAGGCCAACTCCCAGTAAGCGGGACAATCGCACGAGACCTGGCGTACTCGCTTCGCTGACGGGTTCTTGATAGGATTTTCAGAGCTCCACTTCCTCGCCCAGCTCCGGTATCGCAATGTGTTCCATGCCGGCACCGCGCATTTTTTGCGCCAGCACTTCCTGTCGTTCCAGGGTGCCGTGCACTAAAAAGACTTTTTTGACCCGGCCCCGCTGATTGGCCGTAAAGTCGAGGAGTTCTTGCTGGTCGGCATGGGCTGAAAAGGACTCCATGATCTCTACCCGGGCTTTTACCGGTTTGGTCTCGCCAAACAGCCGAAGTTCTTCAGCGCCCTGCCGGAGTATACCACAGGGCGTATAGGGAGCACAATACCCCACGATGAGAATGGTATTGCGCGGATCATCGATGTTGTTCGATACGTGGTGTTTGATGCGACCCGCATTGATCATACCGGCAGAACTGATGATAATACAGGAATCCTCCATGGTGTTCAACCGCTTGGAATCCTCCGTGGCTTTAATGTATTTGAGGTTGTTGAAGCCGAACGGATTGGGGTCTACCAGCATGTATTCGTTCAGGTCGTTGTCAAAGCATTCCGGGTGGGCACCGAAGATCATAGTGGCATTGACAGCCAGCGGGCTGTCGACGAAAACCGGGATCTCCGGCAGCTTGCCGTCGTGCTCCAGCAAGTCCAGCATATACACCAGTTCCTGGGTGCGGCCTACGCTGAAAGCGGGGATGATGAGCTTTCCCTTTCGCTCTACACAGGTGGCCCGGATGATGTCCAGGAAGTGATCCAACTCTTGCGGTGCGCCCTCGTGCATGCGGTCGCCGTAGGTAGACTCACAGAGTAAGTAATCCACCTCCGGCATGGGTTTGGGGTCTCGAAGGATCGGGCGGGCCGGGCGACCAACGTCGCCGGTAAAGCCGATGTGTATCGTGCGATCGCCCTCCCGAATACGCAGGGTTACGGAAGCACTCCCCAAAATATGACCGGCGTCTCGGAAGAGGACCTCCACCCGGGGATGGATGCCGAACCAGCGGTTGTATCCGTAGGTGGCGAACCGGTTCATGGTTTCCTGTACGTCGGGGCTGGTGTACAAGGGCTTGATGAACTGATCGGTTTTTCCCTGCCTTTCCATGCGCTGGTTGTGGTACTTCGCATCGTTCTCCTGGATCTTGGCGCTGTCCAGCAGCATGATGGAGCAGAGGCTGCGCGTGGCATGGGTGCTGTAAATAGGCCCCTGAAAGCCGTCGCGAACCAACTTGGGAATGCGCCCGCTGTGATCGATATGGGCGTGGGAAAGCACCAGGCAATCCAGGGAGGCGGGGTCGAAGAGCCATTCGCTGTTGAAATCGTCCATTTCTTCGTCCCGGCCCTGGTAGAGGCCGCAATCGAGCAAAATGGAAAATCCGTCATCTAAGGTGAGAAGGTGAGCGCTGCCGGTTACCTCCCGCGCCGCGCCGCAAAACTTGATCTTCATGTAGGGTGTTTCAGGCCGTTTCGGCCTAAAATAAGACGATTTCCAGGATAAATGGACAATGAGGCTGCCCGATCCCGGAAATCGTCTGGCGAGAGCCAAACCCGTCTACCTCCCTAATTGCGGCTGATCTTGAGGCCTCCGTAACTGAGCTCAGCCTTGATCGACCCGGCAGATGCATCGCCGCAGTGGCCTTTCACCTGATGACTGCTGCCTTTTTCCTTTTCGTATTCCACGACCATATCCGACGGGTACCGAATGCCGGCATACGTGGCCTGGGCTTCCATCTGGAAGTTACAGCGGCCTTCCAGGTCGATCTTGAAGTCGGAATACCGGCCGTCCAGCAGAATATCGGTGAATCCCTGGCTCACGCGTTTTACCCGGGCCCCGCCGTACTCCATATCGACATTCAGGCTCCGGTTGAGCTGTTCGATGTTGAGCTCGGTGTATTTCGATTCGATTTTCACCTTGTCGGCCAGCTGGATAGAGAAGTTGTCGTATTTGCCCTCATTGGTCAGGTCTCGAATTTCCCCGAGTTCGTAATTGTCGTATTTGGAAAGGCTGCGAATGTCGCCGGCGCGATCGATGAAGATCTTCGAGTACTTGCTTTCAATGGCCAGGTCCTTGACGGCTTTCAGGGTGAGGCGGGCGTACCGAATTTCAGTGGTCAGGTCGGCCGCTTCGTTGAGTACCCCATTGCCATAAGCCAGGTTCAGCTGCGAGTCGTCGCCCAGGCGTTCCAGCCGGAAGTTGCCGTACTTGACGGCAATATCGCCCCGGCCTTCCAGCGCTTCCACAACTACATCGCCGTACTTGTTTTCCAATTCCAGGTTGTTGGTGGGGGGAAGAAACACTTCGTAGTGAATGGCATAGTCGTTTTTGGACGACCCCCAATCGAACCAGCTGCTGTTGCGCTGGTTGATCTCCGTTTCAGCCCGGACCCGGTCCGGCGAATTGGAAAAATGGATTTGGATCTGATCGAAAACCTGTTGGGCTTTGGATTCACTGCTGGTATTCACCACAATGGTCACGCCGATTTTCACGCGGTTTCGATCCCAGGTTTTCACCTCGATGCGGCCGTATTTATTGGAGAGGGATGTGGTGCCGGTCGGCGAGATATCGAATTCCTTTTTGATGATCTTGGTGAACTCCTTTTTCGCCGGCGGGGCGATGGCGGCCTGCCGGGCCTGAGGAGCACCGAGGGCCAGGATCAAGACCGCAGCCGTGCAGAGAAAATTATATGCTGACTTCATCGCTAGTTGTTTTGGGCAGTTCTTCAGGCACGGGATCGGCTTCCTGAAGGCGCTGCAATACGCGCTCCAGTATAGCGATCTTGGCCTGATAGCTGCGAATGAGGTTTTCTACGATTTGTTGCTCCTGGCCTTTGGGGGCGTACTTCAACTCTTTCTGCAGTTCGTGCATGGCCTGGTCCAGTTGGTCCAGATCCTGGAGTACGGCTTCATCCTGCTCGTAATGGGCCAGGCGGGCCATGCGCTGGTCGATCTCGTGCTGGAATTGTTGTTCCATCCCTTCGTACTGCGGGGAGATGTCGCTGAGGGCCACTGTGGGCGA
Organism: uncultured Saprospiraceae bacterium; assembly: GCA_964595955.1. Classification (GTDB taxonomy): domain Bacteria; phylum Bacteroidota; class Bacteroidia; order Chitinophagales; family Saprospiraceae; genus JAJDFU01. The sequence continues at coordinate 36,937 of CAZQSF010000019.1, forward strand.
GCCTGCGTTGCTTGCTCCCATGTACAAGCCTATGCCCACGCCGCTGAGCACCAGCAGAGCGATCGAAGCTGCGAGGGCCAACCGGCTCATCCAGCTGCGTTTTTTTCGCACCCGATGAGGCTGAAGGTGAATGGCCCGATCAATTTCCGCCCATACCTTGAGGCTGGGTACGGCATCGTCAAAGGCCTCCCTGTTTTGGTGAATGAATTGTTCCAGATTATCCCTTTTCATGTTCCTATCGGTTTGAACGCGTGCGTTCTTGCGTCAATATTTGTTTAACTTTTTGCTTGGCCCGGCTTAGTTGCGACTTCGACGTGGCCTCCGTGATTCCCATGATCTCGGAGATCTCCTGATGGTCGTACCCTTCAAAGAGGTACAAGGTGAACACCGTCCGGTAGCCGTCGGGCAACTGGCTCACCGCCCGTTTGATCCGGTAAACATCCATGTCGTCCTCTACCAGCGTAACGGGCTCGTCTTCCACCGGTACGTGGCGGGGCTCCAATTCTTCGATATGGATCTTGTTGCGCTTCAGGTGGTTGATGCAATTGTTCACCACAATGCGCTTGATCCAGGCCCCGACCGAACTTTGATAGCGGAAGGAGTTCAGATGAGAAAATACGTCGATGAAGGAGCGTTGCAGGACATCCTCGGCATCTTGCTCATTGCGCAACATGCGCAGGCATAGATTGTACATCGCCCGGGAATACAGGCGGTACAGTTCGAACTGGGCCTGGCGATTGCCGTGCTTGCACCGTTCTACGACATCCCTGTGCGTGCTGGCATAGTCCAAGTTGGGGGTTTTACGTGAGGCGGATCCTTCAACATCCACTAGCTTGAGGGCTTGCATGGTTTTCCGTGACTAAGTCTCTTTTCAAACATTCATTGAAAAAGACAGTCCTCGGATACGACCGTTGCACGGCGCAAAAAAAAATTCCATCGAAATGAGAGGATCAAGCTACTGCAATTCCTGCGCTTTGGCAAGGCGGGCGAGTGCTTCCTCCGCCGCTTCGAGTTCAGGGGCCAGGCGAAGCGCCTGTTCGTAATCCGTTTTCGCGGCGGCCAGGCGACCGGCCATTTCGCGGCACAGTCCGCGATAGTAATATGCCTGTACATAAGCCGGGTCCACTTTAATGGCGAGGTCGAACATGTCCCGGGCCCGGTCCAGCGAATCGAGGTCCATCAGAAGTAAGCCGCTGTTGAAGTAGGCCGCTGTGAATTGAGGAGAAACCGCGATGAGTTGTTCGTAGGTGGCGAGCGCCTCCTCGAGCCGGTTCTGGTCGCTGAGGTAAGCGGCTTTTGCGAAATGGGTTTCCGGTTGCTGGGGCGCTACCCGAATGGCATTGTCAAAAAAGCGCTCGGCAATGGCATTGCCCAAACCGGCGTGGAGCTGGCCCAGGCTGATCCAGGCATCCAGGATGTCGGGATCCAGCTCCACTGCTTGCTGGTAGCTGTTGATGGCGCGAAGGGTGTCGCCCAATTCCTGGAAGTTGAGACCAAACATGAAATAGGCCTCCGCATTTTGCGGGTCCTGCTTCAGGATGCGGTCAATGGTTCGCATTGAGGCCTCGTGTTGCTTGAGAATGAGCTGAAACTCACTCAACTTTAGCAGGGTGATCGTTGAGGTGGGAAATTGATCGGCCGCTTCTTCCAGGGTTTTGAGCGCTTCATAGGATTTGTAATAATCCAGATATACATCGGCCAGGAGATGATGATAATCGACTACGGTGGAGTCCAGCTCCAGGGCTCGCTTGAGGTCGGAAATGGCTTCGTCATAGCCTTCGCGCTCGTAGTAGTACTGTGCTCGCTGAAAGTAGAGCCCGTCCGCATCGGGCTTTTCCGCTACGCGTTGGTTCAGCGTTTCCAGGCCGGGGTCCACAGCCGCTCCGTTCGGATTATCCGTATTCGGGTCGGCCGGACTGCAGGCAGATATCAGGAAAATGAACAACAAAACAGGCAGATCGAACGTCCTTTCCATAGCTTGCAAAGGTAAGAGCTAGCCCTGAACTGGGGAAGATTTGTGCAAGGGCATAACGAATGCCAATATGCTTATGGTATACAAAACGATCACGCTGACCTTTCTATGGCTGGCCACCCTGCTTGCGGGCCAGGCCCAAACCTGGACCCTTCGCCAGGTACAGGGGGGCAGCGGCCTGGAGGCCCTCGACCGGATGCGGCCCGCCGCCAATGAGGAATGGTGTCTCGGAGGCCGTTTTTCGAGTGCCTTTTTTTGGGAAGGGCTCGCCTTTTCTCCGCGAGGAGGGCAGGATGTCTTTTTCGGTCTGGCCGATGCGGGGGGGAGCTGGATATGGAATCGGCAGATCGGTAGCACCCAGGACGATGAGTTGCTCGCTTTGGCATCTACCCGGGAGGATGAGGTCGTTGCCCTGGGCAGCTACCGGGGAGTGTTGGAACTTGGCGATACCAGTCTGGTATCTCCACAGGGAAACAAATCCCTTTTCCTGTGTTCAGCAGATGTCGACCAACTCAACTGGGCCCTGAGCCTGGACGGCAGGGGGCTGAAAGGTGGAGGGGATCTGCGGCGGGTTGGCGGCAATATTTGGGCAACCTGCTTTTTCGGAGATACCTTGCGCGTTCGAGATATCCGGTTTACCGCTTCCGGCGATACCGACGCCCTGCTCTTGCAACTTTCAGATGGAGGTGAAGTGGTGCAGGCTCTCACCTTTGGCGGTACCGGCGATGTTCGCAGCCGGAAGGTGCTACCCCTGCCCGGCGGCGATCTCGTGCTGGCCGGTGTGTTCAATGACACGCTCCGGTTTGCCGATACGACCCTGGCCGCCGGCACCTTCGACAACGATATTTTTCTGCTTCGCTTCAGCCCGGGCGGCGATCTCCGGTGGGCCAAGCGACTGGGCGGCGTGCTCGACAATGAGATTACCGGGCTGGAACTCACCCCCACAGGGGCCCTGGCCCTTTCCGGCTATTTTTCCGGCCTGCTGAATTTTGAAGAAGATATTGCGCTGCAAAGCACAAATGCCCAGCCCGATGGTTTTGTGGCCCTGCTCGATCTGGAGGGGCAAACGCTGGCTGCCATATCTTTTGGCGGAGCGGGCAATGTTCGCGCCCTCGACCTCCAGCTGGATGCAGCCGGCCACCTGAGCACCTGCGGCACCTTCAACGGAACGCTGCAGGCCGATCCCTTTCAAATCAACAGTTCGGGCCAACAATCCGGCTTTGTACTCCGCTTTCGGGATGGGCTGGAAGTAGACCGCCTCCTGGCCCTGCGTTCGGATGAAGTCGTTTTTCTCAGCTCCCTGGGCTTCACCGCTCAGGATGAACTCCTCATCGGTGGCAGTTTTTCCGGCACCCTGCAACACGAAGGCATGCCCCAGGCCGATCAATTCGATCTGCTGTTGGCATCCACCCCCATTGCCGTGGCAGTGCAGGAAGTAAATCCGGAGGGGAAGCCACGCCTTGTACAGACGGATAGGAGTCGAATACAGTTGCTCGACCTGCCCGATGCCTGCGACGGGTTCCAATTGCTGGACCTGCAAGGGCGTGTGCTGCGGTCGGGAGCGCTGCCGCCCGGCAGCAGCTGGAACCTGTCCGGTTTGCCTCCCGGAGGGTACCTGCTCTACCTGCAATGCGGCAGCCGGCACTGGACATACCGCTTCGTACGCCCATAGCACACCAGCATCCATGAACCTCGCCGGGAGCAGGCACAAGACCACGATGCAGGGCTATGGCTGGCGGTCGTAGCGATGCAAATCCAGGTCTTCGATGAGCTGGATGAGCTTTTCAGCATACGCTTTATCGGTAGCATATCCCGCTTTTTTAAGGCCGTGGGCCCATCCTTTGTAATCCGTTGGATCCAGCCGGAGCAGGTGTTTGTATCGCTTCCCTTTGAGCAAGTGGCTATGGGCCCGGTAGCTTTCCCAAACGCTGCCGTACTTCCTGAAAAAGTCTTTGTGGTGGTCATCCTCGAAGTTGGTGCAGTGCCCCTTTGCACAACGGCGGGAGAAACACTTGATCCCGAAGTGATTGTTGTTTTCGCGGGCCAGTCGGCTTTGTCCGCAGACGCTTTCCAGAATGCCCTGGGCCAGGGTAATGCTGGCTGGTATGCCGTATGTTTCCTGCTCCCGACGGGCTACCGAGGCATATTTTTTCACATAGGCCAGCCGGTTGTTCCTCGTCTTGTCGGAAACGGAACCGGTGCCAAAACCGAGTTGGACGGATACGTTGCGAGGCGGTTCTGGGGGCTCAGCCTTCGTTTCAGGTGTTTTTTCCTCTTCACCGATGAGCTGCCATACGTTGGTGACTTCCGGCGGAGGGGCGTCTTCTCCGCCTTGGAAGGCCACCGGTTCTTGTTGACTCCAGTTCAACACTTCCGTAATTTCCCAAAGTGGGCTAGCCGGTATTTGATTGACAAAGGTCCACTGCAGATCGCGGTAGCGAAGGTGCGCCGCCAGGCCGGCGAATACCAGCAGAGCGATGAGCCCGCGCCTGAGCTGGATCCGAACTTGCCGGAGCCAAAAACCGGCGGCGGCGGAGCGTTGATGGTTGGTCGTTTTTCCCATGGTGTATGACATCGTTATGAGCAAAATAAAACAAATTGTTTTAAAATTACAAGACGAGCCCGATCTTTCCTATTCTCTTTTGCGCATCCCCCCTTTTCGGAGAGGGGCTAAATTGTACCTTTGCAAAAATTTTTCTGCATGAAACGATTGTTTGGATTGTTGCTTTTGTGCGGGCTGTTCGCTTTGCCCGCACAGGCTCAGAAATACGCCCACCTCAATGTGGGCAACCTGTTGGAGCTCATGCCGGAGACCCAGGCGGCCGATGAGGAACTCAAGGCCTATCAGGAGGAACTCACGGCCAAAGGCCAGGAGATGGCCAATGCCTTTCGCAAGGAGGCCGAGCAGTTTTTGGCGGATGCCCAGGCGGGCAACCTGGCTCCGGTGGTGGAAGAGCAAAAGCGAAAAGAGCTGACCGAAAAGCAGCAGGAAATCGCCACTTACGAGCAGGAGATGGAGCAAAAGCTCAGCAAAAAGCGAATGGAACTCCTCGGCCCGATCGAAGAGCGGGTCATCAAAGCGGTAGAGGAAGTTGCAAAGGAAGAGGGCTATATCATGGTTTTCAATACATCCATGTTCAACTCCATCCTTTTTGTGCGCGAAACCGACGACCTTCTGCCCTTGGTGAAGGCCAAATTGGGGATCGAGTGAGAGCCTGCCCCCTAGCCCTTCTGTTTCGCTCGATCGCTTAGAAAGGCTTCCAGCATGGGGTAATCCACGACGCCCATGATCTGATTTCCATCCGTCACGGCCAATACGTTGTCGTTGGAGGCAAGGGTCCGGAAGGCGTCCTCCAGGGGATAATCAACGGGCACGACGGCAGTAGGGGCTTGCATCACTTCGCGCACCTGATGTGGGGCGAGTCCGTTCTGCTTCAGGGTGTTCCGAACGCGTTCCTCGTTTACCACTCCTCGAAAAGCATTCTCGCCGTCCAGTACGGCAAAGTGGCGTTGATGGCTTTGTTGCATGAGGTCCATCACTTCGTGAAGGTTGTCGTCGGGGGAAAGCGTGGCTTGCGGTTGCGGGAGGAGTTGGCCGATGTGCAAAGATTTCATCAGTTGGGTTGAACGCACATAGCGGTACTCGTTGGTGGCCGCAAAGAAAACGAACAGGGCGATAAAGCCGAGGATCAGGTTGAACTGCCAGAGACTGAAGGCGAAAAAAACCACGGCCAGCCCTTGTCCGACCCGGGTCGCTATGCGGGTTGCCTTTACCCGGTCCATGCGTATGGCCAGTAGAGCGCGAAGCACCCGCCCGCCGTCCATGGGAAAGGCGGGAAGGAGGTTGAATACGACCAACATGCCGTTGAGCAGGACCAGGGTAGGGATAAAAAGCTCCTTGCGGAAGAACTGATCGTTGATGTAATTGCTTTCGGGATCGGCAGCTCCTTCCAGGGCGGCCCACATTTCGGGAAAGAGCAAGAGCAAGGGGATGAGCAGCAGAATGATCGCTACATTGACCAGAGGGCCGGCTATGGCCACCCAAAACTCCTGGATCGGCTTTTCGGGCAGGCTGTCCAGGCGTGCTACGCCCCCGATGGGCGACAGAATGATGTCCTGTGTATTTACCCCAAACCGGCGAGCCGTCAGGGCATGGCCCAGCTCGTGAAGGACGACGCAGGTGAACAGCGCCAGCACCGTCAGCAAGGTCCACACCAGGCTGTTCCAGTTGCCGTCCTGTTCTTGCCCGGTAAACAGGATCCAGACAATGAGTAAGGGAAAGGTCCAGTGGATCTCTATGGGAATGCCAAATGCTTTTATGAGGCGAAATGATCCTTTCATGAATGTATGGTAACTGATGCTTAGGGCAAATGCCCAAAATCATTAACACATAGCCGGGGGCGACGGGTTCAACTCAGGCCAGTTCGGCCAGCTCCATCCAGCGCATTTCCTTTTCGGAGATCTCCTGATCCAGGCGGTCGAGTTCGCGCGACAAGTCTGCGATCCGGTCCGGAGGAAGTTCGCCGGCGGCAAACTCCCGGTGGATGGCCTCTTTCCGGGCTTCCAGCTTTTGCACTGCTTTTTCCAGCCGCTTGAGCTCTTTCCTTTCTTCGAAACTCAGTTTCTGACCTGAAGGGGCGGCGGAGTTGCCGGGCTGCTTGTTCTTTTCCGCTGTTTTCTGTTGCCGCCTGCGCTCCTGTTCCTCGGCCTGCTGTCGTGCCCGGAAGGCGCTGTAGGTACCGTTGAAGTCGCGGATCTTTCCCTCGCCTTCAAAGACAAACAGATGGTCGACCACCTTGTCCATGAAATAGCGGTCGTGCGATACAATGAGGATGCAGCCCGGAAAGTCCAACAAGAACTCCTCCAGTACGTTCAGGGTGATGATGTCCAGGTCGTTGGTGGGCTCGTCGAGGATCAGAAAGTTGGGGTTTTCCATCAGAACCGTGAGCAGATAGAGTCGGCGCCGTTCCCCGCCGGAGAGTTTACTCACGTAGACCTGCTGCTGCTTGCGGTCGAAAAGAAAGCGCTCCAGGAGCTGTTCGGCCGTTAGCTTTTGCCCTTTTTCCAGGGGAATGTACTCGGCGATGTCGCGGATCAGGTCAATGACGCGTTTGTCGGTATCCAGTACAATGCCGGACTGGGTGTAGTACCCGAACACCGTATTTCCGCCCACTACCACCTTGCCGGTATCGGTGCGTACCTCTTTGGTCAGCAGTTTCAGAAAGGTCGTTTTGCCCACCCCATTGGGGCCCACGATGCCGACGCGTTCTCCCTTTTTGAATTTGTAGGAAAAGCCCTCTACCAGCACCTTATCTCCGTAGCGCTTGCCGATGTTGTGGGCCTCGAGGATCTTTTTGCCGAGTCGCTGGCCCTTGATATCGATCTGCAGCTCGCGATGTTCCTGCTTATTCTGGAGTTTGTCCTTCAGGTCCTCAAAGGCATCCACCCGGGATTTGGCCCTGGTGCCCCGGGCCTTGGGCATGCGACTGACCCACTCCAGTTCTTTTTTGTAGAGTTTGCGGTCTTTTTCGAACTCGGCGCTTTCCGTTTCGTGACGCGTCGCTTTTTTCTCCAGAAAGTCGGAATAATTACCTGCGTAGCGATAGAGCTTTCCCCCTTCCAACTCGATGATCTGATCGCATACCCGTTCCAGAAAATAGCGGTCGTGGGTGACCATCAGCAGGCTGAGGTTGGGCTGGGCCAGGTAGTCTTCCAGCCACTCCACCATATCGAGGTCGAGATGGTTGGTCGGTTCGTCCAGGATGAGGAAGTCGGGTTCTTCGATGATGATTCTGGACAGGGCCAGCCGCTTTTTCTCCCCTCCGGAAAGGGTTTTCACCGGTCGTTCCAGTTCGTTCACGCGCAATTTGGTGAGTACCTCTTTCAACCGGGCTTCCATGTCCCAGGCCTTGAGATCGTCCATGCGCAAGCTGGCCTTCTGCAGGGCTTCGGTCTGGCTGGGATGCAGGAGCGCTTCCTCATAAGCCCGAAGGGCTTGAATGTGGGGGTTGTCGGAATCCAATACGGCTTCCAGGATGGTGTGTTCGGGATAAAATTGGGGATCCTGCCCCAGGTAGGCCATTCGAATTTCGCGATGGATATGCACATAGGCCCCTTCGCCTTCCGGCAGGTCCAGGCCGGCTGCTACGCGCAGCAAGGTACTCTTGCCGGTCCCGTTCTTGGCTACCAGGCCGATCTTCTGCCCCCGGTTGATCTGCAACGACAAGTCGGCGAAAAGGACTTTTTCCCCATAGCTCTTGCTCACTTGTTCCAGCGTCAGTACGTTCACCCGTTCGGATCTTTGCCTGGTAAAATACCTAAAAAACGGAAGCGGGCTGGGATTAGTTTAGGGCAGGATCTCATCCATGCCGTCCAGGAGGGCCTGAGCGATCCGGTTGGATTCGCGATCTACAGTTTTGGGGTCGGTAGTGTTCAGCCGGCGAAGCTTTTCGTTCTTGTTCCACTGGCTTTGCAGCAGAAGGAGTTCATCGTCGGGCAGCCCGTGATCCGCACAAAAGGTGCGCAACTCGTCTATCGCTTTCCCGACCTGATTGTCGGCTATTTTCCGTCGGACCTGCAGGGCGACGGGCTGAAAATCAGCCAGGATCTGCTCTTTTTGTTCGGGGGGAAGCACTTCCAGGGTTTCGCGGGCCGATCCGCTGGGTTTGAGGAAGATGCGGAAGGTGAGTGCCAGCAAGAGCAGCAAGGCCGGCACCAGCCCAAAGGCGGCCTTGGTCAGGAGTTCGTAAAGCGAAAGCGACAGGGCCGGGAGGGGCTGCAGGAGAATGATGGCCAAGAAGAGGAGGCCGTAGATCCACAAGCCGCCCCGCGTGAGTCCGAAGAGTTGGCTATCCGCTCGCCGGTTGTCGGCATCCAGCCATTGCATGCCGAAGAGCGCGAACAGCAAGGGCAGCCAAAGGCCCAGCACCCAGGCCCAAACGCCGGTGGTTTGTTGTCCGTGCTTGCCGGCCAGGGTCTGCACCAGCAAGAGTACGAGCAAAATGGCTGCAAAGATGAGCGCTGTGCGCAACAGGCGTTGCCGGGCAAGCGTAAGAGAAAGTGCTTTCATGTCAGGGCTTTACGAGATAATCGAGTAGGTGCGCTCTTTCCAGATGCACCTGACTGGGAAAGCGGCTTCGCTCGACGAAGCGGGCCTCGCCATTGTCGCGCTGCTCAAATTCGTAGATCAGGACCGTACACTGATGCTCATCGGTAAAAGGAAGCTCGCGCAGCGAAAGCGGCAACTTGTTCATGCCGCTGGTGAGCCACTCGCGGGCTTCTTCCTTGCCGACGGGCGAACCGGTGGTGGAAAAGGCCACGGGGGTTACGACAAAGACGAATACCCGGAAGCTCCCCGTTTCTCCAAAGACGAGGGCTTGCAAGTACTTCAGGAGGTCGAAGTCTTCCAGGCGCGACACATCGGCTTCCCAGCGGTCGGGCGGGGGTAGTGATGCCGCCGTGGCGGGGTCCATTTGTTCCATGATGGTGGCCAGGGCAAAGCCCTCCGGCACGGCGTAGTAGCTCTTTTCGTGGTAGCCGCACTTGCGAATGGCCTCGTTGAGGATGCGATCGACATCGCCCAGCGTTCTGGATCCCGCAAAATAGGGCTGTGGAAGCCCCATACGAGCCGAAGGCCGGGGGGGCGGCAAGGGGAATTGCGGCAAGGCATAGTCGTACGAGAGGCGACGATCGGCCTCAAAATCAAAACCGTGAGGGGGGATGCCCTCGGGGAAGTCGTGCCCGTCGATGTTCAGGTTGAAATAACTCTTCTGCTCTTTGCGCAGGTTTTTCAGCATTTCCCGGGTGTAGTGATCAGCAAAGTACAAGACCTCGGCCCAGATGGGGGCGTAGGCACACGAACGGCTCCCCACGTGTTGAAGAGCCTGGAAAAAGGCGGAGGAATACACCCCGCAATGCCGCGGATGATAGCTGGAGGTCTGATACCGGGAGAAGCCGGTGAGAAGCAGGTCGCCGCGCGCATCCAGCAAATTGCGCATGCGCTTCGGGTCCAGGTCATTTCGGGTCTCGAAGCGGCCGATCAGACCGGAGCGATCATTGGCCCCGTCAACCATGGTGATCACCAGCCGGTGCGCCGCCGCCTGCAGTTGGTGGTGGATCTGGCTGAGAAAGATCCGTTCGCCGCCCAATTCGAAAAAGGGAAAGTCTTCCAGCAGGTCTTCATTGTTGTACCGGGCCGGGCCGGAATAGTAAAACCAGTATCGATCGGCTTCATCGCCTCGTATCGCATCGATCTTGGCTTTGAGCTTTTCCGCCGACCGATATTTCGAAAGATCGTGCCATTCCAGCTTCAGGCCTGCCGTGCGGGCTGCCTGCTGCATCAGGCCTTGCAGGTCGGCTTGCCAGGCCGGCTCGCTCTGGGGCGCGACGAGCAAAAAATGAAGGTCCTGACCGTTGACCGTACCCGACCAACCCATCAGCCAGATCACAGCCCACAGGAGGGTTTTGATTTTGCACCCAGTCATCAGTTACCGCTTTGAAGGCCGATCGAGCAGTAGCCTACGGAAGTGTTTTGCCAAACGATCCAGTAGGTAGCTCCGGGTTGGACGTAAAGAGTTCCCTCGCCATAGGCCGTACAACTACCGTATACCCCGCAGTTGATCGTACCCTGGATGACGTACTGCTGCTGGCCTACCGGTATATTGGAAACCATGTAGCGATTGCCCTGGGGGGCGAAATAAGCCCCTCCGATGTTGATGTTGACGGGAAGATAGCAGCCGTACTGGTCGCCGCTGTAGCCTATGGTGATGGTGGTGGTGGATCCCGAGCGAGTAGGAGAGGTGGGGGTTCCGGAATTGTCGTCTTTGGAGTAGGCCTCGATGAGCTCCTGCAGTTCTTTGACATCCGGTTCTGTTTCGGGCTTTGAGTCTTTCGGCTCTATTCTCGGACTGGTTCCGGGTTGCATGGCACTGCCCGGATCGCCCATTTGCTCCTTGGCTTTGTTCCAGCCTACGGCTACGGCCTCCAGTCGGGCACTGCGGGGCGGGTGCGTGCTGCTTCCCCGGGTGCTGGCCTTGGCGTTGATCGCACTCTGTGCCTGGTCCAGCGTGGCGCCCATTTTTCCCAGAATGAAGCCGGAGAACTGATCGGCTGCCAGCTCCAGAGGAGGCTTGCTTCCGCCGTCTTCCAGGGTGTGGGCATTCAGGTGGTGCCCGATTTCATGAGCCAGGATACCGTAAGCTGCCCATTTGCTGCCGGTCTTCTGCTTGAGCTTGACCATGAAGTCCTGGCTGTAAATGATGAGGCGTTTTCCATTTTGCATGGTAGCCACCGCATTGGGTACATTGCCGGCCTTGATGACGAAGTTCTTTTGCAGGCCCACCGCGTCCACGATCTCCGAGACGGCATCTTCGGCCTCGTTGCTGCTGGCAAATCCGTACACGTCATCGGCAATATCCTCCCCGTAGTAGCTGCAGCTGTTATCTTTTTTGATCGGGAGCAATTCCTGACCGCTCGCCGAAAGAGTCAGCACAAAAGTTCCGAGAAAGCACAGCAGGGTTTTCATTCGTCGGGAATTTGCTTAAAGATAGGTCTTTATCCCATGGATGCGCAAGTCAGGGCCTGGCCAAAGCTTCTAAAATGCGCGCCCGTTCCAGGTGGGTGCGGCTGGAGAAACGGCTTCGCTCCACAAACCGGGGTTCGTCGCCTTCTTTTTTCTCGAACTCGTAGATGAGTACCGTACACCGGTGATCATCTGTAAAAGGCATGTGGCGTATCCGGGCGGGAAGTTTGTTGAGCCCTTCCCGCAGCCAGGCCTCGGACTCCTGCTGAGTGGGCGTACGCCCGGTAGACGTGAATGCCACCGGGGTAACGACAAACACGAATACGCGGAAGCTGCCCGTGTGCCCAAAGACCAGTGCCTGCAGATACTGTTTGAGGCTGAAGGATTGCAGTTCGCCCACCTTCTGGTCCCAGCGATCGGGAGGCGGAAGGGGTGCCGCGGTGTTGGGATCGATCTGCTCCATAAGGGTAGCCATGGCAAAACCGCTGGGAACAGCAAAATAGCTCTTTTCGATATAGCCACAGGCCGCGACCGCAAGGGAGAGCTGTTGATCGATCTGCCCCAAGGTTCTCGCACTGCTCAGATAGGCCGGGGGCAATACATAGCTGGCCGAGGGCCTGGGGGGCGGCAGGGGAAATGAGGGTATGGGCATACCGTGGTCGGTAACACTTCCTCTTGGTGGGGGCGGGGGCAACGGCTCGGCTTCATCCAGCGATTTGCTGCTTCCAGGCTGCATTTCAGCATATTGTTTCCATCCGTGCGCCACGGCCTCTAAGCGGGCGCTGCGGGGCGGATAGACAGGGCTTCCGGACTCAGAGGCCCTTCGCACAGCCGCCTGGGCCTGCTCCAGGGTCGCACCCATTCTGGCCAGCGCGAAACCGGAGAACTGATCGGCCTGCAGTTCAAGGGCTTGCCTGCTGCCGCCAACTCCCAGAGAGTGACCTTCCAGGTGATGACCTAGCTCGTGGGCCAGAATAGCGACCCTGAGCCAGAATTCGCGGCTCCCTTCCGGAAGGCCTTCTATGAATTTCGGATTGCACAGGATATACCGCCTGCCGTTTTGGATCAGGGCAAGGGCAAGACGCACATCGGCCGATTTGATTTCGAAATTAGCCGGTAGCCCCACCGCATCCAGGATGCGCTGAATCTGTTCTTCTGTTTCCAAACTACGGGCATGGCCGTACGCAACCCCGCCGTTTATCCTTTCCTGTTCGTAGAAGGTACAGCTGTTATTGTCCTCGATGGAGAAATACGACTGGGCCAGTGCCTGGTTGAAGAATGCGGAAAGAAAAAAAACCACTATGAAAAAAGCCAGGTGTTTCATACCGTGATTAAGATGGTGAAATTAACCCGGAAAATTCATCGAATTTTCCGCCCGGAGGGCTGACGAATTGCAAAGCTATGTAAATCAGACAATTAGGGATAATACAGTTCAATTCTTACTGTTATTATCCGTATCCAAATTTGGGTACACAAAATTTTGCAATTGTCAGGGTCTTAGATGCTGAC
>CAZQSF010000020.1:0-49333 GCA_964595955.1 uncultured Saprospiraceae bacterium
GCGGATAGGTGCTACCCAACAAAACTTTTGAAGTCTCCAAGACTTCAAAAGTTTGTGGCCTGGGCTGAGTAAGCCGGGAGGCGAGGAGGGAACGAATTCCGGGAGTTTGCATATTTTAACGTTTGTTTCATCAAAACCGGCTAACCCCACATGTCCTCTCCGTTTACCTGGTCGGATACCCTGGGCGCCCTGCAACGGGGCAATAGCGTGCTTTTCCTGGGGCCGCTGTCGTACCGGACCCGTGCGGATCAGTCCCTGCGGGATCAGCTCTACGAGCAACTGCAGGTCAATGTGCAGCCGCATCCCCATATCCGGAATTTTTTTCCGGACGACGGCTTCCTGCTTTTCCGCGACGGTCCTGCCCGCCACAAATTCGTGCTCAAGCTGCGGGAGGGCTACCAGGCGGAAAAAGACAAAAAAGAGGATTCGTACCTGTTCCGGCCCGATGCCATGCTGCGGCAGATCGCCCGCATCCCCTTCCGCATGATCGTCAACCTGAGCCACCACGACCTGCTCCAGGCCGCTTTTGATCTGGAAGGATTGCCCTATCAGTACGATTTTTACCACAGGTCGGTCGCCTATCGGCCGTTTGGGGAGCCAACGATGGAGAAGCCGTTGATCTACAACATGCTGGGCGACCTGAACGAACAGTCCAGTCTGGTGCTTACCCACAAGGATCTGTTCGACTTTCTGAAATCGGTCTTTGAGGGCAAGAGCATGGCCCCCGAAATGAAGGGATTGCTCAATGAAATGGAGCATTTCATCTTCCTCGGCATGCCCTTCGAGAAATGGTACCTGCAGTTGTTGCTGCAGGTTTTGACCTACATCACCGACAAGGCGGAAGTGCTGGAGCGTTTTGCCAGCCATCCCGATAAACAGGTAATGGAAAAGGTCAACCAGCAGTTCAACATCCATTTCATTCCCGACAACCCGAACGCGGAGGCCTTCATCTCGGACCTGTTCGCCCAATGCGGCGATCTGCTCAAGGGCAGCGGAGCTGCAGCGCCGGCGGACCGGCAGACCATGCGGGAGGAAATCGACAGGGTGAAGCAGTTCTTCATGCAGGGTAAGTACCAGCAGGCGCTGAACCTCTTCTGGCCCATACTGGAGGCAGGGGGCGACCAACTGGGCGAACTGAAGACGGAGATCATGTTCCGGCAGGGCGAATACAACCGCCTCAACGGCCTGGTGGTGGGCGGCATGGCCAACGATACCGACCGGGCCGACCTCGCCAAGGTGATCTACGGGCTCATCGAAGGGGTGGGCAAGGTGGAAAAAGCCCTGACCGCATGAGCCGCAACCGCTATCCCGGCACTAAGCCCTTCTCCACCGAGCAGGAAGCCCTCTTCCACGGGCGGGAGCAGGAAGTGAGCGGGCTGTTCCGCGAGATCCGGCTCAACGACCTGATGGTGCTGCACGGCAAGTCGGGCCTGGGGAAGAGTTCCCTGCTGAATGCCGGAGTGATCCCCCGCCTGAAGACGGCCGGCTTCACTCCGCTATCCGTCCGGTTTGGGGCAAGCACCTACCGGTCCGAAGCCGGCCCGCTGGATATCACCCGGGCCGTCCTTTCCACCGGGGATACCGAGGAGAACCTGGCCCGCCTCATGCCGCCGGAGGAGAACTCGCTCTGGTACCACCTGCTGCAATACCGGGAGCGGTCGGGGACCGTACCGGTGCTGCTCTTCGATCAGTTTGAGGAACTGTTCACCTATCCGCCCGAAGAGGTAACCGCCTTTGCCCGCGAGCTGGCGGAAGCCCTGGCCGGCCGGGTGCCCGACCGGGTGGAGCGCATGCGGGAACTCCTGGCCGCCACCGGGATCGAAACCGATGCGGCCACCCAGGAAAAGCTGTACCGCCCCCTGGACCTGCGGGTCGCTTTTTCCATCCGCTCCGACCGCATTCACCTGCTGGACCGCCTGGCCGCCTACCTGCCCGATGTACAGCGCAACCGCTACCTGCTGCAGCCGCTCAGCGAAGAGGGCGCCCGGCAGGCCATCGTGTTGCCGGCCGGCATGGAGGGCGACTACGACACCCCCTCCTTTGCCTACAGCCCCGATGCCCTGCAGAAGATCATCGGCAAGCTGGCCGACCGGGAGGGCCGCATCGAAGGCATCCAACTGCAGATCCTCTGCCAGTCCTTTGAGGAAAAGGTGCAGCGCGCCAACGGCCAGCTGACTACTCTGGGCGCCGATGACCTGGGGGACCTGGACGACCTGCTGGGCAACTACTACCAGGACCGCATCGCTGCCCTGGGCAGCCCCAACGAACAGAACGCCGCCCGCCGGCTGATCGAGGAGGGGCTGGTGGTAGAGAGCGACAAGACCCGCACGCCCATGGCCGAGGGGCAGATCCTGGAAAAATACAAGGTGGGGCCGGAGCTGCTCAAAAAACTGGTGGACAGCCACCTGCTGCGCATGGAGCCTTCCCGCCTGGGCGAGGGCTATACCTACGAGCTCAGCCACGACACCCTGGTGGAGCCGGTGCTGGAGGCCAAAAAAGAACGCCGGGAACGACTGCGCCGCCGGCGCCTGCTGGGGGTGGTCTTCCTGAGCTTGGCGCTGCTGGCAGGAGCTGTAGCCGGTGGGCTTTGGGTGCGGCAGCAGTGGGCAGCAGCCGAAAAAGCGACAAAAGAAGCGAAACGACAGGCCTCAATTGCCCAGGAAAAGGATAGTCTTTCCCAAATAGCTGCCCTAAATGCTGACAAGGCTGCCCAACTAGCCCGAATGGAAAAAACGCGGGCAGATAGTAGCGCATCCGTTGCAATTGCTGAACAAAGACGCGCTAGTATAGCCTTGCAGAACCTGGTAACTGAACAGGCGCGAACCAAACAGGCGCTGCGGGATGTAGCCCAGCTTCTGAGTGGATTGATTGAGGAAGATATCTTGAACTTGCAGTACGAGGCTGCGGCCGAAAAGCTGAAAGCTTTCGAGCAAACCGAACAGAAATTGGAATTTTTGATCGAAAAATATATCGAGTTCGCTTTCCTGCATGCCGAGGCGAATGATATACCCGCGGCGCTGGAGTACCTGCGCCAACTGCAGTTGGTGCTACCGAACCTGGGGAAATCCACCTTGAATTCGGCGGATGTCTTTTGGTCGGAGGCGGACCGGTATCGGATCCGGGCTTATTTACAAGAATTGGATGCGGGTATCTACACCAAGTATCTGAATCGGTATTATTCCGAAATGGTGGCCGTACCAGGCGGCTCCTTCGAGATGGGCAGCGAAGAGGGCGGTGGTGACGAGCAGCCTGTGCATACGGTCATCTTGAGCGATTATCAGATCGCCCGCACGGAGACCACGGTCTGGCAGTTTGCCTTGTACTGCCGAGCCACCGGTCAAGACATCCGGGATTTTTCTCCCGGCTGGGGGCTGGAGGGGGATAATCCCATAGTAAATGTAAACTGGTATCAGGCGACGGCTTATGCCAACTGGGTGAGTAAGCAATTCGGGTTGGATACCGCATATGTGTTCGACACAGAGGGGGATTTTCAGGCTATTCGGAAAGCGGCGGGACAGGCTTTTCGTCTGCCTACCGAGGCTCAGTGGGAATATGCCGCCCGGGGAGGGACGTTCAGGTCCCCGTTTCGTTACAGCGGCAGTGATGAGCCGGATGAAGTAGCCTGGTATAGAGATAATAGTGAACTGAACGGGGTGCGACGAACGCATCCGGTTGGCCAGAAGAAAGCCAATGCGCTTGGATTATACGACATGAGCGGCAATGTGTGGGAATGGTGCCAGGACTGGTATGGGGAATACCCGGACTCTACGGTGACCGATCCCCGGGGGCCGGTGTCGGGTAATGTCCGCGTGCTTCGGGGCGGTTCTTGGGACGACGATCCCAGGCTCACCCGCGTTGCGCTTCGCTACTGGTACCTCACAGAATCTCCGGAGCTACAACCTCGGTTTTCGGCTCGCCCGGTACAAGTAACCCTTGGATCTTTTTACCTTTTGTCGCCCGAAGGGCGACGTTTTTTTAATTTAAAGCCTTTATCCAGCCACCGACCATTCTTCCTATTTCATTGATACGGGTGGCAAACTCCTTGTAGCGGTTGGAGTTGTAGTAGCCCAGATCGTAGCCCAATCGAAAGAAATAGCGGGTTTTTTCCAGCTGGATATTGACTTTTTGGAGTTTTTCTTTTTTCTCATCCCTGGGGGCGTAGTAAGCTTCCAGCAGCAGTTCGAGGTTGTCGGAGAGTAAATTCTGAATCCGATCGGCCAACAGGAATTTTTGCTTTTTGGGCATCAGTTCCAGCAACGGAATGGTGTATTTGATCAGCTTGTAGGCTTTGGTTACGACGGTCTCTTTGGCCTGGTCCATTTTCGGTAAAAAGTATGAAAACCTATCGGCATTTATATCATGAGGTCTGGGATTGGGACAACCTGATCGGGGTCTTTCAGGCGGCGGTACGAGGTAAAAAATACACGGCTGCCATGGCCCGTTTCGAATTCCGCCTGGAAGAAAACCTACTGCTTTTGCAGCAAGCATTGCGGGAGAAAACCTACCGCCCGGGGAGGTACAAGACCTTCTACATCCGGGATCCGAAAAAACGGATGATCAGCGCTGCTCCTTTCCGGGATCGGGTGGTACACCATGCACTCTGCCGGGTGATCGAGCCCCTTTTCGAACGTAGTTTCATTCACGATTCCTATGCCAACCGAAAGGGAAAGGGAACGCAGCGGGCCATTTTGCGCTACCAGGAATACGCCCGTCGCTTTCCCTACGTGTTGAAATGCGATATCCGGAAATTCTTTCCCAGTCTGGACCATGGCATTCTGAAAGAAGAAATTCGATGGAAGATCCGCTGTCGGGACACCCTCGGGCTGATCGACCGGATCATTGATCAGTCCAATCCGCAGGAGCCGCACGAGGTCTATTTTCCCGGCGATGATCTTTTTACGCCACTCCACCGGAGGAAAGGGCTGCCCATCGGCAATCTCACCAGCCAGTTTTGGGCCAATGTGTACCTGAACCGCTTCGACCATTTTGTCAAGGAAGAGCTCCGGGTGCCTGCTTATATCCGTTACGTGGACGATTTCGTGCTTTTCGGAAAGGAGAAAACAGACCTCTGGTTGTGGAGGGAAAAGGTGGAGGATTACCTGGCCCGACGGCTCAGGCTGATCGTCCATCCCAGGAAAACCCACATTCACCAGGTTGGAAGGGGCGTACCCTTTTTGGGATTCCGGGTCTTTCCGGAATACCGGGTCATATTAAAACGCAACGCTCGCCGCCACAGGCGGTACATCAGCAAAAAGCTCGATGCCTTCGCAGAAGGCAAGGTGGAGGCAGCTCATCTCGAAGCAAGCCTGAACAGTTGGCTGGGGCATATCCGTTTTGGCCAGTCCCAAAGACTGGAGTACAACACCTATTGGAGGATCAAAGGAAAAGGGGTAAGCCTGTTTCGGCATCCGCGTGCTTCGTGGCGGCTCCTGGAACAACAACGACAACAACAGCCGCGTGACGAACCGCAACAGGAACAATCCGAACAACAGGAACAACAACAACGGTTTCCGTCTCACCCGGAACTGGCCCTTGGGTAGGCCGGGGCCCGAAGTTCAGGGATTTCGGGCGTGTGCCAGGTCAGTACGAGGCTTATCCCGCCTTTCGGGGCAAATACATCGAAAAATCCGGCGGCTGGCACCCTTGGTGGGAAGGTCGCCGGTTTTTTTTGTCAGCATCTGAAGGCGACGGGCCTGCCGGGATAGCCCGAGGAAACTTTTGAAGTCTCCAAGACTTCAAAAGTTTGGGCTGCGTTAGTAAAAAAAAACAGTGTATGCGACTTGCGAAGATCCTCCTGTACATCCTCATCCCGGGTATGCTCTTGTTCCTGTTCCTGGCCCTGCGCCCCATCTCGGTGCATTCCCTGGCCGATTGCGGGGAGGCCGAAGGGGAGCTGCTGCGCCTGGAAGAAACGGGCGTGCGCGACCTGTCCCTTTGGATCGCCGGGGATGAGCGGCACTTTTACATCAACCGCGGCCTGGAAAAGGGCCTGGATCTGGATGCGCTGCAGGCCGGGCTGCTGGGCCGGCCCGTCACCCTGCACTACGCCCGCCACTGGACGCCGCTGAATCCCTTCTCCAACCACCGCCATGTAGTACAACTGGAAGCGGGTGGGGAATTGGTTTTCCGTGCGTTTTGAGAGAGAATGCTCCGGGGTCAGTGCATCCGGTCGCCGCGGACCTCCAGCTTTTCCAGGACGGTGGCTTCGTAGGCCAGGTAGTCGGCCCAGCGCCGGCGGGTGGCCTCCTCGCCGCAGTACAGCCTGGCCAGGCGGATGAAGAGCTTGTAGTGGCCGGCTTCGGCCACCATGAAGGTATGGTAGAAGTCGCGCAGGGATTCCTCGCCGATGTGGAGGGAGAGCAGTCGAAAGCGCTCGCAGGAGCGCGCTTCGATGAGGGCGCAGGTGAGCAGGCGCTCCAGCAGGCGCTCCTCGGCCCGGCCGCCCTTGCGCTGGAATTGCAGCAGGGCGTTGACGTACTCGTCCTTGCGCTGGCGGCCCAGGGGCAGGCCCCGCTTGTCGAGCTCGGCCAGCACCAGCCGGAAGTGGCCCCACTCCTCGGTGACGACGGGCGCCAGCTCGCGCACCAATTCCTCCCGCTCGGGATAGGCCTGGATGAGGGAAATGCAGGCCGTGGCCGCTTTCTGCTCGCAATAGGCGTGATCGGTGAGGATCTCGCCCAGGTCCATTTCCGCCAGGTTCACCCAGCGCGGGTCGGTGGGCAGCTGCAAACCGAGTTTGGTGGTTTTCATAAGGCAAAGATAGGGTACTTGGAGCAGTCTGGGGGGAGTCTTGAGTCCTGAGTCTTTAGTCTTTAGTCCTTAGTCCTGAGTCTTTAGTCTTTAGTCTTTAGTCTGCGCTGCCCTGCCTGCCTTTTACGACCAACTTTCTATCTTCGTTAGCCATGGCGTACTTGCTGCTGTTCAAGATTGGGTTCTTGCCGGTCTCCCTGCTGGATGTGCTGGACGTGCTGATCGTGGGTTACCTGATGTACCAGATCTACAAGCTGCTGCAGGGCACCATTGCCTTCAATATCTTCATCGGGCTGCTCACCATGTACGTGCTGTGGTGGCTGGTGGGGCGGCTGGGGATGGACCTCTTCTTTGCGGTGCTCGACCAGTTTGTGAGCGTGGGCATTATTCTCATCCTCATCATTTTCCAGCCGGAGGTGCGGCGCTACCTGCTGTTCCTGGGCAACACCACGCTGCGGCAGCGCTCCAATGTGCTGGGCCGCATTCTGGACCGCAACCTCGATGTGTCCGAGGCCCGGCAGGTGCAGAAGCGCATCATCCGCGAGACGCTGCTGCGCTTTGCCCGCCGCAAGACCGGCGCCCTCATCGTACTGAGCCGGGAAGCTTCGCTGGAAGGGCTGGTCAATTCGGGTGTGGTGCTGGACGCCGTGCTGAGCGAGGGGGTGCTGGAGAGCATCTTCAACAAGAACAGCCCCCTGCACGACGGGGCCGTGATCCTGGAAAAGAGTCGCATTGAGCGGGCCTCGGCCATCCTACCCGTTTCGGAGAACCCGAACCTGCCCACTACGGTGGGCCTGCGCCACCGGGCGGCCGTAGGCATCACGGAGCGGGCCGATGTGGCGGCTTTCGTCGTCTCGGAAGAGACCGGTCGCATTTCCTTTGCCTACGATGGCGAGCTCAGCCAGCGACTGGACGAAGAGCAGATCGAACAGCTGCTGGACACCCATCTGATCTGACCCAACTTTTCTATCTTCAGGCCAAACTCAACCCTTCCTCATGGAAAACGTACAGAACTACATTCAGGAGCACAAGGAGCGCTTCCTGGAGGAGCTGATGGAGTGGCTGTCCATCCCGTCCATCAGCGCCGACCCCAAGCACAAACCGGACGTACTCAAAGCCGCCGAGTGGCTGGCCGACAAACTGCGCGAAGCCGGCGTAGACCGGGCCGTCGTGGAGCCCACTGCCGGCCACCCCATCGTGTATGCGGAAAAGATGATCGACCCTGCCAAACCCACCGTGCTCGTGTACGGCCACTACGATGTGCAGCCTCCCGATCCGCTGGAACTGTGGGACAGCGGTCCCTTCAAGCCGGTGATCAAGAAAACGGAGCTCCATCCGGACGGGGCCGTCTTCGCCCGCGGCGCCTGCGACGACAAGGGCCAGGTGTACATGCACGTCAAGGCCTTCGAGGCCATGATGGCACAGGACGCCCTGCCCTGCAACGTGAAGTTCATGTACGAAGGCGAGGAGGAAGTGGGCTCCGAAAACCTGGGCAAATACTGCGCGGCCAACAAGGACAAGCTCAGCAGCGACGTCATCCTCATTTCCGATACGGCCATCATCGCCAATGACGTGCCGGCCATCACCGTAGGGCTGCGCGGCCTCAGCTATGTGGAGGTGGAGGTGATCGGGCCCAATCGCGACCTGCACTCGGGCGTGTACGGCGGCGCGGTGGCCAATCCCATCAATGTGCTGAGCGAAATGATCGCCTCCCTGATCGACGAGAACGGTCACATCACCATCCCGGGCTTCTACGACGATGTGCTGGAGGTGCAGGATGCCGAACGGACCGAGATGAACAAGGCGCCCTTCGACGAGACAGCCTATAAGAAGGACCTGGACATTGCCGCCGTGCGGGGCGAAAAGGGATACACCACCCTGGAGCGCACTTCCATCCGCCCGTCGCTGGATGTGAACGGCATCTGGGGCGGCTACATCGGCGAAGGGGCCAAGACGGTGCTGCCCTCCGAGGCCCATGCCAAGATCAGCATGCGGCTGGTGCCCAATCAGGATTCGCACAAGATCACCGAGCTGTTCGCCAAGCACTTCATGCGCATCGCGCCACCTTCTGTGCAGGTGAAGGTGACTCCTCATCACGGCGGCGAGCCGGTGGTGACACCCACCGATACGCCCGAATACCAAGCGGCAGCCAAAGCCATGGAGAAGACCTACGGCAAAAAGCCCATTCCCATCCGGGGCGGCGGCAGCATACCCATCGTAGCCTTGTTCGAGGATGTGCTGGGCGTGAAGTCCGTACTCATGGGCTTCGGGCTGGACAGCGACAGCATCCACTCGCCCAATGAGCACTACGGGCTGTTCAACTTCTACAAGGGCATAGAGACCATACCGCATTACTATCAGTACTACGCCGAGCTGAAGTCCTAGCCGCCATGGCCGGCTATCGAAGCGTATTCCTCCGGCAGGCGAGGGGAGTGGCCAGGCTGCTCCCCCTGCCCAGCTTGCTGAAGGTCAGCGGCCAGGGGTTGATCCTTCCGTTCTACCATCTGGTGAGCGATCAGCCTCCGCCCCATATCCGGCATTTGTATCCGGTGCGAAGCATTGACCGGTTTCGGGAAGACCTGGCTTTTTTTCTCGACCATTTTCAGCCCATCGGGCCGGGCGATCTGCAGGCCGGCCTGGCCGCTGGGCGCTCGCCGGACCGGCCTGCCTTTCTCCTCAGCTTTGACGACGGCTTTCGCGAATGTGCGGAGGTCGTAGCACCCATTTTGCAGGAAACCGGCCTGACCGCGGTATGCTTTCTCAACCCCGCCTTTCTCGATAATCGGGCGCTCTTCTTTCGCTGCAAGGCCAGTTTGCTGATCGACCGGATAGCGCGGGATACCGGCCTGGAAGCCCGGGCGGTGAACTTTCTCCAGGAACGGAGCTTTTCGGGCGGTTCGGCCCGGGAGCTGCTGTTGCGCATTTCCTATGCGGACCGGCATGTGCTCGACCAGCTGGCCGGGACCCTGGGCTTTTCCTTTTCCGAATACCTGGATGAGCAAAAGCCCTACCTCAGCAGCCGGCAGGCGGAGCAATTGAAGGCCGGGGGCTTCCATCTGGGAGCTCACAGCCTGGACCACCCGCTTTACGCAGCGCTTACCCTGGAGGAGCAGTTGCGCCAAACCCGCGAAAGCCTGGCCTGGATCCGGAGCCGCTTTGGAGCGACAGATCGCTTGTTTGCCTTCCCCTTTACCGACGATGGGGTATCGGCCGCCTTCTTTCAGCGCTTGTACGCGGAGCCGGCGGAAATGGATCTCAGCTTTGGTACGGCGGGCCTGAAGCGGGATATCAATCCACGACATCTGCAGCGCATTCCGATGGAGGTGGGGTCGCTGAGCGCCCGGGAGATCGTTCAGGGCGAGTTGCTGTATCACCTGCTGCGGGCACCATTCGGCAAGAACCAAATCCGGCGCGCATGATCCGGTGGGAACTCCTGAACCGGCGCGAACTGGACGCCTTCATCGAATCGGAGGCTTACCGGCGCATGCCCCATCTGCCCATCAGCCGCCACCGGGCACAGTCGCAGATCGCCAATCCCCGGGCCGGTGCGGAGGATGTCCTGCTCATTCTGGCTTATCGGGGGGAACAGCTGGCGGGCTATCTCGGCTTACTGCCCGATCGTTTTCAAGATCGCACCGGCAATCTTCAGGAAGCTTCCTGGATGAGCTGCATTTGGGTGCACGAGAATCAGCGGGGGCAGGGCATGGCCCGGCAGCTGGTGGAGAAGGCGCTGGATGCCTGTGCGGGGCGCCTGCTGGCTACCGAATTCACTGCTCCGGCCAAGCGGCTCTACGACAAGCTGGGTGCCTTTGCCGATCTGACCCGGCTGGAGGGGCGGCGCTGGTACCTGCGTTCGGCCCTGGCCCTGCTGCTGCCGCCCAGGCATTCCTTCTTTGCCCGGATCCGGCCGCTGTTGCGCATACTGGACCGCCTCGCCAATGCCGTGCTGGATCTGCGCTGGCTACTGCTTGGCCGTCCCGGTTTGGGCGAGCTGCGCCTAGAGTTCGTCCATCGCGTCGATGAAGAGGTGAGTGCCTTTTTTCGCGAGCACAGGGGAGCCGACCTGTTCCGGCGCGACCGGGAAGAGCTCAACTGGATGCTGCAATTCCCATGGATCCTGCAGACTCCCCGGCCCGATGACTTCGCTCGCCGGTACGCCTTTTCGGCTCAGGCCCGGCAGTTTGTGCAGGGCGGGGTGAAAGTATATGCGCCCGACGGCCGCCTGCTGTCCTTTCTGATCTTCACCCTGCGCGACGGGCATCTCAAGTTGCCCTACGCCTTCTGGGCCGATGGCGGGCCGGATGCAGCCGTGCAGGTTATCCGGTGGATGATGATGGCCTGGAAGGCCGACTTTTTTACCACCTTTCAGGAAGGGCTGGTACGCCGGATGCGATCCCGGACCTGGCCGGCTCTGCACTCCCGGCCCCAGCAGCGGGCATATCTGATCGGGCGGGCGCTCGCCGAGCGACTACCGGCAACCTTCAGGGTGCAGGAAGGGGATGGCGATACGGGATTCACCTAGCTTTCGCACCTTCCGCAGGTTTTTCTTCCCCGGATTCGGCCGGCGACCAGTTGGCTTCGACATAATACATGTCGAACTCGCCCAGGTTCTTCACCGGCACCTTGCCCCGGTAGGAGCAGGCAAAGCGGTCCTGGATGCGATCGTAGGTGGCCTGCGAAATGTTGATGCGGCCGGCCTCGCTGCTGCTTTCCATGCGGGCAGCCACATTCACGGTATCGCCCCAGATGTCGAAGGCAAATTTTTTGGCGCCCACCACCCCGGCGATGAGTGGGCCGGTATGTATGCCTATGCGCGCTTCGAAGAAAGTCCGGCCCTCGGCCTGTCGCTCGGCTTTCCACTCGTCCAGGAAGGCCTGCATTTCCAGGGCGGCTTCCACCATGCGGTAGGGGTGTTGGGGGTCGGGCTGGGGTAGCCCGCCGGCACACATGTAGGAATCGCCGATGGTCTTGATCTTTTCGAGTCCGTGCCGGGTGGCGATCTCGTCGAAGGCCTTGAAGCAGTAATCCAGATCCTGGATCAGCTCTTCGGGCGACATGGTCTTGGATTTCTTGCTGAATCCCTCGAAATCGGCAAACAACACGCTGGCCAGATCGTACTCTCGCGCCTGGGCACTTCCCCGCTGCTTGAGTTCGTCGGCGATGACCTTGGGCAGGATGTTGAGCAGCAGGTTCTCGGAGCGTTCGCGTTCGCGCTCGATGATCTTATTCTTTTCTTCCAGCACGCGATTGTGACTTCGAATGGACAGGAAGCGGGAAAGCAGGCCCAGGGCTATGATCAGGGCGACCCCAGCCAGGCCCAGAAAGAAGTTTCGCTGTTGATTGCGCTTTTCGAGCAACAGGTTCTGCTCGGATAAAGCCAGCGAGTTGCGCAGGCCCCGGATGGAAAGAGAATCCACTATAGACTTTTGCTGGGCCAGCAGCAGTTCCTGGCGCATTTGCTCCTCGCTCATGTGCCGGATGGCCTCAGCCTGATCATTGACCGTTCGCCGCAGCAGGGCGCGTTCTTCACTCAGATCTTCGATGGTGGCCTCAAACTCCGCTGTCGTCGATTTGATGCGGGAGAGGGCTTCTTCATCCAGCCTGGGTGTTCCCGGGTTTAGTTCTGCCAAACCGGATGGATCCTGGGTGCGGCTGTTCAATAGGGCCAACTCTTGCTGCCAGAACTCGATATCCTTGTCGCGACCGCGCAAACGGGCAACGCGAAGCAGCAACTCGATGTTTTGCCGGCGAAGTTCGAGCTGCTTGTCTCTCGGCAGCAAGGTCAGGCTTTTTTCCAGGTCGCGAATGGCCCGCTTTTCTCTGGACTTGCGCAACCGGGCTTTGCCTCGATAATGGAGGGCTCTGGCGATGTAGGGCAGGCGATTTTCCTTTTCAGCAATTGCCAGGGCCGCATCGGCATAGTCCTCGGCCTGGTCGAATTGGCTGTTGCTCAATGCAGCTTCGGCCAGTTTGAGTCGCAGATCGATCTGTTCGACCCCACCGTTTTCATTCAGGCGAGATTTCCAATCTGAAACCTCATTGGACCCTTGCGCAAAAACCGATAAACCCATCCCTGTCAGGATGAGTACCCAGAGCGTTTTCCGGAGCATTTTTCTGAGGTTTAGCTTGCTCCTCTTCGCCGGGTTGCCCAAAAATTGGGTACCGTTCGTACGGAGCAAATGCGCTTTTTCACGTTACTTTACACACTAATTTAGGTCTTTATCTTCAAGATCAGGAAATTTTCATGATGCGTCAGTTCGGTAAACTCGTTGTGGTATCCCTTTTTTCTGTTTCCATAAGTATGTGTGCTTCCGAACAAAATCCGAATCGCGAATCCGCAGGATTCGATTGGCAAGGCCACCGGGGAGCCCGTGGTTTAGCCCCGGAAAACACCATTCCCGCCTTTTTAAAAGCCCTGGAGTATCCGGTGACCACCCTGGAGCTGGATGTGGTGGTAAGCGCCGACAAGCAGGTGGTCGTTTCGCACGAGCCCTACATGTCAGCTGAGATCTGTACCAAGCCCAACGGCGAACCGGTTAGCGAGGTCGAAGCTTTGGGGCTCAATCTGTTCGCCATGCCCTACGACAGCATTCGCCAGTACGACTGTGGCCGGCGGGGCAATCGCGGATTTCCCGAACAAAAGGCCCAGGCGGTCAGCAAGCCCTTGCTCACCGACATGATTTCGGCGGTGGAGGCCCATTGTGAAAAGACCGGGCGCTCCAAGCCGCGTTATAATATCGAGATCAAGAGCCGTCGGGATTGGTACAATGCTTTTGTGCCGCCTCCCGAGGAGTTCGTACAAGGGGTCATGGCCGATGTGGAGAAGACGGGGGTAAAAGAGCGCGTATCGATTCAGTCCTTCGACCCGGGCGTTTTGCAGGCACTGGATCGCCTGTATCCCGACGTAGAGATGGTGTACCTGGTTACCAACCGGCAGCCGTTGTCCAAGCAACTGGAGCTGTTGGGCGTAACGCCTGATGTATACAGTCCCAATTACCGCTTGCTCACTGCGGAGATCGTCAAGCAGGCGCATGCGCAGGGGCTTCGCGTCATTCCCTGGACGGTAAACGAAGTGCCGGCTATGCGTTCCCTCATGGAGATGGGAGTGGACGGGATCATTACGGACTACCCCAACCGGATCGCCGAGGCAGACGAGGCCAACCGTAAATAGGTGAGCGGACCCTGCCTCAAGCGGGATCCGACAGGTTCCGGTTATCCGGCCATACCTTGCCCCTTCAGGAGGGAAAGCCCCAGCCGAAGGCTGTTGTAATCGTACTGTTCGTCGAAGTATTCGTACAGGGCGCGCAGCCGAATGGGTTTCTCCAGGTAGGGCAGGGCTTTTTCCAGCTTCTCCAGCAGTTCGGCGGGCACCAGGGCCGACACGTCCAGCGATTCTCCTTCTTCCAGGGCGGCTGCCAGGTGTTGCACAACGGTGTTTAGGTTGCGCTTTCGCCGGGTGGCGATCTCTTCCAGGGTATAGCCTTCCTGATACAATTGTACGCTCAGCCTGCGCGAGGATCCGTCCCGGCTCTGGTTGCCGTGTTCGTGCACGTACTCCCGGATGGCATCCAGGAAGGGGGTGCCGTACCGCTTCAGCTTGGCTGCTGCCAGGCCGGGAATGCGCAGCAGTTCTTCCGGGCTCAGGGGCTTGTGTTCGACCATGGCCCTTAACGTTGCATCGTTGAAGATCACGTAGGGCGGCACGCCTTGCTCGCGAGCCAGCGACCTGCGCAATTGTCGAAGCTTTTCGAACAAGGCATCGGATTGGGTGGCTTTACGGGTGAGTCGTTCTTTTTCTCGCTGTTTGTATTCCGCCAGGGCGGTGCGCTGCACGAGTTGCACGGGCTCCTTGTCAAAGAGAACGGCTTTGCTGGACGGATTGAGCTTCAGCCGGCGGTTTCGGCCGAGGTCTACCTGCAGGTAGCCCATCTGCACGAGCTGTTGCAGATAGAACTGCCAGTCGGGGTAAGCCACCTTGCGGCCAACCCCGAAGGTCTTGATCCGGTGCCAGCCCCGGTTCCGGATCTCCGGTTTTGCGCTGCCCTTGAGCACATCGATGAGTTGGGTGAGGGTGGCCTCCTGCCGCAGGCGGTAGACGGCCGAAAGTGCTTGTTGGGCAAGAATAGTGCCGTCGAATCGCTCGGGCGGTTTGCGGCAGACGTCGCAGTGCCCGCAGTTTTGGGAAAAGGGCTCGCCGAAATAGTTGAGCAGGATCCGCCGGCGGCAAACGAGGGACTCGGCAAATGCCTTCATCTGGTTTAGCTTGAGCTGTTGGATATCCTCCTGTGAGGATGCGTTTCGGCTCAGCATTTCCTGCAGCTGTAAAACGTCGGCAAAGCTGTAAAACAAAAGGGCCTCGGCCGGCGCGCCGTCCCGGCCGCTGCGGCCAATTTCCTGGTAGTAGTTTTCTATGCTTTTCGGCAGGTTGTAGTGGATGATCCAGCGCACATTGCTCTTATCGATTCCCATGCCAAAGGCAACGGTGGCACAGATCACCTGGATGCGGTCGTGGATGAAGTCGTTTTGAACGCGCTGGCGTTCTGAAGCCGGCATGCCTGCGTGATAACTGTGTGCCTGCACGCCCTTGGCCTGTAGTTTGCCAGCCAGCTTTTCGGTGCTTTTCCGGCTGAGGCAATAGACAATGCCCGGCTGGTCGGGGCGCGCCTCAACGAATTGAAGGATCTGCTCCAGGCGCTTTTGCCCGGGCCGGACCTCCAGGAAAAGATTGGACCGGTTGAACGAAGAGATGAATACCCCGGGCTCGCGCAGTTCCAATTGGCGTACAATATCCTGCCGGGTGGTCGGGTCGGCGGTGGCGGTGAGCGCGACCACAGGCAGACCGGAGAAGTTTTGCCGCAAAGCGCTGAGTTGGGTGTACTCCGGCCGGAAATCGTGCCCCCAGGCAGAGATGCAGTGGGCTTCGTCAATGGCGATCAGGCAAAGCGGAGCCTGGTGCAACAGGGAGAGGAACGGAGGGCTTACCGCTTTTTCCGGAGAGACATATAAGAGCTGGAGGTTCCCCTTGCGCAAGGCCTGAACCACTTCGTTTTGGGCATTGGGAGACTGGGTGCTGTTCAGAAAAGCCGCTCGCACCCCCAATTGTTGAAGGGCCGTCACCTGATCCTGCATGAGCGAGATGAGGGGGGAGACGATCAGTCCGGTGCCTTCCATAGCCAGGGCCGGGATCTGATAGCAGAGGGATTTGCCGCCGCCGGTGGGAAGCAGCACCAGGCTGTCTTTTCCGGAAAGTACGTTTCGTATAGCCTCTTCCTGCTTGGGGCGGAACGAAGAATAGCCGAAATAGTCTTTCAGAATGGCGTAGTAGTCCTTCACGATCTAGAGTGCGCGTTGGCGGTGAAAGGTAAATCATACGGGTTTAAAAAATAAAACATCGCATACCGTTTCCGGATGGGTTTGATTAAAAACTTAGCCCACTAGGAAGCGGTATTATTTTTCAAACCGTAGTATGCCGAAAAACCTGGAGAGGAAGCGTCTTAAAAAACGAGGGGGGCTTCCCGAGGGAGTGGGAAGCCCCTTGAAAGTAAACACGCTTCTTGTTGATAGGTGAATAGGAAGGAATAAGAATTAACCAGGGTTAGTTTTTTCCTTTCTACACTTACAAATGTAGGCTCTCCTTTGCTTCTGTAAAACCCCATCTTGATGGGGTAAGGGTCAGGTGAAGCGCCGCATGCGCAACTGAATGGTAAATCCGTGGCCGTTTTGGATGGACAGGTCGGCACCGATTCGCTGTGCTCGCATCTGGAGGTTGTTCAGGCCCTGGCCCTTGCCGACCGACTTGGTGTTGGGGTGGCCGGTGCCGTTGTCGGCAACGGTTAGCACGAACTCCTTGCCGGAATTCTCCAGTACGATGGCCACTTCGCTGGCGTTGGAGTGCTTGGCTACATTGTTGATGGCCTCTTTGTAGATGAAATACAGTTCCTGCCGGATCTCGAAGGGGATCTTGACGCTGGGGTCCACCCGGTGCAATTCGAGGTTGTAGTGTACATTCACCGGCATGAGAATGTCGTCGGCATGTTCGCGCATGCGCTCGATGAGGTTTTCCATTTTATCCTTGCGGGAGTCGATGGACCAGATGACGTCGTTCATTTTGGCCATGGCTTTGCGACTCACTTCGCCTATGCGCCGCAGCCGCTCCTGAACGATGTCCTCCTTGACCTGCATTTGCAGGATGTCCGTTTGCATGGCAATACCACTGAGCAAGCCGCTCATTTCGTCGTGCAGATCCGAGGAGAGCTTGGTGCGCAAACGCTCTACCTTGAGCCGTTGCTCGAGCTGTCGCCGCAGGATCAGGTAGATGCCGCCGATGATCGTGAGGGCGGCCAGAATGAGAAACCACCAGGTGCGATACCAGATCTGCCGCACCTTGATCTCGACCCGAAGCGCACCCTGGCTCCACACTCCATTGGGGGGTGCCCCTTTCACCCGGAGGGTGTACCGGCCGCTGGGCAGTTTGGTGTAGTTGGCGATGGGGGTGTTGCCCAGGTAGTTCCAGTCCTTATCGTAGCCCTCCAGTTTGATCTTGAACTGGTTTTTAATGGGACGGTCGTACAGAGGCAGCATGAAGTGGAGCTGAAAGTAGGTGTCGTTGGGGGAGATCGTTAGCCGCTCCAGGTCGGAAAGGTTGGTCGTTCGCGTGATCAGGCCGCCTTTTTGCGGATTGTAGCGCACCACCTTGGTGAGTACCACCTTGGGGGTGGGGGCGTCTACGAGCAAGTCGCTGTCGGAGAAGACGTTCAGTCCGTTGGGGCTGCCGAAGAAATAGCTTTCGCCATTCCCCTTGAGGCAGGTGTTGGGGCTGAACTCGTTGGAGGTCAATCCGTCCTCACGGAAAAAATTTCGAAAGAGCTGTTTGGCCTGGTCGTAGTAAGACAGACCGTAGTAAGTGCTTACCCAGAGGTTGTCGTTTTCTGCGGGCAGGATGCCAAAGACTTTCTCGTGAGGAAGCCCCTGCTGGCGATTGAACTCGACCAATACCCCCTTGCCCGGCACATAGGCGATGAGCCCATTGTTGGTACCTAGCCATAGTAGCGAGTCGCCCTGGGCGTGCATGGTAAACACCTGATAGTCGCGGGTGGCCATTACTTCGTCGTGCAGGGCCATCCAATCGGCTTTTCGCTCATCCATGCGTATGCGCAACAATCCTCGATTGGTGCCGATCCAGAGCAGGCTGTCGCCGGAAGCCTCCACAAAATAGGGTTTGGCCCTGCGCAGGGGATTTTGATCCATCTCGTCGAAGAATTCCAGAAAACTACCCGTAGACGGATCGAACTGGAGCAACAAGCCCCGGTTGTAGCCTTCCTCGGCCACTACCCACAAGCGACCGCGTTCGTCCAGGCTCAGGTCTGCCAGGGCGTGATAAAACCCGAACCGGCGGCTTTCCATCGTATTGGGGTCCAGCTGATAGAGGCCGGGCGAAAGGGCATCGGTGCAGCTGATACTCCAGATGCAATCCCGCGAACGATCCAGGATCATGGGGCCACCGCAAAAGGGCTCCGAGGGGGCATCCCTGCCGGCTTGCCGCAGTTGGAGGCTGTCGAGTTCTTCCGTCACCGGATCGTAGCGGTACCAGGCGCCTTGCAGGGTGTTGAAAAACACTTGTGCGGTGGGGTTTTGGCAGATGCCTCGTATGTCGTGCCGCACGCCGGGATTGCCCTGAGGCTGACTGAGCAGGGCGCTGATCTTGGAGCGGTTGTTCTGGATACTGATCATTCCCTGGCCGGTACCCATGAACACATTGCTGAAAAAACTCTTGGCGCGCACCGCCGACAAGCCGTCGGCTCCGGAAAGCAGGTAGGAAAGATCAGCCAGTTGGCCATTCGATTGCAGGCAGAGAAGGCGCTCGAATTGCGGCGGCTCACCCACTCCGTGACCGATGCCGAATAGCAGGTTGGCCGATTCGTCCTCCCATACCCTGCGGATGGGACGCCCGTTGTTCAGGGGGGAAAACCATCGCCATTGCCGGCTGAGGGTATCCAGCAGGAACAGGCGTTCGGGTTTGCTGGTCGACATCCACACCCGCTTCAGGGAATCCTCGTACAGGAAGTTGATCCTGCGGTGAAAATTCGACCCGGGCGGCAGGGTATCGAAATCGGCCTTGGAAAAGGTCTGGAGGAGTTCGCCTTCCGGCGAGAACCAGCGAAGACCTTTTTCGTCGTCATTGATCAGAAAGGAAGAGTCCGAGAGCGGGAGCAGGTCCAGGTCGGAGGTCACCAGTTTGCGAGACTCCTGCAAGAAGAGCTTTTCCTCCAGGGTTTGATCGTACTGAAAAATATGTGTTCCCTCTTCGCTTATGCTCGCCACAAAGATGCGGCCGCTCCGGTCGAGCGCTACATCCCGTGCGTTTCCGCGCACGCCCCGTCCGGGAAGGAGGTCCACGCGCTCGATCTCATCCCGTTCGGGATACAACAGATCGAACAAGGTGAAATTGTGTTCGTAAAGGATGACCAGCCGCTGGTGCCGGTCTTCATACAAGCGGTCGATGGCCATGCGCGACAGGGCCGGTTTTCGCCTGGGCTCATCGGTGTATTTTTGAAAGGTATAGCCGTCGAACCGGTTTAGGCCGGTGGGGGTACCTATCCAGAGGAAACCGGAGCGGTGCAGCAGAATGTCGGTGATGACGCGATCGGTGAGGCCCTCTTCCAGCGAATACGATTGGTAAGGAAGTTGCAGGGGCTGTGCATAGGTTGGCAGAAGCCCACTTATACAGCCCAAGATCAGCAAGAATCTCAGTTGAAGCGCGTTCACCTTTTTCATTTGGCCAGAAAGGGTAGCCTCACGGAAAGATACGGATTGTATAGAGGAACTGGAAAAGAACCTCGCCCGGGGGCAAACATAACTCCTCAGAAGCTAGATCTTGCCTTCCAGTTTGATGCGGATGACTTCGGCTTTGCTGTTTACCTGCAGCTTCTTGTAGATCTTTTTGATGTGGTCGCGGACGGTCTCTACCGAGATGAGGTACTTGTCGGCAATCATCTTGTAACTGAGGCCGTCGACGAGCCCCTGCACGATCTGTTCCTGCCTTGGGGTCAGGGCCTGGTCTTTGTTTTTTTCCTTCGGGGCAAAGTGATCGATCACCTTGCGCGCGATGCCGGGCGACATGTAAGAACCACCCCGGTGTACAATGCGTACGGCTTCTTTGATGGTGGCCAGGTCGGAGCGCTTGGTGAGATAGGATACCGCCCCGGCGCAGAGGGCTTTGAAGACCTTATCCGAGTCTTCGTAGGCAGACAGGATGATGATATCGGCCTTGGGGTAGTGCTGTCGAATGGGGCGGATCCCCTGAAGGCCAGACATGCCGGGCAGGCCAATGTCCAGCAAAACGGTGTTTACGTTTTGGTGGATGTCGGCCAGTTCCAGGAAGTCTTCCAGGCTACCTGCCGAGAAGGCCACTTCGGTCTCGGGAGGTTGTTCGAAGAAGATCTCCAGGTTCTCCCGAACCAGGGGGTCGTCTTCAACGATGGCTAAACGGATTTCGGACATAGGAACGGATGAATACTTCTTTAGGCTATGAAAATGAAGAAAATTACAACTTTATAGGTCTATTTTTCCGTTGAGGCCCTATTTTTTGGCCTCGATGGGGAGGCAGGTGTTCCGGCGAGCTTCCGGTCTTTATACTAACGCCCGGTTTTCCCTTCATCGCATAATCGCAACCAAAATTCCTACACCATCTCAAAACGCAAGACAAATGAATCGTGCAAAAATTGCCGGTATTGGCTTTTATGTCCCTGAAAAGGTCGTGCGCAACCAGGACCTGGAAAAGGTCATGGATACCTCCGACGAATGGATCCAAGAGCGAACCGGTATTTTGGAGCGCCGCTACGGAGAGAAATTCAAAGAGACGACGGCCACCATGGGCGCCCGAGCCGCCGAGAAGGCCATTGAACGCGCCGGCATCACCAAAGAGGACATCGATTTTATCATTTTTGCCACCCTGAGTCCCGACTATTATTTCCCGGGCTGTGGCGTGCTCATGCAGCGCGAACTGGGCATTACGCATACCGAGATCGGGGCGTTGGACATCCGCAATCAGTGTTCCGGCTTTATTTACGGGCTTTCCATCGCCGATCAGTTTGTTCGCACCGGTATGTACAAGAACGTATTGCTCGTTGGAGCGGAAACGCATTCCTACGGCCTGGATTTTAGCACCCGCGGGCGAAACGTTACGGTCATTTTCGGCGACGGCGCCGGGGCGGTGGTCGTTCAACCCTCCGATTCGGAGAAGAAGGGCATACTCACCACCAATATGCATTCCGATGGCACCTATGCGGAAAAATTGTCTTACCTCAATCCCGGATGCCATGGGGGGTACCACTTCGGACGCCATGTGGACGAGGAGGTCGATTTCGGCTATCCCGATGTCGAATACGGTGGGCTTTTCCTTACCCAGCACATGATGGACCATGCCCAGACCTTTCCCAACATGGAAGGCCAGTTCGTCTTTAAGATGGCAGTACAGAAGTTTCCCGAAGCCATTCAGGAGGCCCTGAAAGAAGCCGGCCTGCAGAAGGAGGATATCAATATGTTCATCCCCCACCAGGCCAATTTACGCATCAGCCAGTTTGTGCAGCGCCAGCTTGGATTGAAAGACGACCAGGTGTGGAATAACATTCAGCGCTATGGCAACACCACCGCCGCCTCCATCCCCATTGCCCTGAGCGAAGCCGTAGAGCAGGGAGCGGTCAAGGAGGGCGATCTCGTTTGCCTGGCAGCTTTCGGAAGCGGGTTTACCTGGGGCGCTGCCCTCATACGGTGGTAATTGTTCAGGATATGATTTAGAGGGCCGGGCAATAGCTCGGGCCTCAATCCGGTTCTAATGGCGAAACTTGGTGTATCTATGATTCGGCACAGCTTTGTTTGGGCCCTGCTAACGGTCGTCCTTTCTCATGGATTGGCCCAGGGCGATCCGCCCCCCAAGCCTGAATCGCCCGAGCAGGCGTATCAGAAAAGGATCCGGCAGGAGTCTCTCTATGGGGTGTACATCCCCAAAGA
The DNA here is from genome assembly GCA_964595955.1 of uncultured Saprospiraceae bacterium. Classification (GTDB taxonomy): domain Bacteria; phylum Bacteroidota; class Bacteroidia; order Chitinophagales; family Saprospiraceae; genus JAJDFU01. The sequence goes on from CAZQSF010000020.1 coordinate 21,760, forward strand.
TCTGGGCGATGCCTTCTTCCAGCTCAATAAGCTCATCGATAGCGACTCGCGCAAAAAGTTCCTGGAAGCTAATGAGTTGGAAGCGGCCCGGAAGCTGCATTTCAGCCTTGGCAGATGGATTACCTACAACTGGGGCTTTTACCGCGGTTCGCGTTTGTCTCACTATCTCCGCGAACGCTATGGGCTCAGCTACCCCGATGACATGGCTCGCTTCATTATCCTCGCTTACCACCGAAGCGGCAATCAGGTGGAGTTGAAGCTGGACGAACTGGCCGAACAGTTTGTGAAATACCGAAAGGCGGAATGGCAAAAGGAATTGCTGAACAGCCCGGTGATCCACTCCGAAAAAATAGATACCAGTCAGATCCCGCCCGGGGCTAAGACCATTGGTCCAGAAAACGAAGAACGGCCTGATTGACGCGGCCGGCGCATTCCCACTGCAGAAAATGGCCGCAACCATCCAGCATCTGCATGCGGCTGCCCGGGATTCGGCCGGCTCCTTGGCGGGCCAGGCGGGCCGGCCGTAGGCCAGGGTGGAGCAGGCGGTTGGGAATGAGCGCATCCTGAGCTCCGAAGAGCACGAGCGTAGGCAGAGAAATCTCCGACAGCCGGGGGTACAGGTCCTGGTCCAGCATCGTATGTACACAGCGGGCGATCATCTCGCAGTAAGCCGGGAAGTGGGGCTCCTGCTTCATCGCTATGCGTCGCTCCACCATGACTTCGGCATCCGGCGGGAAGCGGTAAAAGTTGGCCTCAATCGACTGGCGGATCTGCTCGGCATTCATATGGCGAAACCAAAGCGGATGGTTGATCTTGCGCAGCCACTGCTTTTCTGTTGCTCCGAACCGCTCCAGACCGGCAGGCGCCAGCAGTACCAGCCCCCGCAATCGGGCGCGACCGCGCAGCGCCATGTTCAAGGCGATCTGCCCGCCCATGGAGTGACCCACCAATATGACCTCTTCCCACTGGAGCAGATGCAGCAGATCTTCCAGGCATTCGGCAAAAAAGGGCATGGTGTAGGGGTAGTCACCCGTGCCCGAATACCCATAACCGGGAAGGTCTACGGCTACATACCGGGCTCGCTGGGCTACGGCGGGAAGGTTCTTTTGCCAGGCGTGCAGATTGCTGCCCAGACCGTGAATGTACATCAGCCGAAGGGGCCCCTTCCCACCTTGCTGGTAGGCGATTTCCGCTCCATTGGGCAACAAGGTGCGGCGCAAAGTAGCCGGCGGGAAAAGGGTAGGCATGGGGGCACTTTTTTTCAAAAATACGAGTCTTGCCGGCTTCCGGGCTGAAGTTGAGGCATTTGCATGGGTGGACCTAATTGTCAAATGAGCGTCAAATCGGATTGCTCCTGGGTTGAAATCAGCTCGTCAAGCGGCTTACCCGTATCGGAGTAATTTTTGTAACCTTAAAAAACATATACACTTCTATATATTTGCATGTAACTATAAAATTATTCAATATGACGACCGATGGAAAACGCATTGCGCTGATAACCGGGGCCACGGGTGGCCTGGGTACGCACATGGTCAAGCGGCTGCTCGACGACGGCTACGCCGTTGCGGCCAACTACCGCACTCCCGAAAAAGCGGAAGCCTGGAAGAACGACCTGGCTTTGGCCGGCTATGAGCCTCACCTATACCGGGCGGACGTGTCGGATTACGAGCAGGTGGGCGACATGATCCGGCAGATCGAGGACGAGCTGGGCAGTGTAGACATTCTGGTGAACAATGCCGGTATCACCCGCGACGGGGCTTTCAAGAAGATGAGTTATGCAAACTGGGATATGGTCCTGCGTTCAAACCTCTACTCCGTTTTCAACTGTTGCAGCCATGTGATCCATGGTATGATCGAAAACCGTTTCGGTAGGATCATCAATATCTCCTCGGTCAACGGGCAGCGGGCCCAGTTCGGCCAGGTCAATTACGCCGCCGCCAAGGCCGGTATGCACGGGTTCACCAAAACCCTGGCCATTGAGGTCGCCCGCAAGGGTATCACGGTGAACACCATCTCCCCGGGCTACATCGCTACGGATATGGTGATGGCCGTAGATGAAAAGGTGCGCGAGCAGATCGTACAGGGCATTCCGGTAGGCCGCCTGGGCGGTACCGAGGAGATCGCGCATCTGGTGTCCTTTCTGGCCAGCCGGGAATGCGGCTTCATCACCGGAGCTAATTACGCCATTAACGGAGGGCAGCACGTGTATTAGAGCGGGCTTTCATCCTGATTTGCTGCACTCGGTTCGTGCGGGTTGCACTCTTGTCCCTTCCCTCCGATTGGAAAATAAGGTAACGTGAGGTTGGAGTTGAAGCTAGTCGCTAAATTGATGAATGTCAAAACCTCAGGTTGTAGAAGCTAGATTGTAGAATGCTAGTAAGACATGCTGACGTCCCTATACCCTCTACCTGCTACCCTCTACCGGGAGGTTGGGCCCTGACTACCATCACCTTACGAAATCTGCCATGCCCAACCTCACGTTAAGGTAGGATGGTAGGATACAGGACCGGTTTTTATCGTCTCTTCCCTTCGATGGGGCACGATAAAAAAAGCCGGCTGCGCGGAAGCGCAACCGACTCAAGCCCTAACCAAATTAAAACCAGTTCGTAGTATCAGTCTCTTTCGATCAGCCATTGGGCGATGGCCGGGGTGAGCATCTTCTGGGAGCGGCTGCCTACGAAGACGCCGATGTGGCCACCGGGAAACTCCATCAATTCCTTGTCTTTGGAGCCCACCACTTCATTGATGGGCCTGGTGGTCTCCGGCGGCACGATGTGATCGTCTTTGGCGTAGATGGTGAGCACCGGCATGCGAATGTTTTCCAGGTGCACGGGATGGCTGCCCAGCACGAATTCTCCCCGGATCAGTTGGTTTTTCTGATACATATCCTTGATGAAGCGCCGGTAGGCTTCACCTGCCTGAGCAGGGCTGTCAGCTACCCAATGCTCCATGCGCAAAAAGTTCATCAGCCGGCCCTTGTCGCGCAGGGTAGCCGGCAAAGCCATGTACTTGCGCGTCTTGTTGAGGGGCTTGAGGAGGTCGAAGCCCGTATTGAGGAAATCGCCGGGCACGATGCCGCCGAATCCATCTACGATGGCGTCCACGTCCATGTCTTTGGCCCATTTGAACAGCAGGCCGTCCGGGCAGTCGAAGTCCACCGGTGTCACCAGGGTGACCAGGTTTTTGATCTTCTCGGGATGGATGGCCGAGTAGATGAGGCTGAAGGTGCCGCCCTGACATACCCCCAGGAGGTTGATCCGGTCCAGCTCGTGTTCCGTCCGGATGAAATCCACGCAGTCGTTAATGTTGCCAAGGATGTAGTCCTCCATGGTCTTGTAGCGGTCCACTTTGGTGGGGTAGCCCCAGTCGATGAGGTATACATCCACGCCCTCGCTGAGCAGTTTGCGGATGAAACTGCGGTTGGGTTGCAGATCCATCATTTCCCAGCGGTTGACGAGGGCGTAGGAGACCAGCACGGGGGTCTTGGCCCTGGGGGCTTCCTCCCGTTCGAAGTGGTAGAGCTTGACCTTGCCGTCTTCCCAGACGACCCTGCGCGGCGCAGTAGCGATGTCCACATCCTGGACATCGGCCAGGTTTTTCATGGCATCGGAAACGGTATCGACCTGCTCCAGGATGCGATCGTTGATAGGCGTTTGTTTGGTCATGTTTGTGTTTTCTTTGATTAGAGCGATTGGGGCGCCCGGGTAAGGTAATCCGAACCCGAGGCGCCCTGGGTTTTTAGCCTATGAGTTTGGCGGCCTGTTCGGCCCAGTGGTCGCGTTGGGCCCGGCCCTGAAACCGATCCAGCATGTCATCCAGCAGCTGGTAGTCCTTCGGGGTCATGCGCTTGATCTGTTCGTAGCTCGTGATACCCATATTGTGAAGGATGCCCTCCAGCTTGGGCCCTATGCCCTTGATGGCCTTGAGGTCGTCGCGGCGGCCGGCCGGTGCGCGGCCGATCCGGTCCAGAAGGCTTTCCCTAGGATCGGTTTTTAGTCCGTTGGCCGGCGGCGGATTCTTTTTTTTTCCGCCCTTGCCCTCCAGTACAGCCAGGCGTTCTTCCAGTTGGCGCACTTTGGTGCGCAGGGCATGGGTTTCCTGAGCAATGTCGTCGCCGTCGGTGCGCGTCAGAAAGGGCATATCCTCGAAGGTCAACTCCAGGACCTTCTCGTTCAGGGCCTTGAGTTGCGCGGCAGACTTGGCCACTTCACTCTGCACCTGGGAGTAGACGTCGGAGTGCAACACCTCCAGCAGGGTGTCTTCCAGCCGGTTGATGTAGCGATCGAGAAAGGTGTTGAAATCCGGCAGTTCCTTGGTTTTGCGGTATTCCTCGTGAAACTCCCGGATGGTATCCGGCAGGGCGTATTGCCCGGCATCGTAGGCTTTGGTCTGCAGTTCGGCTGACTTGAGGATGAAGCCCACGTACGCAAACTGGATGTCGCGCGTCAGCTTGGCGATCTCGGTCTGTCGGCCCTGAGCCATTACGTTGTAAAAGGGCAGCAGCTGATCGCGCATGCTGTTGTTCAAGTCGGTCGCCATCTGAAAGAGCGGGGCATGGCCCTGGCTCCAGCCTTCCTGCACTTTATTTTTCCACTGCTGGGCCAGATCAGACCATTGCTGATCTTCCTGGGTAAACCAGCTCAGGTAGCGGTCAAACCAGGTATTGATGTTGTCCACCATTTCGCTCACATTGCCGATAGCCTTGAAGCCCATGACCTTATCGACGAAGTTGTGGTAGGCGTCCCGGGAGAAGTACTTGGATACGACCTCTTGGTCTACCAGGCCGTTTTCGATCATGCGGGTGATGGGTTCCCAATAGTTCCGCATCAACTCGGTGGAAGCCATGAAATTTTTGAAATGGGGCTGCATGTTGAAGGGCATATTCTCCAGTAAGCGGGCATTTGCCCAGCCCTGGCCCTGTTGAAGCCACTCTTTCCATTGCTTCATGCCTTCTTCGACGTACTTGGCCGGGTCAGTATCAGCCATCCAGGCAGGGATGCCGGGCATACCGGCTGATCGCACAAAGCTCAACCAGTTGTCGGCATATTGGCGCTGCAACTCCATCCACAGGCGAAACGGATCAGATGGATTCGGCGTGGAGGCGCTCTGACCGAAAGCTTGCTGCATAAACTCTTGCTGCTTGGCCATCCAGTCGGTAAAAGGGTTGTGCGCTTCGGTTCCCGATTTGGGAGCGAATTGTTCGGCCATTTTCGCCCAATAGTCAAAGGCTTGCTTCTGGCTCTCGAACAAGGCTTCTACTTGCTTATTCATAAGATGGAGGTTTGGATCGCCGGGTTTAGTTGAAGTATTCCTGTACGATCTTGGCGTTTTCGACGGTGGTGTCCATCCAGGCCTTCATGCAATGTTGCGCGATGTCGTTCAGCTTTTTGGCTTTTTCCTGCTGCTGGACCATCATTTGGCCGCCCATGGCTTCCTGCATGTACTGGAAGGTGTGTTGGTACAGGTCCATGTAGTGTTGCATGCTTCTCGTGGCGATCGCCTGGTAATTGCCCCAGAAATCCTCCTGGAACTTCTCCATCGTTTCCTTTCGGGTCATTTCTTCCATGAGTTCCAGCGGTTGCTTGACAAAAGCCTGGGTGAGGGCATCGGCCTTGTCGGTCTGGGTCTGTTCGGGCACCATGGTATCTACGGCTTCGTTGGCGTAGTGGGTCAGGGTTTCGAACAGCTTATTCTGATTCTCGACCATTTTGTCGATGTACGTTTTCGTGGGTGTAGCCATGGCAGGTATTTTTTGATGAAAAGTTAAATATCGAATTCTCTATATACAAATGTAAGGTCGATGAAGTCCCCGTGCAACGGCTCGCGAAAAGCCCGGAGCCCGGACTGAACCCATATAAATAGTCTCTTTTCATTTTTAAAGATCTGTTTTACAATACTTTGTGTTTTGTCAGAGCTGGGTTGACTTAGTTCGAAGTGGAATGGATAGACCGGCTGAGGCGAGTTTGGCGAGGTATCCCCGGTCTTGGGTTGGCCTCCGCTTAGTCAGCCGTGTTTCAGGAAAAGCCTTGTTCATTGATAATCAATTAATTAAATCCTTTATTGTCAAGCCCAACCGGAGATAGTCCACATCAGATGCTGCAGAGTAGCCGCCCGGGGATGCAGGCCGAATGGTTACCTTTCTCCAAAAACCAAATCCAATGCACAGACTTAAGGACAAAGTAGCCATCATCACCGGTGGGGCTTCCGGTATCGGAAAGGCGACGGCTCATCTCTTTGCCGAGGAAGGGGCACGCGTGGTGATCTGGGACGTGAGCGAAGCGCAGGGCCGTACCGTAGCCGGGGATACGGGCGGGCGGTTTATGAAGGTAGATACCACCCGCTTGCAGGAAGCTGTTCAGGCTGCCGAAGAAGTGGCAAAGGAATATGGCCGCATTGACATTCTGGTCAATAATGCCGGCATCACCCGCGATGCGACGCTCAAGAAAATGGAAGCCGAACAGTGGGATCAGGTGATTGCCGTAAACCTCACCGGGGTGTTCAACTGCACCAAGGCGGTAAGCCCGTACATGGTCGAACAGCAATACGGCCGCATCCTCAGTGCCTCTTCGGTGGTGGGGCTGTACGGCAATTTCGGTCAGACCAACTACGTAGCCACCAAAGCCGGCGTGATCGGTATGACCAAGGTGTGGGCCCGCGAACTGGGACGCAAGGGCATTACCGCCAACGCGGTGGCGCCGGGGTTTATCGCTACCGAAATGGTAAAGACCATTCCCGAAAAGGTCATCCAGATGATACGGGACAAAACGCCGCTGGGCCGCATGGGCAAGCCCGAGGAGATCGCACAGGCCTACCTCTTCCTGGCCTCCGATGAGGCTGCCTTCATCAATGGTGCCGTGCTGAGCGTGGATGGGGGGGTATCTATATAAGCAGGCAAAGAAAAAGGCTGACCGGAATGCTCCGGCCAGCCTTTTTTGTTTGTGAGGGCAAGCTCATCAGTACTTGATGGTAAAGACGACGTTGTCGTTGTTGCTGAAGGGGCCTACCGCATTCACTTCGTCTATGCGGATGATGTAGTAATTGTTACTGCGTTCGGCCAGAATGATGTCACCAACTTGCAGCACATCACTTACGGAGAAGGAGTTCGCGGCGGAGTTGTTCCACAGTTCCAGCAGATCTTCCTCCAGTTCGATATCGTCGAAATTGGTACCGGCCACAGCATAACGCAGTGAGGAGGCACCGCTATTATCCGTCCACTGTCCCCACCAGTTCTCCTCGCCCGTGCTGGGGTCAATACTTCCATCAACACCCCGGTCCACAATATCCGCATCAGGGGAGCCGACGCTTACCGTTTCCAGGTTGTCCAGATCGTAGCCGCCCAACTGTTGGCCCACCGCGTTGTTGATGATCTCGCCGGTAGTGGACTGCAGGGGCGTGCCCGTAATTGTGATATCGATTTCCAGCCGGTCTTCCAGCCCGTTCACGTCCGTCAGTACAAAGGTGTACGTACGAGTTTCGACCTCTTCGTGCGGCACGATCTCAAACTCGATCTCGAAGAAGTTTTGTTGCGTTGCACCTACCAGGGAGTAGGGGTTGCCAAAGTCGGGATCGCCATTGACCGTAATGCGGTCATCATCGATCTGGTTGCCGTCTTCCAGCACCGTGATGCCGGTCATAGCCGCATCGCCGGCCGTGCCGTTGAGGCCTACCGCGAAGGTTTCGCCAATCATCACATCGGCATCGCCATTCAGCCAATCGGGGTCCGCCGTGGAGAAACTCAGGTTGGGAGCGCCCGGCTCTGGTATAAAGTCTTCATCTTCTTCACAGCTGTAAATGAACAGCGAGAGGGCAAAAACACCCAATAGGGTTAAAATTCGCAGGTCTTTCATGTGAAACGTTTTGATGGTGTTGAGGTTAAAAGAATCATAGGTTAGCAGTAACCCCAAGAAAAGAGAGATTCATACGAACAACGTACAGAAGGGTAGTTTCGCGGCCTTTGATTTTCTTGGGGCTAATCCATTAAAATTCAAATATACGAGTCTCGGTAGGTTTTTCCATGCCTTGGCGTCCATTATAATAGAAGGCAGTAAAAAACAATGTATATAGATGTGTATATCTTTGGTTTTACCTATCTTTCCTGAAAGCTGTAGCGGCCCATGCGATCCAAGCTGCAAAAGTTTACTGAATTTGCGAATGCCCTGTTTCCCCACGAAACTTCTTTTTTGCTGTCGATTCAGCAGTTTGAGGACGAGGCCAAACTCGCCATTTTACAGCGGATCGATCACAACAGTCATCAGCAGCGGCAAAGGATTCCGTACGACACGCAGATAGACAAGCGGAAGTACTCCAACCTCAAACAGTGGATACAGGACAGGCTCCGGGCAGCGGATGTCGATGAGCATTTCGACTGGCTCGTCGGCATGGAGCAGAAGCTGGCGCGCGACCTGATCGCCCAAGAGGAAGAACGGCAATTGCTTCGGGCCTTGCGCGAGCATGCAAGCCCCGGCTTTTACTTTGTCAAGTTCTATGAACTGATGCGCATGTACCGGCATTATTTGCTCATTCGGATGCGCTATCGCCACCACGCCCAGGTCGACCGGTTCTTGCAGGACTGGCAGGCCGTGTACGATCGGTGCCGAGCTACCCATGAACGCCTTCACGAAGCCACGAAAGACATAGTGGGGCAATACAGTCAGGGCGAAGCCCAATCTCTGCAATGGGAGTCCTGGCTCACCGAAGTTTTCTACGACGACCGGATGGACGGCCTCAATCGCTACATGGCCTTAGTTCGCCTCACCTTTATCTACTTCAACTACCGCCAGTTTGAAAAGCTGCGCGACAAGTTCGACTACATCGACAGCTTGTTCCGGTCGGGAAAATACTATTCGCGTCGCTTGCTGCTGAACTACTACGGCAACCGGGTCCTGCTGCACACCAAGTTTCGGGAATACGACAAGGCCGAGTACTATGGATACCTTTCGATCCGGGATAAGAACAGCGATTACATCATGTACGTGAACAACCTGAGTGCGGTTCTGCTTCGCGAGCGGAAATACGAAGCGGCCCTGCAGGTTATGCGGGCAGCCTATCCGGAAATGAAGGCCACGGCCAATATGCACAATCGCATTGGTTTTGTGGCCTTTTACCTGAAGTGCCTGAATGCCAATGCCCAGTACGATCAGGCAGAGCGCTATGCGGGCAATTTTCTACGCGCCTACAAGGAGGAGGTGTTTGCCTACCGCTGGCACATCTTTTTTTCCGCTTACCTGGAGGCCTTGCTCAAGCAGGAAAAATTCAGCAAACTGATCCGGGTGGTGCGCAAGCATCAGTTGTTGCAGCGCGAAAAGGAATACCAGATGAATGCCAACTACTTACCGACCCTGCAATGGTACAATGCCATAGCCAAGTACAAGGAGATGGCCCTGGGCCAGGAGGACCTGTACCACATCATCAGCAGTTCGCTCCAAAACCTGCCGGGAGGCCCGGAATCCAAAAAATTCCAACTTCAGGACCTCATGCATGAGGTACGCGATTTCATACCGGCCGTATTAAACCGGGTGCAGGAAGAAATGGGGACCCGACGCTAAACTAGACCTGCTCGACGAGTTTGTTTTCGTAGTGCTCGATCAGCAAGGCTTGCTGCTGAGCGATCTTGTTGAGCAGACGCAATTCTTCAGCCACCTGTTGTTCTTGCGATTTCCATTGGGGAGAAGTGCTGAGCTTTTTTCGACGGCGATTGATGGCAAGAATGCGTTGCAGAGCGTGGTTTAGGGTATTTCTGGACTTGATCAATTTGCGCTTTAACGCTCGTTTCATCATACCACTTTTTGGTTTGGTTAGGCGGGAGTTTGGCTCCTTTCCAAATTTACTAAAAAAAACAACACCAAACACGGAATAGATGATGCCTAAACAAAAAAATCCTTGCAATAAATTTTCGAGCCTAGCGTTCAGTCAAATCCCTGAATGCCCTGCACCGAGGTGTAGCCAACCTTCTGTTTCTGCCCGGGGTGCACGATCGTGCTGGCGGTATGCGCCATGTGCGTGGCTTCGTGAAAACCGCACAAGATGAGCTTGAGCTTGCCGGGGTAAGTGTTGATATCGCCTATGGCGAAAACACCGGGCAGATGAGTGCTGTAATCCTTGGGGTCGACCACCACGTGCCCGTCTTCGATCTCCAGGCCCCAGTTGAGCAGAGGACCCAGTTGGGGGCAATAGCCGAACAGCGGCAGGAAGTAATCGGCAGCCAGCCATTCTTCGCCCCGGCTGCGGCGGGCGATCTTTACCTGCCGGAGTTGCCCGTTCTCGCCCAGCACATCCACAACCTGGGTGTTGGTGTAAAGGTGAATGCGTCCCTGTTCGGCCAGTTGCTTTATTTTATCGGCGCTATCCGGAGCGCCGCGAAAACCCACCCGCCGATGCACCAGGGTGAGTTCGGCAGCTATATCGGCCAGTTGCAGGCACCAGTCCAGGGCACTGTCGCCTCCGCCGGCGATCACCACGCGTTTGTTCCTGAACTGTTCCGGATCTTTTACCTGGTAAAACAGGCTGCATTCTTCATAGGGCTCCAAACCTTCAATGCGGGGCTTGCGAGGTTCAAAACTGCCCATGCCGGCGGCCAGGGCCACTGCGGGAGCCTGAATGCGCGTGCCCAGGTGGGTGGTCACCTGGTATTTGCCATCGGGCAGGCGTTCCAGTTGCTCGGCCCGCTCGCCCAGGGTCATGCCCGGTTTGAAAGGGGCCATCTGCTCCATGAGGTTGTTCACCAGGTCCTCGGCGAGGATGGCCGGATAACCCGGAATGTCGTAGATGTGCTTGCGGGGGTACAGTTCGGTGAGTTGCCCCCCGGTATGGGGCAGCACGTCGATGAGGTGGGAACGCATTTTCAACAAGCCCGCTTCGAAAACGGCGAACAGGCCCACCGGGCCCGCTCCCACGATGATCAGGTCTGTGGTGATCATGTTGTATTTGGATTTGGTCAGGTTCTTCGAGTCCATCGCAGGTCTTAGCCCGCAGTCATCAGTGGCACATCGGCACATCCTGGCCGGCTTCCCAGAAGCGGAAGTCGTGCGGGATGTCGAAGTTCACGCCCCGCATGATGAGCAGCACGGCCATGACGGCCAGGGCGATGGGAGCCAACTTGCGGGCGTAACTTCGCCATTTGAGGGTGACGAACTGCCCGAGCAGGGCGGTGCTCAGCAACATGGGAAGCGTGCCGAGGCCGAAAGCGGCCATATAGGTTCCGCCGGCCAGGGCATTGCCGGTCGACAAAGCCCCTACAACGGCCATGTATACCAATCCGCAAGGGAGCAGGCCATTGAGCAGCCCGATCCCGAACAAGGTGCCCGGACCCCGGCCTTGCAGAAGGCTTCCCAGCCTCTGCTTAACCCACTGGTTGAAGCGCAGCACTATGGGGATGCGCAGGAGTTGGTACTCGATGTTGACCGACAAGAAGACGGCTGCCAGCAGTGCGATCCCCACGGCGATGGAAAACTGGGCTTGCAGCCCCGCCAGGTAGAGTCCTTTTCCCAGGGTGCCGATCAACAGCCCCAGCAAGGCATACATGAGTATTCGGCCGGCATTGTACAGGAGCACGTTGCCGGCTGTCGCCCACCGGCTGCCCGCCTGATAGGGAAGCGCCAGGGCGATGGGGCCGCACATGCCTACACAGTGCAGGCTGCCGACAATACCCAGGGTGAATGCCGTCCAGATGGCCATCTACAAAAAGAGTGTTTCTTCCGTGTAATAAGCCGTTCCATTGGCTTTCCAATCCACTTTGATCCGCCACAAGCCGCCTTTGAGTTGGGTTGCGGGAATGCGCTGTACGAATTTGCTATTGGTTCGCACCGGCAGCCGAAAGTCGCGCTTGCTGTCCGAAGGACAAAAAAAGTGAATTTGCCCTTCCACCTTTCCCATCTCGTCCGGAAAGTCGAGCGCGATCATGCCGTCCCGATCCAGCCGGATGGCCAGGTCTTCCTTCAGCGCCAGGCTGTTGGCCATTTTGTCGTACTGGGCCTGGTAGGCAATATCCTTGGCGTAGTAATCATCGGCTACGAGACTGTGGTCGTAGCGCGTGCTTTTGATCACCATGCCGACCATAGCCGCCACAAAGAGCGTGTAGGCCAGGGCAATTCCATATCCCCAATTCCATTTCATGCTGCACTTATTTTATCGGTCCTAAAAAGCTGGTCTTGACCCGGTCGATCAGCTGATCGCCTGAATACACTTCGATAACCAGCTTGTTCTTCTGGCTTTCCAGACTGTTCTTGTCCAATTCTACAAAGAAGGAGCCCTTTACGACATCGTTGGGCACGGTCGTGGGCAGCTGGCCTACGGGTTTTAGCCGGCCCACCGCATCCACCAGACGAAACTCGATGGGCATTTCCTCTTTGGTCTTGTTGATGATCTGATAGTTGTAGAGGTTGCTGATGTAGGTGTCGTCTACCTTTTGGTAAAGCATGCCCGGGGTGCGCTGGATGAGAGCTTCCACCTTGGTGCGCGTACTGAACAGGGCAACGTTGACGCCCAGCAACACCAACAGCAGAGCCGAGTAGGCTATGGAGCGCGCGTTGAAAAGCCGTTTTTTGGATTCCGCGATTCCCTTGTAGCTGTCGTAGCGAATGAGGCCGCGCGGGCGCCCGATCTTGTCCATCACACTATCGCAGGCATCGATGCAGGCCGTGCAATTCACGCACTCCAGCTGAGTGCCGTTCCGGATGTCGATGCCGGTGGGGCATACGTGGACGCAGAGGTGGCAGTCGATGCAGTCGCCGAACTCCCGATTGGCCACGGGCACCGACGGATTGGCAAGCCCTGCCTGACTGCCGGCTGCCGTCACCTCCTGCTGGATGTCGGTGACGGGGTTGCCCGCCATTTCCTTGAAGGCCGCTTTTTTGGCCTTGGTCATTTTGCCGCGCGGTTCGCCCCGCACAAAGTCATAGGCCACGACAATGGAGTTCTGGTCCAGCATAACCCCCTGAAGCCGGCCGTACGGACAGATGGTGACGCAAACCTGCTCGCGCAGGTAGCTGAATACGAAATAAAAGGCGAAAGAGAACAGGATCATGGCTATGAAGCCGCCCAGGTTCTGTCCGATCGGCTCCGATGCAATGCGCATGACCTCTTCCACCCCGATAATGTAGGCAAGAAACGTATTGGCTACCAGTACGGCTATGGCGAAGAAAATGCCCTGTTTGAGCACCTTTTTGAAGATCTTTTGCGTGGTCCAGGGAGCTGCGTTCAGCTTTTGCTGAGCTTTCCAGTCGCCTTCGATGGCGTATTCGATCTTTCGGAAGACCATTTCCATGAAGATCGTTTGTGGACACACCCAGCCGCAGAACAAGCGCCCGAAAACAACGGTGAACAAGACGATGAACACAATAAAGGTGATCATGGCCAGCACGAAGAGGTGGAAGTCCTGCGGGGCAAAGACCAGACCAAAGATCACGAACTTCCGTTCCAGGATATTGAATAGCAAAAGGGGCTCGCCGTTCACCTTAATGAAGGGCGCTCCAAACAGGAAAGCCAGCAGCCCCCAGCTGAGATAGGTGCGCCAGCGATAGAATCGGCCGCTCGGCTTCTTGGGGTAGATCCAAACCCGCTTTCCACGATCGTCCACCGTGGAGATGTGGTCGCGGTATTCTTCAGTGTCCTTGAGCGGCGTCTGCGGTGTGGGTTCGTTCATAATCCTTACTCTTCATCAGGTTGGGAAAAGAGGCAGACGCACTGCTGCTGTGCATCTGCTCTTTTCGCTTGGGTTATTCTTGCAGCATGCCGATCGAGGTTTCCTGCTCCGCATCGGCGGAGGTGGTATCCTTCTGCATGCTTTCCTGGTTTTCCACCTGTTCGGGCTGGAACAATTCCCCTTCCGGCTCCTTGGCGTTGGGCGGATTGGTGCCTTGCAGGCTTAGGATGTAGCTGGCTACCTGCTGCATCTGGGCAGGCCGAAGCTGCGATTTCCAGGAGATCATGCCTTTTTCCGGCACGCCGTACTTGATCGTTTTGAACACGTCGTTGATGCTGCCGCCGTGAACCCAGTACGCATCGGTCATGTTAGGACCGATCCCTCCTTCACCCAACTGGCCGTGGCAGGATGCGCAGTTGGTCAGGAAAATGGCCTCACCGGCAGCCAGTTCTGCCTCTTCCGTGATCATCGTCACGTTGGTCTCATCCACGTTGTTGGCCTGCTTGGCCAGATAGGCTTTCACCTCGGCTTCAGCCTGTTCCATCTGAGCCTCGTACTGTTCGGCCGAGCTTTTGCCGATGCCGGCAAAGTGATAGTACGTCATGTATACTACCGCAAAGGCAATGGTGATGTAGAACATGGCGACCCACCAGGGCGGTAAGCTGTTGTCCAGCTCGCGGATGCCGTCGTATTCGTGGTCGAAAAGGATGTCTTTTTCCTTTTCCACCGGCACGACTTTGGTCCACCGCTTGTACAGGCGGTCCCAGAGCGATTTGCGCGGTTTCTGCACCTTTTCCAGCATAGCTTCCATGCCGGCCTCCTGGTAAATTTTGATCTGCTGAATGCGGATCATGGCATTGAGCAGCTGAAACATAGCGGCCAGGGCCGCAATGATGACCACAGCCGACAGGGCCAGCAACCCCAGGGAGAAAAAGTCCGAATAAAAAGAGGCGGCGCCTCCGGCTTCCCCGGTAGCTCCGGCAGCATCCTGTGCCAGGCCGGGAACGGCCAGCAGAAAGCCGCCGGCCAGCAAAAGGAGTTTGGGTGTTTTATTCTTCATGATTGGCGGAGGTTTCTGTGGTTAGCGGATGGTTGTCTTCCAGGGGCATGTTCGCCATCTTCTCGATGTATTCCGGCTTGGAGCGCAAAATGGTCACGCTGCCGATGATGAACATAAATACAAAGGTGAGCAGGGCAAAAATGGCCATCCAGTTGATGTTGCCAGCCGTTTCGAGCAGATACTTGTACATCTTGTTGGGTGTTTGCAGGTTGGGAGAAGCCCGCCCCGGGCAGGCTTCTCCGAATCGTTTATTTTCCGGCCTGAGCCTTGGGCTTGATGTCCGTGCCCAGTCGCTGCAGATAGGCGATGAGCGCCACGATCTCGCGCTTTTCGAGCTCGGGATCCTCTATGCCTTCTTTGCGAAGCTGCTCGGCGATGATCTTGGCTTGCTTGTGGGCATCATCCTCGGCAATTTGTTCGTAGCCCTCCGGATAGGGCGTACCCAGTGTGCGCAGCACCTCGATTTTCTTGCTCATCGTACTCAGGTCCGTTTCGTCCCGCAGCAGCCAGGGATAAGGCGGCATCACCGATCCGGGTGAGGTGCTGGTCGGGATGTTCATGTGGTTGTAGTGCCAGGAATGCGGATACTTGCCGCCCAGGCGGTGCAGATCCGGCCCCGTGCGTTTGGATCCCCACAGGAAGGGACGATCGTAGATAAACTCGCCCGATTTGGAATATTCGCCATAGCGTTCGGTCTCCGAACGGAAGGGGCGAACCATCTGAGAGTGGCAGCCCAGGCAGCCTTCGCGGATGTAGATGTCGCGTCCGGCAAGTTCCAGTGGGGTATAGGGTTGTACGCTTTCGATCTTGGGCACTTGCTTGTCGATCATGACCATGGGGAAGATTTCCACCATGCCGCCAATGAGGATCACAATGGTGGCGGCGATCAGCATCTGGACGGGCCGGCGTTCGATCCAGCGGTGCCAGTGCTCGCCTTTGTGCGGTGTGTAGGTCACGCGAGCCGGAGCCTGCGCTTCTTCCTTGGCCAGGAAGTTGCCCCGGCCCATGGTCTTGAAGAGGTTGTAGGCCATCAGGATGGCCCCGGCCAGGTAGAGTGTGCCGCCGATGGAGCGCATGACGTACATGGGCAGAATCTGGGTGACCGTCTCCAGGAAGTTGCCGTACTTCAGGATGCCCTCGGGCGTGAATTGCTTCCACATCAGGCTCTGGGTCCAGCCGGCCCAGTACAGCGGAATGACGTAGAACAGAATGCCCAGGGTGCCGATCCAGAAGTGAACGTTGGCCAGCCGGGTGCTGAATAGATTGGTGCGGTACAGCCTCGGAATGAGCCAGTACAGGATGCCGAAGGTGAGGAATCCGTTCCAGCCCAGGGTGCCCACATGCACGTGGCCGATGGTCCAGTCCGTGAAGTGGCTGATGGCGTTCACGCTTTTGATGCTCAGCATGGGGCCCTCAAAGGTGGACATACCGTAAGCCGTAACGGCCACAACCATGAATTTGAGAATGGGATCCTGCCGAACACGGTCCCAGGCGCCACGCAGGGTGAGCAGGCCGTTGAGCATACCGCCCCAGGAAGGCGCGATGAGCATGATACTGAACACCGTGCCCAGGCTTTGGGCCCAGTCGGGCAGAGAGGTGTAGAGCAGGTGGTGGGGACCGGCCCAGATGTAGATGAAGATCAGGGCCCAGAAGTGTATGATGGACAGTTTGTAGGAATACACCGGGCGATTGGCGGCCTTGGGCAGGAAGTAGTACATCAGCCCCAGGTAAGGAGTGGTGAGGAAGAAGGCCACCGCATTGTGGCCGTACCACCATTGGATGAGGGCATCCTGCACACCGGCGAATACCGGGTAGCTTTTCCACATGGTGACCGGTATCTCCAGGTTGTTGAAAATGTGGAGCACCGTAACGGTCACCCAGGTAGCGATGTAAAACCAGATAGCCACGTACAGGTGATTTTCCCGCCGCTTGAGAATGGTGCCAAACATGTTGAGGCCGAATACGACCCAGACCAGGGCGATCGCAATGTCGATCGGCCATTCCAGTTCGGCGTATTCGTGGGAGCTGGTCAGGCCCAGCGGCAGGGTGATGGCAGCGGCTACGATAATGGCCTGCCAGCCCCAAAAGTGAAACTCACTCAAAAATTTGCTGAACATGGGGGCCTTGAGCAAGCGCTGCAAGGAATAATAAACGCCCATGAAAATACCGTTGCCCACAAACGCAAAAATCGCTGCATTGGTATGCAGCGGACGCAGGCGGCCAAAGGTGGTGTAGGGCAATCCCAGGTTCAGTTCGGGCAGGTACATCTGAAAAGCGATGTACAACCCGGCAAGCATACCCACCAGCCCCCATATGATGGTGGCTACGGCAAACTTCCGTACAATGGCGTTGTCGTACTGAAAGGTCTCAATCTGTGCCATCAGATTTCCAGTTTTTTATGGTGTATCGTTTTCTGTTTGCTCGTCGTCGAGCAGGATGCGCACGGAAGGGGTGTAATCATCGTCGTACTGTCCGCTGCGAATCGCCCACAGAAAGGCGCCCAGGAAACCCAAAGCAACGATGAGACTGACTAGAATGAGTAGAAAAAGAATGCCCATACTCCCGTGGATTTGCCGCAAGTTACCGGCTTGATGAAGGGAGGCTTATGACGAACCTCAGACACTTCAGTGACTTTTGTCATCTCCGAATAAGGACGTGCGTATGATGTTGGGAGGCTTGCATTTTACAGGCCCATCCGACGTCCGAGAAGCGAACTGGACAAGGTGCCGAACAGCACGATAGTGATAGAGCTCAAAGGCATGAGAATGGCAGCAATAACCGGCGAGAGCAGCCCCTGTACGGCAAAGCTCAGACCGATCACATTGTACACAAAAGCGATGCCGTAGGCGCCGTACACCAGCCGTATGCTGCGCCGGGCAAAGCGCAGAAAAGTGGGAAAGCGCTGAAAGACCCCGGCGTACAGGATGCCGTCGGAAGCGGGGGTGAAGTTGTTGGTGTTTTCCGTAACTACGATGCCGCAATCGCTTTGCTTAAGTGCACCGGCATCGTTGAGCCCGTCGCCGATCATGAGCACCTGTTCGCCCTGCTCCTGCAGCCGGCGGATAAAGGCGAGTTTTTCTTCGGGCTTTTGCTCGAACCTCATGTGTCCGTTGGAACCAAAAAAAGGCTCCAGCAAGGGGCGCTCCCGGTCGTTGTCGCCGGAAAGGAGGTAGCACTCGGCCTGTGTTCCCAGCGCATTCATCAGTTCGCGCGTACCCGGGCGGTAATAGGAGCGCAATTGAAAGCGTCCTTTTTGCCGGTCGTTGAATCGAAGATAAACGCCGCCCCTCTTGTCGGTGTCCGAAAGGCCGACGAAGGCGGGAGCGCCCAGTCGCAGGGCCAGATTGCCAAAAGTAGCCCGGATGCCCTGGCCGACCACCTCTTCCCAACGGTCGGGCTGCGGCAGGGGCTTGCCGGTCAACGATCGACTCAGGTGTTGGGCGATCTGCTGGCTGGCCGGGTGGTTGGAGGCCGAGGTGGCTGCCAGCAGGGCCGCTTTCTCTTCCTGGCGAAGCGCTTCGCCCTCGTAGGCGACTTCGCCCCGTTCGCGGACGGTCAGCGTGCCCGTCTTGTCGAAGACCACACTGCTGAAGCTGCTCAAGGCCTCGATCACAGCTGTATTTTTCAGGTAGAACCGGTGCCGACCCAATATGCGCAGCGCGTTGCCGAAAATGAAGGGAATGGCCAGCGCCACCGCACAAGGGCAGGCAATGATGAGCACGGCCGTAAAGGCCTGGATCGCCGTACCGCTGTCGCGCGGCAGCCAATAGGCCAGGGTGCCGAAGGCGATGAGCAGGATGACGGCGGTGAAGTATTTGCCCACCGTATTGGCCAGATTGCTGGCGTTGGATTCCTGGTTTTTGGCGAAAGCTTCGTCGTTCCACAGCTGGGTAAGGTAACTCTGAGATACCTTTCGCGTGAGGCTCAGCTCGATGGGCTGTCCCGTTTGCCGACCGCCGGCATAGAGCTTATCCCCGGTCCGTTTGTGTACCGGCTCGCTCTCGCCGGTCACGAAGCTGTAATCCACCTCGGCCTCGCCGCGAAGGAGGACGCTGTCGGCCGGGATGAGTTCGCCGTGGCGCACCCGGATCACATCGCCGGGCTCCAACTTGTCCAGGGAAACGGTCTCCCACTGCTGTTCCCCCTTTCGCTGGGCGGCAATGGGGAAATAGGATTTGTAGTCGCGCTCAAAGGAGATGTTGTGGTAGGTGCGCTGCTGAAACCACTTGCCGACCAGGAGGAAAAAGACCAGTCCGGCCAGGCTGTCGAGATAGCCTGCACCGGTGTGGCTGAGGATCTCGTACAGGCTTCGCCCGAATAGGGTGAGTATGCCCAAAGCGATGGGCACGTCGATGTTGAGCTGGCGCTGCTGTAAGCCCAGCCAGGCGCTCTGCAGGTAGTCGCGCGCGCTATAGAACACCACGGGCAGAGCAAGCCCGATATTGAGGTAGCCGAACAGCCGGAAAAAGAAGGAGTCGGCCGCCTTGTCCAGGCCCAGGTATTCGGGGAAGCTCAGCAGCATGATATTGCCGAAGGCAAAACCGGCTACGCCCAGCTTGTAGTAAAAGG
The DNA here is from genome assembly GCA_964595955.1 of uncultured Saprospiraceae bacterium. Lineage (GTDB taxonomy): Bacteria > Bacteroidota > Bacteroidia > Chitinophagales > Saprospiraceae > JAJDFU01. The sequence continues at coordinate 41,028 of CAZQSF010000020.1, forward strand.
AACGCTCTACCAGAGGCCGGGATTCTTCGTCCAGGTCGCCCAGATTGATGGCCGGCGCGTAGCCGATTCGGTCCAGCAGCTCTACGATCTGGCGCAAGGCATGCGGGCCTTCGGCATAGCTTAGGTACAACTCTTTTTTGGTGAAATTCACCTTGGACTCGTGTACCTGTTCGTTCAGCTTATACAGGTTTTCCAGCAGCCAGATGCAGGAGGCACAATGGATCTGGGGAAGATAGAAGGTAATGCGGGTGAAGGTGCCGTCGGTAAAATCGATGAGGCGCTCGCGCACCTCGGGATCGTCCAGAAAGGCGTACTCGGCCTTGGCCTTACCCTTCAGGCTGATGCCCGCTGTTTCGTCCAGGTCGTAATAGCGGCACAGATTGTTGGCATTGAGGATCTCGTAAACCGTCTGGCAGCCGGTGCAGCAAAACGACTTCTCGTCGAAACGCAGATGCGTTTCATCACAAGCTTCCCCGCAGTGGTAGCAGGCAACATCCGGTGAAGGTTGCCGGTGAGTCTTACCTAGGTCCTGGGTGGCTGCGGCCATGGTCTTTTTTCGGATTATTCTTCAAAAATAGGGGGGCGGGAAAAGGAGGCGGATGACTTTTGTCAGCCTTCGCGGTACCTGACTTTCCGTTGATACTTCGCGAGCCCGAGGCGCAGCCGTTTTATTCGGGCTAGGTTGGCATCGGTTCGCGGTTTCCGTTTGCAACCCAATATCGCTCTTCCCGGGAAGCGATCAACCCACCAGCCCGCGAAGGTGCTTCCAGTTCAGGATCAGAAAGAGTGCGCCCAAGAGGCTCAGTCCTCCGGCCAGGGCGGCCTGCCCCCACTGCCCGTACAGGCTGTAGCCGGTGGTGAAAAGGGCTCCCCAGACCGCAAAGGTTCCGGCCAGCATGGCAGCGAGTTCAGTGGCCAAGGCCGGGCCCCGGGCTTCGACGGGCAGTGCGATCTTTTGGGCGATCGGTTTCCAGCCGAAGGAATGGGGTCGGATAAGGCGATAAAAACGCTCCAGGGTAGCCTGATCGGCCGGCCGGGTGATGGCCGTGACCAGCAGCCAGCCCAGGGTGGTGATGCCCACACCCGTGAGCAGCTTGTGATGGGCCGGCCAGTTCTGCCAGGGGCCGAACTCCAGGAACAGCGCCATGGCAAAGGAGATGACCATGGCTGCAATTTCGCTGTAGGCATTGATGCGCCACCAAAACCAGCGCAGGATGAACAGCAGGCCCGTGCCGGCGCCGATCTGCAAAATGATATTAAACGCCTGCAGGGCGCTGTCCAGTTCGAGGGCCAGCAGCGCGGCCACCGCCATGAGCAGGACGGTGCTGATGCGCCCCACCCGCACCAGCGCTCGCTGGCTTGCCTCCGGCTTTATGAATCGTTTGTAAAAGTCGTGCACGAGGTAGGAACTGCCCCAGTTGAGGTGGGTGGAAATGGTGGACATATAGGCGGCGATCAGGGAGGCCACCACCAGGCCCAGCAGCCCGCTGGGCAAAAAGGTGAGCATGGCCGGAAAGGCCAGGTCGTCGTCGATGATGCCCGGCTCAAGGGCCGGGAAGGCGCGCTGAATGGCGGCCAGATCGGGAAAGACGATCAGCGAAGCCAGGGCGATGAGCAGCCAGGGCCAGGGCCGCAGGGCATAGTGGGCGATGTTGAACAGGAAGGTGGCGCCCACAGCATGGGACTCATTCCGGGCAGCCAGCATGCGCTGGGCCACATAGCCGCCGCCGCCCGGCTCGGCACCCGGATACCACACGCTCCACCACTGCACGGCAATGGGGATGAGAAAGAGCGGTACCAGGGTTGCCGGATCGGAAAAATCCGGCAGCAGATCGAGCTTGCCGGAAACGTTGGGGTGGGAGAGGAGGTTGCTCAATCCGTTGACCTCCGGGAGTTGCAGCACGATCACGGCCGCGCTGATGACCCCGCCCATGGCCAGAAGGAACTGCACAAAATCGGTGAGAATGACCCCGCGCAGCCCGCCCAGGGCGGAATAGATCACCGTAATGAGTGAGGCAATGAAGACCGTCTGAAAGGGCGACAAGCCGAGCAGCACCCCGCCGATCTTGACCGCCGCCAGGGTCACACTGGCCATGATGGCGAGGTTGAACAGCACCCCCAGGTAGAGCGCCCGGAAGCCTCGCAGGAAGGCGGCTGATTTGCCGCTGTAGCGCAATTCGTAAAACTCCAGGTCGGTGAGTACGCCGGAGCGCTGCCAAAGTTTGGCGTACACGAAGACGGTGAGCATACCTGTGAGCAGGAAGGCCCACCAAACCCAGTTGCCGGCCACGCCGTTCTTGCGCACGATGTCGGTCACCAGGTTGGGCGTATCGGCCGAAAAAGTAGTGGCTACCATGCTCACACCCAGCAGCCACCAGGGCATGTGCCGGCCGGAGAGGAAGAACTCCTGATAGCTCCTGCCTGCCGAGCGCGAAGCCCAAAGACCGATGCCCAGGATCAGCAGAAAAAAGGCGAACACGATGGTCCAGTCGAGGGTCGTCAGCTGCATAGCAGGCTGTAAGAACGCAAATTTTGGGGATTAGAGGGGGAAAGACCGTAGCGGGTGCGGCCCAGAAAAACCCAAGGGTGTCTTGCGATAGCCATCTTTTGAATCCATGGGGTTGCGCGAAAAACCGCGCAAGGCGTATTTTTATCGATTCGTTGCGCCATGTTTTCGGTCGGAGGCTTTTCCCGAACTTCCGGCTCGGGTCTGCGAGCGATGCATGCTAGCCAAGAAATGCTTATGAAGAAGATCTCAATTATCGGATTTGTCTTTGGGGTATGGGTGCTCTGGTCCTGCCAGACGGAAGAAAACCCCTTGACCCCCACCGCCCAGCCCGGCTTCATCGAGTTTCGCCTGGACGGGGAGCCCTTTCGCCTGCAAGGCAGCGGTGCGCTGTTTAAAGATACCAGCTTCATGGATGTGAAGTCCTTTTCATGCGGGGCTTCCACCGTGGATGCCGGAAATGCGCTCATTGTGTCGACCTTTGCCTTTCAGGCCAATCTCAATGATGATTGCATGCCGCTGCTTACCTATTCTTGTGCCGATTCCCTTCGCTTTGCCGCCATTATCCAATGGCAGGGACTGGATACGACCTATTTTGCCGAAAGCTGCGAGATCGTACTTACGGATTGTGCAGACCGGTTTATGAGTGGGGTGTTTTCGGGCGTGCTGGGCGATGGGCGCGCCCTTACCGGGGCATTTCGCGACATTGAGTACGACGTGAGGTAGGGCCTAACCGGCGGTCCAATCGATGCGTTTACCGCGATTCGGGTTTTTGAGAATATCGGGCACGCTGGCCAGGATCTCCTGTTCCAGGGCCTCGATCAGGCGAGCCTTGATCTGGCTGCGGCGCAGCACCAGACTGACCTCCCGGACGGGTTGCGGGTTTTTAAAGTGGCGAATGTACTGGTACTGCGCGCTGTCCATGTCGAGGGTAGCCAGCTCGGGCATGAGCGTGTAGCCGTATTGCTGCTCCACGATGCGGCGGAGGGTCTCCAGGCTGCCGCTCTCGAAACGCAGACGGGGGCCCAGTTGCTCCAGGTCTTCCCCACAAATGTTGATCACCTGGTTGCGGAAACAATGCCCCTCTTTGAGCAGCCACATCTCGCTGAGGTCCAGTTCGTCAAAATCGATGGTGCGGCGGCTGCTCAACGGGTGGTTGGTCGACATGTACACCACGAACAGTTCGTAGAATAGCGGCTTTTCCACCAGGCCGCTGTGGTGCAGGGGGGTCACCAGGATGCCCGCATCCAATTGATCGGTCTCCAGGCGCTGTATGATCTGCTCGCTCATCAGCTCTTCGATCACCACCTCCACCTCCGGATATTGGTGCATGAACTTCAGGATGAACAGCGGCAGCAGATACGGACTGAGCGTGGGTATAATGCCGATGCGCAAGGTTCCCTTCATGAGTCCTTTCTCCAGATCGATCAACTCTTTGACCTGCCTGGCTTCCTGGAGGGCCTTGCGAGCCTGACCGACTACAGTCTGGCCGATATCGGTCGTCAAGACCGGCTTTTTGGAGCGGTCAAAAAGCCGAACCCCCAACTCGTCTTCCAGCTTTTTGATCTGCGTGCTCAGGGTGGGCTGGGTGACGTTGCAGTGGAGAGCCGCTTTGGCAAAGCTGCGGAAAGCATCCACCGCCACGATGTATTCCATTTGGGTGAGGGTCATGGTACGCGTTCTTTAGGAGAAAGGAATCAGCATTTACGCAAATAATGAATACAATATCCGGTTTGGCTCGCCGCCCTGCATAGGATTCGATCGGTTTGCCGGCGACCGCCAGCCATTATTCGGCAAACTAGAAGCTCCGGCCAATAAAGACATGGATATGACAAGCTGAAATGCAGGCAAAACAGCTTGTTTCATTTTTTTCTGAAAAAACAGAATTAAATTGGCTTCCGATGTAGAGGTTCCAAATGCCCGCTGTTTATTGATTTTTTCGAAGATAAGATAAAAAGATTGAATGAATGCTATGGGGTTTGATCAGTAATTTTGAAAATAAAAGGATACATGTATAACCATAAAATGAATACCATGACTGCGCAAAAACTAATCACCGTAGGCGAGAAATTTCCCGCCTTTAATAAGAATGCTGTCGTTTCCCTCGAAAAAGGAAAAGAGTTTATTGAGTTGAGTTCTGAACTGCTCGAGAACGACGACAATGAGTGGACCGTCATGTTCTGGTGGCCGAAGGATTTCACCTTTGTATGCCCCACGGAGATCGCCGAGTTCAACAAGCATGTGGATGACTTCCGCGATCGCGACACGCGCCTCATCGGCGCCAGCACGGATTCCGAATTCGTACACCTGGCCTGGCGCAAAAATCACGAGGACCTGCGCGACCTGCAGTTTCCCATGCTGGCCGACACCAGTAAGAGCCTGGCCGAGGAGCTCGGCATTCTGGAGGGCAATGAGAAAGTCGCCTATCGCGCCACCTTCATCATCGACCCCCAGGGCATCATCCGCTGGGTGAGCGTGTACGACCTCAACGTCGGCCGCAACGTGAAAGAGGTGATCCGCGTACTCGACGCCCTGCAGACCGACGAACTCTGCCCCTGCAACTGGGAGAAAGGCGAAGCGACCCTGCAGGTAGCCTAAGGAGCGGTTCCCTTGTCAAAATGCTCAAAGCGAAGATCGCCGGAGCGATCTTCGCTTTCCCTTTTTTTCAAACGGTAAAAAAATCCATTCTCATGTTCGACATGACCACCGATACCCGCAGCGCCTTGCTGGAACAGCTGGGCCTGACGGAAAACGATTCCACCTATAGCCTGGACTTGCTGGCCGAGGGCCAGTCGCGCTGGCTGAAAGACCTGAAGGTGAACCTCAAGAACGTGCTCCAGAGCGAGCACCTGAGCGAAAAGGAAACGGCCCTGCTGGCCTTGTGCGTAGCTGCCAACGGGCGCAATGAGGTGCTGAAGCGCTACTTCGCAGAGCTGGCCCGGGCCCGGGAAGCTACGGCCGGGGAGATCGCTGAGGCCGTGGCCTGCGCCTCCCTGCTGGCTGCCAACAACGTGACCTACCGCTTTCGCCACTTCGCCAAAAAGGAGAAGTACGATCAAAGCCCCATGCGCATCAAGATGAACATCATGATGAAGCCGGTCATGGGCAAGGAATTCTTCGAGCTTCTCAGCCTGGCTATCTCCGCCGTGAACGGCTGCGAAATGTGCGTGACGGCCCACGAAAAGTCCCTGCTCGACCTCGGCTGCGACGAAGCCCGCATCTGGGACAGCGTTCGCCTCGCCGGCGTGGTCACCAGCTTCAGCAAGGTGGTGTACTAGAAAGAAGTTGGCCCCCTGCTGTCAGGCACTCCAATCTTTCACATCCATAGCGACAACGACTTACTGTTGCACCTGGAACAGTACATTGACAAAACGCCCGTTGGTGAAGTTAATTTCGCCGGTGGGCGTTTGTACCCTAGCGGTGAAGTTAGCGTCTGCCCGATTTTGAAAAGTATTGCAGGCGGTAACATTGACGGTGAGTTCCTGCAGGATGCCCTGTTTCTGGCCATCGACAATATAGTCGAGTCCGGCCGTTCGATTCTGACCGGTATTGGTGAAGGATGCAATGGGCAGGCAGGCGTCGGTAATATCTGCGCCTAACTCCTGCAGGATCAGGGTGATCTGCCGATCGCCCTCCGAAGCTGTCAGGGTAAACGTTTTTGCGTTCACGTTCGCTGAGATCACCATCGTTGCCTCGATGGAGGTCGAGCGAAAGGTCTGTCCATCGATATCTACGATCAGCTCGCCCAGGGGTTGATCGGGCTCGTTGTTATCGCAGGCGGGCAGCATCCATACGCTGCTCCAGATAAAAAGGAAAAAGGCCAGGTTCTTCATTTTTGACGCAAAATAGGGAAGTTGCCCATTAGCCGCCCGGCTTAGCTGGGGAAATTCCACTTCCCTCTACTATTGGCGTTCGGCTTCAAAGTCGAGGATATATCCATATCCGGAATTGTCCTGCACCTCGATTTTTCCGCTGAGCATGCTATCGGAACAGGATTCAAATTCGAATTCCAGTTCGTAAACATCGCCGACCCCATCGGTATAGGTAGCCGTAGCCTCGGTTCGTTCGTCATTGGTGAACTCCCAGGTCCCGGAATAGGAATACGTTTCTACCCCTCCGTCGGGATCGGTATAAGTGCTCCGAATCGCGAAATCCCCATCGGCTTCGAACGCCAACTCCACCTCTTCGTCCGGAGGTGCGGGTTGACCGTTAGCTTCCGTGATGCGCCATTCGCCGATAATGCAATCGTTGGGTTCGTCGTCGTCTTTGTTGCAGTTGGTCAGGGAAATCGCGAGGACGAGTGCCAGTCCATAGATTGCATTGCGTTTCAGCACCATGGTAGTAGGGTTTAGTTCTGGTAAAAAGAAGGGAAAATAGAAAAATCTTTTATTTATGGACGCACAATACTGCCATCAGCTTGTTTTTAAAAGCTTATTTCTCCGGTTTCGGCGGTGAGGCTTCTTTTTTTTGCTTTTCTTTCTTCCAATACACCAGTTTGCCGGGCCCCATTATGGCCCGGTCCGGCAACTTTGCTCCGGGGTCTACGATAGTTGCACGCACGGTGTTGGGGAGAATGCTTACGTCGAACAGCTCTTTGATCCCTTCGGTATAAATGATGCCGCCGAGGTTCTCGCCGCTTGTCCGGTCGATGATCTCTACCCCGGCAAAATGGGCTCTTTCCCGTATGGGCAGGTCCCGGAAGGTGCGGCTGGTCTGCCGGATGGTGGACAGGCCGACGAACAGGTAATTCCCGATCTGGCCCATGCCCCGCAGAAAGCCGTTGGCTTGGCTGAGTTCCCGGACTTCCCGCTTTTGGCGATCGTATTCCATGACCTGACCGGTGGCGGAAAGTAAGAAATACAACCTTCCGTCCACCAGGCGAGGCGAGTGGGGGATGGGCAGTTGATCCAGCAGCACCTCATTGGTGGGAACGTGGATCAGCTGACCTCCGGTGAGCATGTGCTTTCGCCAGCCTTCTTTTTCGTCGGTGGTGGCCAGCAGCGTCACATAAGCCGGTTGGCCGTTCTCCATCGTCATGCCGTTGAGGTGGCAGCGGTCCTCCGGATGCAATTCGCTGATGAAGGGCGGTTGCCAGCGCGGCGTGAAGCTGTAATTCTCGTCGATCAGACTGAGGCAGGAGAAAATGGTATTTACTGCCCAAAGGCCGTCTTGGCCCCAGCTGATGTCGTGCACATCGGTCGTTCCCGTGAAGTATACGGCCCGGGGCAGGTAGAAGGCATCGTAGTAATCGCGCTTGTCGGGAAATTGGCGGGCGAGCCTGGGTGAGGTGCCAAACACCATGACCTGGCTCAGGGAGGCTACGGCCAGCTTGTGATCTTTAACGGCAATGCCCATCGGGCGTTTGACGATTTTCACAAAGTGCCGAAGGTGCTTGCCGTCGAGTGAACTGATCAAAAACAACTTGCCGGCATCATAAGTGCTCAAGGCCAGGGTGCACTGATGTTCGTGCAGTAGTTTAGGCAAGCTGGGCGAAAAACTGAATCGAAGGCCGGCCTGTGCAATGTGCTTGGGTTGTTGCATGGAGGAAAGATCAATCCGTAAAAGGCAGAAAAGTAAGCAAAAATCCCGTGCACTCGCCGCACAGGGTAGCCGACGGGGTATATCCGTCGGGCGAGCCCTCAAAATCAACTGCATGTCCTGCCCCTACCCGGATGGTGAGGAGGCGAAAGCCTGTCAACACGATGACTTGCGCGAAAGCGCTACGTCATGGCTCGAACCTGGATGTAGGGTTTATCCCGTCAAAAGGATGGTGGCCCTACCCGGATGGTGAGGAGGCGAA
>CAZQSF010000021.1:0-29981 GCA_964595955.1 uncultured Saprospiraceae bacterium
GCCTTCCTGCATCGCAACCGGGAGATCATCGAGGAGATCCTGGGTAAGGCCAGAAAGAAAATGGTACCCCGCCGCCGGCTCGACCGGATGGGCTTCCGCTATTCCTACATCACCGGGCTGTATTTCAATAAGGAAGGTAAAATGTACCGCAACGTTTACAACTACGCCTATATGGAATTCAGCGACCAGGAGGTCCTCATCGTCAGGCGGCGTTCGTCAGCCTGACCCCTAACCCCTTTTGCAACCCAATAGCCGAATGGGCTGTATTTCGTTTAAATGCCTGTAGATCAGTATTATATCCGTTTACAAACGTTTACAAACGTTTACAAACGCAATTAAACGTTTATTATACGACTAGCTCCTCTCCTCCCCCACATCTTTGCAACGGGTCGAATAAACGACTCGATCTCGCAAACTTTCGATTATCGCGTAACCCTAAAAATTCTGGATCATGAACAACGTGCGCAATTCCGTACAACTCATTGGCAACCTGGGCCGGGAGGTGCAATACAAACGCCTGGACAACGGCAGCTCCCTGGCTCGCGTCAGCCTCGCTACCCGGGACGTATTCCGCAACGCTCAAGGCGAAAAGGTGGTGAACGTGCAATGGCATCAGCTCGTGGGCTGGGGCAAAACGGCCGAAACCATGCACAAGCTGCTGCAAAAAGGCCAGGAGATAGCCGTCAAAGGTAAACTCGCCCAGCACAGTTACACCGACCGCGAGGGCCGCAAGCGCTTCCGCTCCGAAGTGGTCGTCAACGAATTTCTGCTGATGAACCGATCGTAAACCTCCGCTAAACCAATATTCTATTTTCCCTCCCCATTGGCGTATGGCCAGGGGACGGACCAAACCCTCAAAAACCTTTTCATCATGAACAACCTGAGAAATTCCGTATTGCTGATCGGCAACCTGGGCCAGGATCCCGAACTCCGCACCCTCGACAGCGGCAAGCAAGTCGCCAACGTCAGCCTGGCCACCAACGAGACCTACCGCAACCAAAACGGCGACAAGGTCACCTCCACCGAATGGCACCGCCTGGTCGGCTGGGGCAAGACGGCCGAGCTCATGGGCAGCCTTCTCGCCAAAGGCAAGGAAGTGGCCGTGCGCGGCAAGATCACCTACCGCTCCTACGAGGACAAGGAGGGCATCAAGCGATACCTGTCCGAGATCGTCGTCCAGGAGTTCGTCCTGCTGGGTCCCAATCCCAATGGTGGCAATTAGGCCAAGCCGAGTATCCTAGGCCGGCAAACAAAAAGCCCATGCGGAATCCGCATGGGCTAATTTCTTGTGCCGTCATGGCCACGCGAACTAGTTCAACAGCTCGTAGATCCCCGCAATGCCTTGTCCGCCGCCTACGCAGGCCGTCACCATGCCGTATTTCTGCTTGCGGCGGCGCATCTCGTTGAACAGCTGGGTCGAAAGCTTGGCACCCGTGCAGCCCAGCGGATGGCCCAGCGCAATAGCCCCGCCGTTGACGTTTACGATCTCCGGGTCCAGACCGGCTTCCTGAATGACCGCCAGCGACTGGGTGGCGAAAGCCTCGTTGAGCTCCACTTGTTCGATATCACCCAGTTTCATATCGGCCTGCCGGAGCGCCTTGGGGATAGCGGCCACCGGACCGATGCCCATGTGCAGGGGATCCACACCGGCCACCGCCGAGGTCACCAGCCGGGCAATGGGCTCCAAGTTGAGTTCCTTGACGACGGCTTCGCTCACCACCAGCACGAAGGCCGCTCCGTCGGAGGTCTGGGAGGAGTTGCCGGCCGTGACCACACCGCCCTGGGCAAAGACCGGACGCAGCTTGGCCAGCGTCTTGAGGTTGGTATCGCGGCGCACGCCTTCGTCCGTATCCACCGTATGTTCGCTCTCCACGCGCCGGTTGTCCTTTACAAATACATCTTTGACCGTCACCGGCACGATCTCGTCTTCGAACTTGCCCTCGTCGATGGCCTGGGCCGCCCGGGTGTGGGAGCGCAGTGCAAATTCGTCGGCCTTTTCTCGGCTTATGTTGTACTTGCTTGCTACCGCCTCGGCCGTAATACCCATGCTCACCAGGTAGTTGGGTGTGTCCTTGGCTACCTGGTAGCTGGGGGCCATCTTGTAGCCCGTCATGGGGATCATGCTCATGCTCTCTGTGCCGCCGGCCAGGAAGATGTGCCCCATACCGGCACGGATCTTGGCCGTTGCCATGGCGATGGTCTCCAGCCCGGAGGCGCAGTAGCGGTTTACCGTCACCCCCGGCACGTCCTTGCCCAGGGCCCGCAGCGAGATCTGCCGCCCGATCTGGAAACCCTGCTCGCCTTCGGGATTGGCACAGCCCACGATCACGTCGTCTACGCGATGGGGGTCCAGCTCCGGCACCTGGCTCATGAGATGCTTGACCACCTCCACCGCTAGATCGTCTGACCGAAAATTCCGAAATCCGCCTTTCTTGGCTTTCCCCACCGCCGAGCGGTAAGCCTTGATGATGTATGCGTCCATTTTGGTTGGTATTTGGTAGTTGGTAGCGGGTAGTTAGATCAATGGAGAACCCTTCTATCAACTCAAAGTCTGTTTTTCAATGAGTAAATCCTTTTCTGAATAGAATGCAACTCGTCGAGTATAGGTTGAGTATCATCTTCGTGAATCAATCCCAAACGTTGGGACAACAACAGTTGAGTTTCCAGTTCATTTCCAAAGGCTAGGGCGATTCCCAGAAAATGCTTAAACTCTCCATCTGAATTTCTTCCTGCCCCTTCCGCTATATTGCTAGGAACGGAAACGGCCGACCTCCTTATCTGATTAACCAAATTAAACCGTTCGGTTTTAGGATAGCGTGAAGTGAGTTCGTAAACGGCCACTGCAAGATCCATAGCGGCATTCCAGACGTCCAGTTTCCGAAAATCATGCATCGCGGGCTCATTTTTTGCCTTCGCTGATCCCAAAAAATCCAACTACCAACTACCCTGTACTAACTACCTGCTACTAGTTCCTTAACGGCTTATTCGTCTGCAGCATGTGCTGGATGCGCTCCAGGGTCTTTTGTTCGCCGCAGAGGCTGAGGAAGGCCTCGCGTTCGAGGTCCAGGAGGTATTGCTCGCTCACCCGCTGCTCGCCGGTGAGGTCGCCGCCGCAGAGCACCCAGGCCACCTTCTTGGCGATGGTGATGTCGTGCTCGGTGGCGTAGTTGCCCAGCCGGAGTTCGTTGGCAGCAATGTAGAGGGCGGCCAGGCCGGTGCGGCCCAGCACCAGCACATCTTCGCGCGGGATGGGTTGGGTGTAGCCCTCGGCCAGCTCCAGTACCTTCTGCTTGGCCTCGGCGATGTTGCGATCCTTGTTGACCACCACCTCATCCTTGGCGTTGAGGTAACCGTAGCCATAGGCTTCGTGGGCCGAGGTCGCCACGGAGGCCATGGCGATGGTCTTGAAGCGCTCGATCAGAGTGGGGATCTGCACCTCGCCTTCCTTGAACTCGTCGGAGGCGCGCACGGCAAACTCCTTGGTGCCGGCCCCGCCGGGGATGAGCCCTACGCCTACTTCCACCAGCCCGATGTAGGATTCGGCTGCCGCCTGGGCCGAATCGCAGTGCATGATCGTTTCGCAGCCGCCGCCGAAGACATAGCCCTGCGTGGCCGCCACCACCGGAATGGCCGAATAACGACAGCGCATGGTCGTCTGCTGGAAGAGGTTGACGGCCCTGTTAAGCTGGTCGAACTCCTGCTGGTAGGCCATCATGGCGATCATCATCAGGTTGGCCCCTACGGTGAAGTTGGTCGCGTTGTTGCCGATGACCAGCCCCTGCCAGTCGCCCTGCTCGGCCAGTTCGATGCTCTCGTTGATGCCGCGCAGCACCCCCTCGCCGATGGCATTATGGGCGCTGGTGAACTCCAGGCAGAGTACCCCGTCGCCGATGTCGTGCAGAATGGTCTCGCTGGTTTGGTGTACGGGTGCCCGGTCGCGGTAATTGTCCAGGATGATGAATTCCTCCGAGCCCGGGATGGTCTGGTAGGTCTGGAAAGGGATGTCGTAGTACTTGCGCACGCCCCCTTCCCGCTTGTAGAAGGCGGTATGGCCGGCGTTCAGCATCTCCTGCACCCAGGGGGCTACCGTTTCGCCCTGCTCGCGGGCCATGGTCAGCCCCTTCTCGATGCCGATGGCATCCCAGTATTCGAAGGGCCCCATTTCCCAGGCAAAGCCGGCACGCAGGGCGTCGTCTATGCTGTAGAGGGTGTCGGTGATCTCGGGAATGCGATTGGACACGTAGGCAAACAGCCCCAGCAGGGAGCGGCGCACCAGTTCGCCGCCCTTGTCGTCGGCATCGAAAACGGCCTGTACGCGCTTTTCCAGGTCGTCGATCTGCTTGGCCGTCTTCAGGCTGGGCAGGTCTGTTTTGGGTGCCTGCTCGTACTCCAGGGTATCCAGGTTGAGTGCCAGAATGATGCGCTTACCCTTGTCGTCCTTCTCGCCGGTGCGCTTGTAGAAGCCCTGGCCGGTCTTGTTGCCCAGGTAGTTGTTGTCCAGCAGCCATTGCAGGTACTTGGGGATCTCGAAGGCGCCCGCCTGCTCGTCTTCCGGGCAGTTTTCCTTGATGCCCTGGATCACCTTGGCGGCCGTGTCGTGGCCCACCAGATCGCCCAGGCGGAAGGTGCCCGTCTTGGGCCGCCCGATGGCCGGGCCCGTCAGCTTGTCCACCGCCGTGATGGGCAGGCCGATCTCGGTGGTGAGCTGATAGATCTTGGCCATGGCATACACGCCCACCCGGTTGGCGATGAAGGCCGGCGTGTCCTTGCACAGCACCGTCTGCTTGCCCAGGTACACGTCGCCGTAGTGCATGAAGAAGTCCACCACCTCCGGGTCGGTCTCCGGCGTGGGGATCACCTCCAACAGGCGCAGGTAACGCGGCGGGTTGAAAAAGTGGGTGCCGCAAAAGTGCTTGCGGAAGTCTTCGCTGCGCCCGTCCAACATGAGGTGTATGGGAATGCCCGAGGTGTTGGAGGTGACCAGGCTGCCCGGCTTGCGGTGCTTGTCCACCTGCTCAAAGATCTGTTTTTTGATGTCCAGTCGCTCTACCACCACCTCGATCACCCAGTCGCAGTCGGCGATCTTTTCGAAATCGTCCTCGAAGTTGCCGGTGGTGATGCGCGAAGCAAAGGACTTGTCGTACAGGGGCGCGGGCTTGGATTTCATGGCGCTTTTCAGCGCTTCATTGACTATGCGGTTGCGGGCAGCGGGCTTGTCCTTGTCCTCTGCAGGAAGGTCGCGCGGCACAATGTCCAGCATGAGCACCTGCAGACCGATATTGGCAAAATGGCAGGCAATGCCGGATCCCATCACACCGGATCCGAGCACAGCTACTTTCGAAATTCTTCGACTCATGGAAATTAGGTTGTAGCGGTTTGGGCAATACGCTTTTTAGCGAAAATTCGCTAAACAAAGGTACAAATTCCGGCCTATCCAACAACAGCAAATTTTACGCCATGAGCCGGAAAACCCATCCGCCCTTGTTTTGGTAGCCCGACCATTTTTCAATCTAAAATTTGTTCGATTGAAAGCGGTAGCTGTAATTTGGGAACCGATCGGACGTTTATACAGCTAGCTAACACCCAACATATGACACACCATACCCTTTTGCTTTTTCAGGTAACGGATATTGAGCGCACCACCGAATCCCAAAGTCTGTTCGACATCATTGCCGAGGGGGGCCTTTTGGGCATTATCATCGTACTGGTGCTCATTGTTCTCAGCGTGATCGCGCTCTACATTTTCATCGAGCGCTACCTCACCATCAAGCGAGCCAGCAAAGTGGACGAGACCTTCATGACCAATATCCGGGCCAGCGTCTCATCCGGCAACATCCAGGGTGCACGCGCGCTCTGCCAGAGCACCGACAGCCCCGTAGCCCGCATGGTGGAAAAGGGCCTGCTGCGCATCGGCAAGCCCCTGCGCGACATCGACGCCTCCATCGAGAATGTGGGCAACCTGGAGATCTTCAAGCTGGAAAAAGGCCTGTCCACCCTGGCCAGCATCGCCGGGGCCGCCCCCATGATCGGCTTTTTCGGCACGGTGACGGGTATGATCCTGGCCTTTTACCAGATGGCTACCCAGCAGAACGTGACCCCTACCCTGCTGGCCGGCGGCATCTACCAGGCCCTCATCACCACGGCCTTCGGCCTGTTTGTCGGCATCCTGGCCTTCATCGGCTACAACGTCCTGGTGGCCAATATCGACAAGGTCGTTTTCAAAATGGAGCGCTCCACTGTGGAGTTTATGGACCTGCTCCAGGAGCCGACCAATTGATTTTCTGCTGCCGGTCTTGAGGCTGCCATCCTTTTTTTTATCCATCGCTAATCGTAGTTCGCAAATAGAATCATGGGTTTAAAACGGCGAAGCAAAGTCAGCGCGGAGTTCAGCATGTCGTCCCTGACGGACATCATCTTCTTGCTCCTCATCTTTTTCATGCTCACCTCTTCCCTGGTGCGGGTCAATGCCTTTGACCTGCCGGAATCCGACAGCAAGACGGTAGCGGCGCAGTCGGTGGTGGTCACGATCCGCAAGGACGGCACCCACCTGGTGAACGACAAGGAAGTCAGCCCCGGCCGGGTTAGCATGGCCATTCGCTCGGTGACGGCCTCCAGCCCGGTCAATCGGGAAAATACCACCGTGACCATTGCCGCCGAAAAGGGCACGCCTTTCGACTACGTGCTCAACGTGATGAAAACGGCCAACAGCCTTCGAATGAAAGCCATTCTCGCCACCCAGCCCAAATCCTGATCGACCTATGGGACTCACCAAACGGAGCAAAGTCAGCGCGGAGTTCAGCATGTCGTCCCTGACGGACATCATCTTCCTGCTGCTCATCTTTTTCATGCTCACCTCTTCCCTGGTGGCACCGAACGCCCTAAACCTCAAACTGCCCAGCAGTTCTTCCCAGCGGGTGGTAAGTACCGACCGGCTGGATCGGGTATCGATTTCCGCCTCCGGGGAGTTCTTTCTCAACAGCCGCCAGTTCAGCCTGCGAAACCTGGAGCGCGAACTGGCCCGCAAGGCGCGAAGCCGTTCCGACCGGCTCAATATCACCATTAACCCGGCGCTCGGAACGCCTACGGAACACGTGGTAGCCGTAATGGAACTGGCCATGCGCTACGACATCAACGGCATTCTGGCCACCGGCGAAGGGCGTTAAAAAATCACTAAGCTGGATTTTCGGCGAACGAAAGTCCTTCGAGGATCAGTTTACATTAAAAAACAGGCATTATGAGTACGGCTGCTGCCAATAAATCCGCCAACCGAAAAAAAGCCCGCCTGGCCGGTGCGCTTTGGCTGGTTTTGCTTTTGCTCGTTCTCATCTTGCCTATGCTCACCTACCAGACGCCGCCCCCCGGGCAGGAAGGGATCTTGGTAAACCTGGGGCTCCCGGATCAGGGCCAGGGCGACCAGAATGCGCCCCCGGCTGAAGTCTCCGACCCGCTGGAAGAGCAAACAGAGCCCCTGGAAGAACCCGTGCCGGAAGAGGAGCAGGAGACGATCAAAGAAGACCCTCAAGCCGAACCGGAACCCGAATCACAGGAAGAGGTAATCACCAGCGAAGACCCCGAGCAGGTGCGCCTGGAGCAGGAAAAACAACGCCGCGAGCAGGCCGAGCGAGAAGCAGAGCGCAAGCGGGAAGAAGCCCGCAAAAAAGCCGAGGCGGAAGCCCGGAAGAAGCAGGAGGCTGAAAAAATGAAAGAAAATATCGGCGACCTATTCGGCGGAGGAGACGGCAAAGGCAAGACCGACAAGCCCGGCAACCAGGGCGATCCAGAAGGTGATCCCAACGCCAAAAAATTGGAGGGCATCACGACCGGTTCCGGGGTTGTGGGCGGCGGCCTCGGCGATCGCGGGGTAGGCTACGCCCCCAAGATCACGGATGATTCCCAGAAAAAAGGTACGGTAGTCGTCCGGGTGTGTGTGGATAAGACCGGCCAGGTCACTTCCGCCGAGTTCACCCAGAAGGGGTCTTCCGTATCCGACAACCACCTGGTGCAACTGGCCGAGCGCAACGCCCGCCAATGGCGCTTTGACAAGAGCAACATCGACAAGCAGTGCGGAACCATTACCTACCGGTTTACCCTGCAATAGAAAAAGACGGGCTGCGGGCCCTCAGCTGAGCCCCTCGCCAACGGTCGCCGGGGTGTTGCTGAATTCTCTTTTGGCACCTATCTTCCCTCCATGAATTACGCGGAAACCCTGGCCTACCTCTACGAGCAGCTGCCCATGTTTCAGCGCATCGGACCGGCGGCCTTCAAGAAGGACCTGAGCAACACCTGGGCTCTGATGGACGAGTTGGGGCATCCCGAGCGGCAATTTCGAAGTGTTCATGTCGGCGGTACCAACGGCAAGGGCTCCGTAAGCCACATGCTGGCGGCCATCCTGCAGGCGGCCGGATGGAAAGTAGGCCTCTACACTTCGCCTCACTACAAGGACTTTCGCGAGCGTATCAAGATCAACGGCCAGCTGGCCGAGCGCAAATACGTGGTGGAATTCGTGCGGCAGCATCGCCCGTTCATTGAAGCGCTCAAACCCAGCTTCTTCGAAATTACGGTGGCTATGGCCTTCGACTACTTCGCCCGGCAAAACGTGGATGTGGCTGTCGTGGAAGTGGGCATGGGCGGCCGGCTGGACTCCACCAACGTGCTCACTCCCCTGCTGAGCGTAATCACCAACATCAGCTATGATCACATGCAATTCCTGGGCGACACCCTGGAGCTTATCGCCGGAGAAAAGGCCGGCATCATCAAGCCGGGCGTGCCGGTGGTCATCGGCGAAACCCAGTCCGAAACGCGACCTGTCTTCGAAGCCCAAGCCCGGACCTGCCGCTCGCCCATCCTCTTTGCCGACCAGATGTACGAAGCCCGGCCCGGCAAGCCGCTGCTGCTACACCGGGAATACCAGATCCACCGGATGGGGAAAACGCATTTGCCCAACCTGCTCGTAAACGCCCTGGGCGCCTACCAGCAGTTCAACCTGCAAACCGCCCTGCAAGCCGTAGAAACCTTGCCGAACGAATTTCAGCTGGACGAAAGTGCCGTCCGGCAGGGCCTGTACGAGTTGCGCAAACTCACCCGGTTTCTGGGCCGTTGGCAGATCCTGGGCCGACGCCCCACCATCCTGGCCGACAGTGCCCACAACATCGGAGGCGTCGCCCTGGCCGCAAAGCAGCTCCTCGAGATCCCCCATCACCACCTCCACATCGTGTGGGGCTCGGTGGCCGACAAGGACCCCCTTCCCCTGCTCGGGCTGTTGCCCCGGCAGGCCAGCTACTATTTTGTGCGCCCAGACGTTCCCCGGGGGCTGGATGCCGAAGAACTCCGGGAAAAGGCTCGCAGCCTGGGACTTTCCGGAAAATCGTACCGTTCGGTAGCCAACGGCTTGCGAGCCGCCAAACGAAAAGCCGGGCCCGAAGACCTCATCTTTATAGGCGGCAGTATTTTCGTGGTAGCTGAGGTCGTGTGATGTCGCTTCCGGCAATGCTGTTTTGCCACAGGGAAGCTTTCCCATGGCCTTCCTGACTGTTGGGTATCAATTAAAAAGCATATCTTTTTACGCAACACCGGTGATTTCCGATCAACCCAATCAAATGAGATCATGAATACTTGTCATAAGCGCCTGGCCTTCCCGGGAAGCGGATACCCGCTATACATTCTTACGGCCTTCTTTCTGCTCCATATCCTTTCAGCTCAAGGGCAGTATTGGATCGTCGGGGACACAGCCGGCCTGCAGGAATTCTCGATCGAAAAAACCTTCCCACCCGAAGCTGCCGTTACTTTCGACCTGGATTGCGACGGACAACACGATCTTGTCATTCGTTCTACCGATGGCAATACGATCTCCTCGCCCTGGGACCGACTTAACCTTTCATTGGCCCCGAATGTAGAGGTTTTGAATTCCGGTGAGGGCAAGGTCACCACCTTCGAACCCGGCGACACCCTTTTATATCTCAATTCGCTTTGGACTCCCAATCTGAGCTTTATATACGGAACCGGCAAACTCGGTCCATATGGCACCTACGAGATAAATGAAAAGTATATTGCCTTTCGAAAAAACGCCCCCGATACGAGCTATTGCTTCATCAAGTTTTCCAGCCTGGCCCTAGAATTCACCATTCATGAGATCCTTTCCCCATGCCAGAACAACCCCTTTGACATCCTTACATCGGTTTCTCCGATTACTTCCTGGCCCCTGAGCGTTTTTCCGAATCCCTTCTCCGCTCGCTTTACCATCCAAACGGATAATACCATAGAAGCTCTTGTTCTATACGATGCGATGGGAAGGCCGGTGCACCAATTGAATGGCCGGACCTTCGATCTACCTCAACTTCCATCCGGATGGTACTACCTGAAAATTTGGGATGACCAAAACCGCATCCAGGTGGTTCCGCTCCTAAAGCAATGAACAAACGCTTAGCGGGAAGCCTGAAGTTCCAACTTGAAGTTGTTGACCAAAACCTGATCGGATCGATGAGGCAGGCGGTGGTAAACCGTATCGCCCTGCCGGTGGATCAGCAGTTCGTCGAGCCAGATGGTGTAGGCGTATTCGGCCTCCACCCGCAGCTGCATGCAGGCCGAATCCAGAGTCGTTTGAATCTCCGCACGGATCCACTTGCCCTGTACGTTCCTCGCATTGATCGCATTGGTGTGGTCTCGTCGGATCTCTCTTCCGTCCGCCGCTAGCTGAATGAGGTCCAGGCCGATGCTTCCGGTGGAATGTTCGTAGCCGTACACCCACACGGATACGGCGAGGGGCTGCGATCGGAAGGGGGCGGAAACGGGTCCCTCCCACAGTACCGACCGGCCGGGCCGAAGCGCGTAAGCTCCCTCGCCAAAAAAAGTGGCCGGAGCCCCGGCCTCCTCCTCATCGAAGTGCAGGTTGACCAGAGCCGACTTGGAGGACGATAACACCTCGCGGTCGGAAGCGCGGTGATATTGCCGCCGCAGGGAATCCCGGTAGTCGCGAAAGTAAGGCGTATCCGTAGGGAAGGACGCCAGCAGGAAGCGATCGTCGGTATACACCGTATCCGAGAGGTGCAGGAGGAGTTGCTCATGGGCCGACAAGGGAGCATCTTTACCCACGATGATCAGCAGCGGATCGGGTTTGGGAAGAACGTCCAGGATCGTGCGTTCGACGACGGGGTCGCTGATCATCTCCACGGCGGCCAGGGTATGGTCCACGGGTATGCGCGAGAGCCGGGCGTTCAGCATGGGAAGGCCCGTGACCGTAGACACCATATAACCGTGGTACTGAGTGGGCCACCAGGATTCGAAATGGAACTTGGCCCATCCCTGATCCAGCGGAAGTTGGAGCATAGCCTGATAAGCCTCCGGTCGGACGGCCTCCAAAACCCCGCTGTACTCGGCATCCATTTCTTTAAAGGAACTGCTGTACACATTGCCCACTTTGGCCCGGGAAAAGGAAAACGCATCCCAAGCCCACAGCAGAACGATCGCGAGGAGCCCCGCCCAGGCCATCCCTTTGAACCGGCCGGTACGTGCCCGGTCGAAGACCTGCCACAACCCCGCTACGGCCAGGGTGCTGAAACAGAAATAGACCACCCAGGCAAAGCGACCGGGCGCCCGAAACTGCATCAGGAACGAAAGGGTATCGGCAAAGGGCATAAGAAGGTCGTAGACCGGCAGGCGAAAGGCAAAAAGCAAAATGATAAGGGCAGCCCATCCGGTGTACCGGGCGCTATCGGAAAGGCCGGTCTCGGGGATAACCCTTTCCCTGCCCCAGCGGACGAGCCAGCGGAACACCAGCAAAAGAACGATCAGAGCGGGAACCAGCCCGAGATAGGCCCTGCCTTCCACATCCGGCAAAGAGACGCCCAGCCAATCGGCCAGGGGTCCGTGTTCCGGCACGAACAAGCCGGCCAGGGTCGTCCGGTTGAAAAAGAAACCGAAGGGGATCTCCAGCCGGCCGGCAAAGGGGTCAAGCCATTTGAGCAGCACGTACACGATGAGTAAAGGCAAGGCTGCCGCACCAAAAAAAGGCCCGGATCGACTCCATCCGGCGGTGGCCAACACCACCAGCCCAAATGCTGCCGGGAAGCTCTGCCCGATTGCCAGCAGATAGGGGTTGTTAAAGCCGACCCACAGGCTTACCGGCAGGATCAGCAGAAAATACAGGCCCCAAGGCCGGGAAGACTTTTCCCAGGCCAGCAGGGTCCACCAAATCATCATGGGAACGAAAAACACATAGCCCAAGCCGTAGTGGCCGCTGCAGATCCGGGCCAATTGCGGCGACAGGAAAGGCAGGACCACGGCAAAGGGTAGCGCGAACCAGGGATTGACCCGAAAGCGAAGCAGGATCAGCCACAACCAGAGGCTGGCAAGGGGCAGAAGGTACAACAACAGCCCGTTGCTGATGCCGATCACCCGATCGGCCACAGGCACCCCCTGTTTGTGGAGCCAGCTCAACGCCAGCGAGACGCCGGCCTGGGCGTCGGTCATGAAAATGAGTTCGCCCCGCGGGTAGTTCATCGACCGAAGCCGGACCCCGTCACCGTGACGGGTGTGGTAGTTCATGTTGTGGTGGATGATCAGCCCGTCTCCCCCGAAGGTGAAAAGAGAATCGTTGGGCTGATAAAAGGCCTTTTGAAAGACCAGGGCATCCATTCCGAAGGCGAGCAAAAGCAGGACCAAAGCCGGAATCCAGGATGACTTCGCCATAAGGCACGGGATCGATTTTGAGGCTCGAAGGTACGGAAGAACGAATATACTGACCGAAACGGTTTGGCATAATAGCAAACCGTTTCGCCTCATGGATATCGCCAATGCGGCAAAAAAGGGCCCACCTGGAGGACCGGCACCGGGTTTAACACTCGGTTCACTTTCGTTTTACACGACCTCCATCCCCGGGGAACCGGCCTTCGGGCTTTCCGGCATTTTCGCATTAGCTTTGGGTCATTCCAAAACGCATAAGCCCATAGCCTAGGCATGGCCAAACCTTTCTCCCTCTTTGCGTTCCTGTTTATCGGCGGCGTATTCCTGATCGCCTCCTTGCTCTATTACCCCAAGTGGAAAATGGAAAAAACAGAAGCGACCTTGAGCTGGGATGTATCGGGCTACTACCTCTATCTGCCGGCCACTTTCATTTACCAGGACCTGAAAGAGCTCGACTTTCTCGACACCCTCCTGCAGACCTACCAACCCACACCCAACCGGCAGCAGGCTTACCGGCATGCAAGCGGCCGCTATGTGATCAAGTACAGCCTGGGGCAGGCGGTCCACTGGCTACCTTTTTTTGCCCTGGCGCACGGTTTTGCCTCGTTTTCGGAGCGTTATCCGGCCGACGGGTTTTCCCGACCCTACCAGTTGGCGATCAGCCTGGGCAGCCTGCTCATCGCTTTGCTGGGGCTTTGGCTGTTGCGCAAGGTCTTACTCGCTTTTTTCTCCGACGGCCTGGTGGCCGGCACGCTGCTGCTGATCGCACTGGGTTCCAACTATCTGGACTATGCGGCCATCAACGGGGCCATGACCCACAATACCCTCTTCACCCTGAACGCCTTGTTGTTGTGGCTGACCTTCTGTTATTATCAGGCCCCTTCCCGGAGCAAAGCCCTGGGTATCGGCCTGGTCATCGGTCTGGCAGCACTTACCCGCCCCACTGACCTGGTAAGTGCCGTGATTCCCCTCCTGTGGGGCCTTCAGATGCCGCTTTGGCCGGGCATCCGGCAGCGCCTCGCTTTTTTTCGCGCCCACCTCTCCCATCTTGCCCTGGCAGGGTTGGCAGCCGTATTGATCGGCAGCCTGCAATTGATCTACTGGAAATACGTGGCCGGCGAATGGCTCGTTTACAGCTATCGCGACCAAGGGTTTAGCTGGCTGAAGCCACACCTGTTCGACGGCCTGTTCAGCTACAAGACCGGCTGGCTGCTGTATTCCCCGCTCTTCCTGTTTGCCCTCATCGGATTCATCCCTCTGTACCGCAAGGTGCAGCCGGTGTTTTGGGCACTGCTGGTCTACTTCCTTTTGTTCACCTACCCGGTGGTGGCCTGGGATGAATGGTGGTATGGAGGCGGCCTCGGCAACCGCGCAATGGTACAGAGCTATGCCGCCCTGGCCTTTCCCCTGGCCGCGTTCATCCAGTGGGTGCAAAAGCCGCGCCTGCTCGCCTATCTGACCAATCTGGCGTTCGGACTCTGCATCGTTTTCAACCTCTGGCTGACCCACCAGGCGCATCGTGGCGGCCTGTACCTGCCCGGCCAAATGAACCGGGCCTACTTCTGGGAAGTGATCGGCACTTTTCGGGCCGACCCACAGGACCTCAAGCTGCTGGATACCAACGAGCGGCCGCCGCGAAACCGGCGCGAAGTAGAAGTCATCTTCGAGGAAACCTTCGAATCCCTGCCGGATTCGGCCTTTTTTCCCTGCCGGATGGCTCCCATTGAAGGGCACCGCTCCCTATGTATTCATACGGGCCATCCGCAGAGCCAAAAGATCGCGCTGCCGCTGAGCCCTCAACCGGATGGCTGGGTTCGGATACAGGCCCTCTTCCAGAGCAAAGAGCGGGAGTGGAGCGTATGGCGCATGCATCAGATGAAAGCTGAGTTCTGGCGGGGGGATACGCGAATCAAGGACCGTGGGCTTCGGATATTTCGCCTTCTTCACGACTACGACTGGAAGGAAGTTTACATGGATATTTCACAACCCGACGAGTCCTTCGATTCCCTGAAGATCTATTTTACCAATGGCGATGGAACATCCGAAAAGGTATTGTTGATCGATAAGCTCGTGGTGGAGTCATTCCGGGAGTGACGGGCATGAAAAAAGGTACCCCTCCAGGAGTACCCCATAAACTATAAACAAACAAAAAACATTAGCGATTATGAAACAGGGACCTAACAATGCTTCTGCAAAAGGGTTCAGACCGATTCACTAAATTTCGAGATCAAGGCTTAGGCATGGATAAAACCTTGGGACGCATTTTACTGGGCATTGCAGCTGTGTTGGTGCTACTGGCGCTCACTCGCATGCTATGGGCTTTTCGGGTAGCCCTGGTGCTGGCCGTGCTGGTCATCGCCGGCTACCTGATCTACTCGGTTTACATGGGGCTGAGCGATGCCCAAAAGGCCAAAAAGCGCGCCGGAAGTTTGGCCGGCCAGATCGAGGGGCGCCTGGCCTACTGCCGGCAAGAATTAGAAGATAGCCAGCGGGAAATCGAGCGCATACAGAATCACATCGAGGAGATACAAAGCTATCAAAGCGCCGACACCGCTCTGGGCGAAAAGAACACCCAGGAACAGCGCCAGCTGTTGCGCGGCTTCCAGAGCGAGCTCAAATTGCGCCATGCCAAGGCCAGCTTCTACCGACGTTGCATCCAAAAGCTGCAGCACATGCTACACAATCAGGAAGTGGCCGAAAGCCTGGCCTCCAAAAAGGAAGAACTCCGCCGGCTTCAAGAAGAGCGCTATGAAGATATTGCCGATCTGGAGGAACTCAAATCCACCATCGAAATGGACACGCTCCACCTCAAGACGATCGATGAACTTTCGTCTCGCATGCTGGAAAGCAATACGCTGGACCACGCCCTGTCGCTGAAAAACGAACTCGAACAAATGACGCGCGACCTGGAAGACCTCTAGCCTTCACATCCGCGGATCGCACGCCTACTTCTGGGCCATCCGCTTCAGCTCTTGCAGCATTTGATCGGCCGGCTTGTAGCCCGGGGAAATGGCTATGCGTTCCTGTTTTTCATTGAGGTATACGTAGGAAGGATAGCCCAGCTTGCCGTCCAGCAGCGAATACGCTAGTTCGTGCACGCCCCGGCGGCCCACATCCCGAAACTTGAACACCTTACCCTGATACGTGATATCAGCCCGTTGCTCGGCATTGAGCTTGATGGGATAAAAGTTATCATTCAGAAAGGAGGCCACCTGCTGGTCCTTGAACGTGGTTTGATCCATGCGTTTGCACCAGCCGCACCAATCGGTGTACACATCTACGAAAAACTTGCGGGGCTCCTCCTTGTTGGCCTCCACGGCCTCTTCCCAACTGTACCACATGACGGCCTTGTCACCCGGACGGGTAGTGCCTTCAGGATTTGATGGCGAGAAAGGAAGGAGAAAAAGAAAGGTCAAGACAGACAATGCGTTCATGCGTTTGGTTTTTCCCCGAAAAATAGGAGAATCCGTTCCAATGCAGAACCTCCCGCCAGGCCTTAAAGCTTTTTTAACGGGTAAGAGACACCCCACGGACGCCCGGCTTTTTGGTACCTTTGCCCTTCGCCGGACGCGCATGCCGGCCTTTTTTGAGAATCACCACCCCCAACCATGCCCGACAACCGCAAACGACTGAATATGATACGCAATTCCGTTGCCATGCTGCTGATGAGCAGCACCATCCTTTTTTCCCAACCACTTTACGCACAAAACAACATGGATTCACTGAGCTACAGCCTGGGCGTCCTCATGGGCCAGAACCTCAAAAACCAGGGGTTTGCCGATGCCGATATTGACGGCCTTACCCGCGGTATCCAACACGTTCTGAAGGACGGACAACTGGAGATCGAGCCGGCCGAAGCCAACCAGATCATCGCGAGTTTCGTCAAACAGAAACAGGAGGCCAAATACGCCGAAGTAATTGCCAAGGGAGAAGCTTTCCTGAAGACCAATGCCCAACGCACTGAGGTAAGCAGCACCGAAAGCGGCCTGCAATACGAAGTGCTGAAGGAAGGGGACGGCCCCTCGCCCACCGCTCAGGATCGCGTGCGCGTACACTATCACGGTACGCTGATCGACGGCACGGTGTTCGACAGTTCGGTAGAGCGGGGCGAACCGGCCACCTTCGGCGTATCCCAGGTCATTTCCGGCTGGACGGAAGCCCTGCAACTCATGCAGGTAGGAGATAAATGGAAGATCTACCTGCCCTACGACCTGGCTTACGGAAGCCGGGGAGCAGGCCCCAAGATCGGCCCGTACAACGTTCTCGTTTTCGAGGTGGAGCTGCTCGGCATCGAGTAAGCCCCCACCGTTTATTTTGGACCCCATACCAGCTACCGATTTGCATATCGATATCATCACGGTACTGCCCGAGCTGCTGGAAAGCCCCTTCCGGCATTCGATCCTCAAGCGGGCCCGGCAGAAGGGCCTGCTGGAAGTACAGGTGCACGACCTGCGCGCCTACGGCCTGGGCAAACATCGCCAGGTAGATGACTATTCCTACGGAGGAGGTGCCGGCATGGTCATGATGGTGGAGCCCATCGCCCGCTGTATCGATGCCCTCCAAGCCCAGCGCCGGTACGACGAACTCATCTACCTCACGCCCGACGGCCAAACCCTGGATCAGTCCATGGCCAATGAGCTTTCGCTCAAGCAAAACCTGCTGCTGTTGTGCGGTCATTACAAAGGCATAGACGAGCGCGTGCGCGAGCATTACATCACCCGCGAGATCTCTATAGGCGATTACGTGCTTTCGGGCGGCGAACTGGCCGCGGCTGTGCTGGTAGATGCCATCGGCCGCCTGCTTCCCGGCGTGCTCAACGACGAGACCTCCGCCCTTTTTGACAGCTTCCAGGATCGCCTGCTGGCTCCGCCCGTTTATACCCGTCCGGAAGAGTTTCGAGGATGGAAGGTTCCCGAGGTCCTGCTCAGCGGCAACTTTGCCAAGATCGAAGCCTGGCGAACGGAACAGGCCGAACAGCGAACCCGCCAGCGACGGCCCGATCTCTTGGATGAAGAAGAGTGAAAAACTGGGAAAGGGCCTGTGAAACCAGCCCCAACTGCCCATTCACCTCTGCCTTCCAGAGGTAGAGCGCCCCCTTTCAAATCAATCCTCCTTCCGCAGCTGGTACAGGGTATCGAAGAGGGAGGAATCCCGGGCGATCCGGGCACCGCTTTCCATGAGGTCAAAGAGCTCCAGTTCGCGGGTTTTGCCGTATTTCTTTTCCGCTGAATAGAGCTGAAGGCGAGCATCGGACTCGGCCAACATGCGGATCATAGCTTGGGGGTCCTGGTTTTGGGTGAAGTCGAGCTGGCTTTCGCCGGCCACCCGCAGGCCGAGGAGTTCGAGCTTTTCCTTTCCGCAGCGAAAAACCCGGAGGTCGGTGGCACTGCGGTACTCCAGGTATTGTATTTCCTTGAGCACGTTGTCAAAAACGATCTCACTGAACTGGTCCAGCAACTGATCGACGCGTTCGGGCGATTCGGCCTTGAGGCGTTCCCATTCCTCGGCCGGAATGCCCTGGGTGGCGAGAAATTGAACGAATTCGGTTCGGACCTCTTCCAATTCGTCCAATTGCAATCGTCGGTATTTCATGGCTTATCCTTTCCCGTTTGGATGCGAAAAACGCAAAAATTGGTAAACTTGGCCTGCCTTTAGGACCACAATTTTAAACACCATGGATCCCCTCTTGCTTTTCGACCTGCCCGACTTCACCAGCGCCGGCGTGTGGGTAAGTCTGCTCACCCTGACTTTTCTGGAGATCGTTCTCGGGGTAGACAATATTATTTTCATTACCATTGCAGCCAACAAACTGCCTGAAAACCAACAGGCTTCGGCCCGGAACATTGGGCTTATCCTGGCCATGGTCTTTCGCGTGATCCTGCTTTTCGGAATCTCCTATCTCATCGCCATGCAGGACACCCTCTTCGAGCTCGATTGGACCTTGTTCCACGGTGCATTCACCGGCCAGAGCCTCATCCTCTTTGCCGGGGGCATTTTCCTGCTGTACAAGGCGACCTCGGAGATCCACCACAAGTTGGAAGGCGATACCGAAGCCGACAAGGCCAAAGTGAACAAAGCGGCAAGCTCCTTTACCAATGTCATTATTCAGATTGCCCTGATCAACATCGTTTTTTCTTTTGATTCCATTTTGACCGCGATCGGCCTGACGGACAATCTGATCATTATGATCATTGCCGTGGTGGCCTCCATTCTCATCATGATGGCGTTTGCGGGTCCGGTGGGCCATTTTGTCAACCAGCATCCCACCATACAGATGCTGGGGCTTGCCTTCCTCATCCTCATCGGCTTCATGTTGGTGGCCGAGGGGGCCCATTTGGCCCATCTGACGGTGGCCGGTGCCGAGGTCGGGGCCGTGCCCAAAGGCTACCTGTATTTCGCCATAGCCTTTTCGCTAGCCGTTGAGTTTCTAAACATGCGGTTGCGCAAGACGAAAAAGCCCGTGCAGCTGCACGGCTACCAGGAGGAAGCCGTGGAGGAGGGCGTGATCGGGTCGCCCAAAACGCCCGGACGGTGAACACCGTCGCCGAATTCGGCGTATAGGAATTCGAATACTTGAATGAAAACCAACCGACTCACATGATCTACACCCGAGGGCTGGATCTGGCGTTGCTGATTCTTCGCCTTTTCTTCGGCGGCCTCATGCTGGCCGTGCACGGCTGGCCGAAATGGCAAAAGCTGTTCGGTCCGGATCCGGTAAGCTTTGCCGATCCCCTGGGGCTGGGAGAGACCGTCTCGCTGACGCTGGCCGTCTTTGCCGAATGCCTCTGCGCCCTGTTGGTCGTACTGGGGCTTTTTACCCGCTGGGCGACAATCCCTCTGCTCTTCACTATGGTGGTGGCCGTCTTTTTCGTGCACGCTGGCGACCCCCTTCCCAAACTCGAAATGGGCCTGCTTTATCTCGCGGCCTTCCTGGCCCTGCTGTTGTTGGGGCCCGGCCAATACAGCCTGGATGCCCGCTTTCGCACATTACCTTAACTTTGTTTCCATGCACCCCTTCTTTTTTTTCGCTATAGGAATAGGGCTACTCCTGTTTTCTTCCTGCCGGCCCGAAGCTGACGGCCGTTCCGAATACCGGCAACTCGAAGGCGAAACCATGGGCACTACCTACCACCTGACCTTCAAAGAAGAAGGGCGGGAAATACGCCCTGCAGCCCTGGACAGTTTGCTGGAAGCGCTCAATGCGGAAGTTTCCACCTACATTCCCAATTCGACCATCTCGCGCTTCAACCGGGACCTGGATAGCCTGGATCTCTCGAATCACCCCCATTTTGCCGCCAACTACAAAGCGGCTCGACGGGTTTGGGAAACTTCCGGAGGGGCCTTCGATCCCACGGTGATGCCCCTGGTCAACTACTGGGGGTTCGGGTATTCCGGAAAAAAGCCAGTGACGACCGTGGACAGCCAGAAAGTGGATTCGCTGATCCGGCTGGTCGGCCTGGACCAGATCAGCCTGAAGGGGCAAAAGACTGTCGTCAAAGCACAAGCCGGCGTACAGCTCGACTTCAGCGGCATTGCCAAAGGGTATGGCGTGGATGCCCTGGCGGAATACCTCGAAGAGCGCGGAGTGCGCCACTACATGGTGGAGATCGGCGGCGAAGTGCGTGCCCGCGGCCGAAACCAGGCCGGCAAAACCTGGACCATAGGCATCAACCTTCCGCGGGAAGGCGCCGGCACAAGGGAGTTGCAAGCTGTGGTGAGCTTGCAGGACAAAGCCCTGGCCACCTCGGGCAATTACCGCAACTACTACGAACGCGAGGGCCAAAAGTACAGCCATACGATTAACCCGAAAACCGGATTCCCGGAGCGCAACCAGTTGCTCAGCGCTTCGGTTTTTGCTCCGGATTGCATGACCGCCGATGCCTACGCCACGGCCTTTATGGTGCTGGGGCCGGAGCGGGCCCTGGAACTGGCCCGGCAGCAGCCTGAACTCGAGACCTACCTCATCATCGGCACCCCTGAAGGCGGCATGAAAGTGGAATACAGCCCGGCCGTGGCCGACTGGATCGACAAACTCAACCCCTGACCCCATGGACATCGAACTCAAACGCAACCTCATCTTTTTGGATATCGAAGCCACCGGGCTGAACGTGATCCGCGATCGCATCATTCAGATCGCCATGATCCGCTACCATGCCGACGGCAGGGAGCCCGCCGAGCTGAATCAACTCATCAACCCGGGCATCCCCATTTCGGAGGAAGCCATGCAGGTCCACGGCATTGGTCCGAAAGACGTGGCTAACAAACCCGTATTCGCCCAGGTCGCCCAGGAACTTTTTGACTTCATCGGCGATGCCGACCTGGCCGGCTACAACTCCCTGCGCTTCGATGTGCCTATGCTCATGGAAGAGTTTGCCAGGGTGGGCCTGGACTTTTCCATGGACAACCGGCGCCACGTCGATGTACAGCGGATCTTCTACAAAATGGAGCCTCGCACGCTCAAGGCCGCCCTGCGATTCTACTGCGACAAGGAAATGGAAGACGCCCACGACGCCCTGGCCGACGTACAGGCCACCGTAGACGTTTTTCTGGGGCAGCTCAGGCGCTATGAGGGCGTGGACTACGAGGACGGCGACGGCAACCGAACCCCTGCCCCGGTTCGGATGGACGTGCAAGCCCTGCACGAATTCACCAACGATCAGCGTTTTGTGGATGCCACCCAGAAACTGAAATACGATCACAACGGGCAGGTGGTGTTTAACTTTGGAAAATATGTGGGCAAACCCGTGGCCGAATACCTGGCCAAAGACAAGGATTACTACAACTGGATGCTGCACAAGGAGTTCTCGACCCAAGTCAAGCAAATCATCAAGAAATTGGTGCGCGATCACGAGCAAAGCGGTCGCTAGCCTCGCCTCGATGGCCCTGCTGGCCCTCTCCTGCACCCAGCCCGTGGAAGGCTGCCTGGACATCGAAGCCAGCAATTACCAGGTAGATGCGGACAACCCTTGTGGCGACTGCTGTGTATACCCCGAGCTACGACTGGTTTTCCGGCACAAGCAACAGGTAAGCCCCGACACGACCCTCAACTTCAGCTACGATAGCCTCTTTACCGATGGGGCGGGTAACCTGTTCCGGATCCGGGATATCCG
Organism: uncultured Saprospiraceae bacterium; assembly: GCA_964595955.1. GTDB lineage: Bacteria > Bacteroidota > Bacteroidia > Chitinophagales > Saprospiraceae > JAJDFU01. Next base: position 21,789 of record CAZQSF010000021.1, read on the forward strand.
GTACTACCTGCAGGGGGCAGCTCTGTTGCGCTCCGACGGCACGCCGGCCGGCGTAAGCGATACCGTTCGGCTCTTTTTTCGCGATCCGGACGGGGATACCGTCAGCCAGGTCGTTGAGGATAACTTCTTTTTGATGGAGGCCAACAATTTCAGTCCGTTCTCCATGGGAACTTTCCGGGAAAGCGGCACTTTTTCCGCCTTTCGGTTGTTGATAGGATTGGAAAGCAACGATCCGGAGCTTTTGCCGGAGCTTTCTCCTGAAAATCATCCATTGGCCGATACGAGCCTGTTTGAACCCGATCGGGGTTTCGTATTGTGTCACCTGGAGATCCTGCCCGATACCACTGCAGCAGACACCATCCCTAAAATCATCCGCTTGTTTGCTCCCGAGCCGTTGCACGTGCTGGAGGAGGCCGTTCCCCTGGAATTGCCGCAGGGCTTCAGTCCGGTCTACTCCCTTCAGGTCGACTACGGGGAATGGTTCGCCGGAGTGAATGTACGCCAAGACCCGACAGAAAAAATAGCGGAACAGATCGGCGAGAACCTCAAAAACGCGTTCTCATTGGTAGAAACCCGGATTGAATAACCATTCAAGCTTGAAGAAAATGAAAACACTGCAATGGCTCCTGATCCTGATAGTAAGCAGCGGGGGCATGGCCTGTAACAACGGGGACGATAACGGCGATCCCCAAGCGGGTCTGACGAATCTGGAGTTGCGATTCAGACCGGTTTACGGCGACGAGCCACTCGTCATGTATCAAAACCTCGACTACGAAGCCGACATGAAACTGCTCGTCCAGCTTTTTCAATTGTACCTGGCACCGGTCCACTTGGTGCGCCCGGACGGCACCGAACAACTCGTGAGTGAGGTCGAACTCCTCGACTTCCGCGACCTTCAGGACCCGGGTTCTGCACAAACCGGCCTCGTACTATCCTTCGAGGACGTACCGCCGGGCAGCTACAGCGGTATTCGCCTGGGGATCGGTCTGCCGCCCGAGCTCAACGCCACCTCCCCGGCCCAATATGAACCGGGGCATCCTTTGAGCGACAATTACTGGACGGCGGCCACCGGATACATCTTTTCCAAGGTAGAAGGCATAGCCGATACCAGCGGCCTGGGGCAGCTGGATGCTCCGCTTACCTTCCACACGGGCTCGGATGCGATCTACCAGACCGTTTCCTTCGATCGCAATTTCGAGCTGGATAACCAAGATCTGCTCCGGCTGAATTTCACAGTGGATCTGCGCCGGGTACTCGTCGATGATTCAGGTGAATTTCTGGATTTCAGGACCTATACCATCGATCACCACACCAATCCGGAGGTGTACAATTTCATAGGTGCCAATTTGCCTGCATGCGTCGAACTGCAACCTTAAGTCTTTGTCTGTTCATCGGGCTGGGCATGATTGCCTGTGAGTACGCCGGCCCTTACCTGCAGCTGGATGAGCCGGAATACTTCGTGCCCATGGCCATTCCGGCCGCCAACCCACTGACCGGAGCAGGGGTGGCCCTGGGCCGAAAACTTTTCTACGACCCTATTTTGTCGGCCGACAGCAGCCTGGCTTGCGCGAGTTGTCACTTGCAAGAGCTCGCCTTTACCGACGGCCGGCCGGTGAGCACAGGGATCGACGGCCGGAAAGGAACCCGCAATGCCATTTCCCTGGCCAATGTGGGCTACCGGTATAAGGGCTTGTTTTGGGACGGCCGGGCAGCCGGCCTGGAAGAACAGGTCACGCATCCCATCACCGATCCGCGCGAAATGGGCAATACCTGGGCCGGCCTGCTCCAAAGCCTGAACGCCCATCCTCAATACCCGAAGCGTTTCGAAGCCGCTTTTGGACCCGGCCCCATCACCAAAACGCAGGTAGAGCGCGCCCTGGCTCAATTTCAGCGGACCCTCGTCAGCAGCGGGTCCAAGTTCGACCGGGTGTTGCAGCAAAAAGCCCAATTCAGCGAGCGGGAAGAGCGCGGCTTTCACATATTCTTTGACAGCCGGGCCGATCTGCCCATGGCCGAATGCGGCCACTGCCACCTGGATCCCCTGTTTACCAATCTGACCTTTGAGAACAACGGCATCGAGGCCGTACAGAGCCTGGAGGGCTTTCCCGACCGGGGGCGGGGCCGCATCACGGGCAAACCGGCCGACAACGGCAAATTTCGCGTTCCCAGCCTGCGAAATGTGGCCCTGACTGCTCCCTACATGCACGACGGCCGTTTTCAAACCCTGGAGGAGGTCGTGGACCACTACGTCACCGGTGGCCATATGACCGTCAACAAAAGCGCCAATGTGCGCCCTTTACGATTAAATGAACAACACAAAGCGGACCTGATCGCGTTTTTACATACATTGACCGATACCGTATTTACGGAAGATCAACGCTTCAGCGATCCCTTTCAAAACCGGCAGCGATGAATCAGTACGTTCTCTTCTTTTGGATATTGGGTCTTCTACTGGCCCTTTCGGCTTGTGAATCCTCCGCTGACCCTACCGGCGTAGATCCCTGCGTAGATTGCGACAATGACCTCATCGAGAAAGGCACCTACGATACGACCCCCTACGAGTTTAACCTGCCCGACAACCTCCCCCCGCTGCCCACAGCGGCCCGAAACATCACGGTGGCTGAAGTAGCCCTGGGAAGGCACTTGTTTTACGACCCCATACTCTCCTCAGACAGCACCCTTTCGTGTGCCAGCTGCCACAAGCAGGAACTGGCCTTTACCGATGGCCGGGCTGTAAGTACGGGCGTCCTCGGGCTGGAAGGCAGCCGCAGCGCTATGTCGCTGGTCAATCTCGCATACAACCTCAACGGGTTTTTCTGGGACGGCCGCGAGCCCAGTCTCGAAAGCCAGGCGCTGGTACCGATCGAAGATCACCTGGAGATGAATGATACCTGGGAGAACGTGGAGGAAAAGCTGCGGCGCCACCCTACCTACCCCCAAATGTTCAAAGAGGCTTTCGGTATCGAGCGACGCAGCGAGATTACCCGGGGCCTGGCTACGCGAGCCCTAGCCCAGTTCGAGCGGACTCTCATCAGCGGCAACTCCCTGTATGACAAGTCGCTTCGCTTGGAAGTCTTTCTGCCGGACGACGTTGAACGCGGCCGCCAACTCTTCGTGATCGAACCCGTCGACCAATCGGATGAACACCCCGGTTGTTTTCACTGCCACGGTGCGCCCCACCTCACCAATAATCAGTTTTTCAACAACGGCCTGGAAGACGTGGACGAGCTTACCGATTTTCCCGATCCGGGCCGGGGGGGCGTCACCGGAAACGTGTACGATAATGGGAAATTCCGCGCCCCCACCCTGCGGAATATCGCGCTGACCGCCCCCTACATGCACGACGGCCGCTTCCAGACCTTGCAGGAAGTGCTCGATCACTACGCCAGTGGAGGACACAATGCGCTGAATGAAGACCCAAACATCCAGCCTTTCACACTGACCGAGCAGCAAAAAGCGGATATGTTGGCGTTCCTCCATGCCTTGACGGATACCACATTCACCCAAAATCCGGCCTTCAGCAACCCATTTGAAGATTAATTCCCGATTTTTTTCCGGCCAAGCCAAAGATCGTTGCAACACGTTTTTCACAAAAACCGTAAAGCCACAATCACAAATTGCTGAAAAACAAGTATTTAAGAATTACACTTGATAAGACTTGGTCCGATCCCGTTTCACATTTACCCTTTTTTGTCTTTGAATCCCCTTGGGATAATGTAGATGTTTGTAATGTCAAACGAAGTCACCGATTAACGAATCGGGAAAAAGTTGGAAAAAAACGGGATAAGAATTTTGCCAGTAGTAAGCCAGATCGGGAAATCTGGCTTACTACCTGCAAATTTTTGAGGAGAAGTTTGACAATCTCATTTGGCACCCTTGACAAGCGCACTCATACAATAGACCCTTTCAACGCACTCATTTGAAATCCTTCCAGAGAAGTCTGGAATCTGAAACAAGCACAAAACCGAAACAAGCCCAGCTTAACCGCGGATATTCCTCTTGCGTTTATCCGCCGGTTGGCATCTAAAATCCAATTTACACCTAAAACCCATTCTTTCTCTCTGTTGACAACCCGGCTTTATCACTTTTTTGTTAAAGTTTTATTAAGCCTGCACTAATCCGGGCTTTCTGGTTGTTAATAGAGTGAAAGTTGGCAAGACACAAAGCGCAATGCGCTGAAGAATAATTCATGGGATTATAATTTGTTAGTAGTAGGTCGTATCACGAAATGTGATACGACTTTTTTTTATCCCTTTCCCAAGAAATCCTTTCTTATTTTCACCTCCCGAAACACGGCGCCGGCTTCGAGCACAGGCCGCCGGGCAAAAGCTCGTTCCTGAAGATCAGGAATGAGCTTTTGTCGTTTTGAGAACACTCCAACAACCGTTCATAGGTTCATCCACACCCATGTCGGAATGTTGGCACAACCCAAGTGTATGACCCGCTATCGCTCGCTCACCGATTGGAAGGACTTGAGCATCGAACTGCTCAACGACCTCTTTCGTCCCCTTCGTCCCTGGGAACGGCTAGAGCGCCTGTACCGCTACTTTCCGAAGGAAGAGATCCTGGTAACCTCCTCTTTCGGCACTCAATCGGCTTTGCTTTTGCACTGGCTTCACGAGCTGTGTCCCGACCAGCGCATTTATTTCATCGATACCACCTATCATTTTCCGGAAACCCTGGCCTACAAGGAGCAATTGAGCCGCCAGCTGGGCTTGGAGGTGGTCGATCTTCGCCCGAAGCCCGACGAAAATGCCCTGACCCGGGAGGAAAAGTGGTGGGAGTCGCATCCCAGGATGTGCTGCGCCATCAACAAGATCGCCCCCTTGGAGCCGGTCAAAGCCCGCCACCGCATCTGGATCTCCGGCCTGATGGCTTACCAGACGGCGTTTCGGTCGCGGCTGCGGGTATTCGAAAAACAGGGGGACATCGTAAAGTTTCACCCCCTCATCGATCTGGAGGAAGATGAGTTCCGCTATTTCTTCGGCAAGTACGAGTTGCCGGAGCATCCGCTGGCAGACCGGGGCTATGGTTCTATCGGCTGTACGCACTGCACACAGCGCGGCAAAGGGCGTGCCGGCCGCTGGAAAGACAGCAGCCAAACCGAGTGCGGCCTTCACCCGGGCTATTTTATCCGGAAAAAGAAGTGATCAACCTTCCAGCGCGGCTACGCCGGGGAGGGTCTTCCCTTCGAGGAGTTCCAACATGGCTCCTCCGCCGGTGGATACGTAGCTAATGGCATCGGCCAAGCCCATTTGGCCTACGGCAGCCACCGAATCTCCACCCCCTACCAGGGAAAAAGCACCCTTTTCCGTAGCATCGGCCACGGCCTGAGCTACAGCCTTGGTGCCTTCGGCATAGTTGGGCATTTCAAAAACCCCCATAGGACCGTTCCACAGGATGCGCCGGCCCTGCAGAATGGCCTCCCGGAATGCTTTTCGCGCTTGTTCGCCTATGTCCAGTCCCATCCAACCTTCCGGGATCGATTTGCTGTCGGCCTGCCGGTGTTCGGCCTCATTGGAAAAGGCGTCGGCAATGATGGAATCCTCGGGCAAATGCACGGACACGCCCTTTTGCCGGGCTTGTTCCAGGAGTTGGCGGGCGAGATCCAGCTTGTCCTCTTCCACCAGCGATTGGCCCACCTCGCCGCCCTGGGCTTTTAGAAAGGTGTAGGCCATGCCGCCCCCGATAACGAGGTGATCTACCTGTTGCAGAAGGCTATCCAGCAGTTGGATCTTATCCGATACTTTGGCCCCGCCAATAATGGCGATAAAGGGCCTTGAGGGATCCTGCAAAAGCTTTTGCGCATTTTCCAGCTCGCTCTTCATGAGAAAGCCGAAATCGCGCTGCCCCGGTTCGAAGTATTGAGCGACCACGGTCGTGGAGGCATGGGCTCGATGAGCTGAACCGAAAGCATCGTTGACGTACACATCCCCCAACTCGGCCAGTTGGCGGGCAAAGTCCGGATCGCCCTTTTCCTCGCCGGCCTCGAAGCGGGTATTCTCCAGCAGAAGCACCTCACCGGGTTTAAGCGCCCGGGCTTTTTCCTGTGCTTCCTCCCCTACCGTGCTCGCAGCAAATTGTACGGGCATGCCCAGCCGCTCGGAGAGCTGCTCTACGACGTAGCGCAGCGAGAATTTTTCGCGGTCCAGGCTGCCGTCTTCCTTGCGCTTTTTTTGCGGTCGGCCCAGGTGGGACATGAGGATGGCGGCGCCCCCGCCATCCAGGATATGTCGTATGGTGGGCAAAGCTGCCCGGATGCGGTTGTCGTCGGTGACCTGGTGCTCGGCATTGAGCGGAACGTTGAAGTCCACGCGGACCAGGGCTTTTTTTCCGGTGAAGTCCAGTTGCATTGGATTGGGTATAGGTTAAACGAGAAGGGGCGCACCAAGCGCCCCTGTTTGAAAAAGTTATTTGGTGAGGATGAGGTGGGCCAGGTCGGCCATGCGCGCCGAATAGCCGGCTTCGTTGTCGTACCAGCTCACCACTTTGAGCATATCCTCATTCACATCGGTGAGCAAAGAGTCGAAAATGGAAGAGTGCGGGTTGCGCACGATATCGCTGGATACCAGGGGCGTGTCGGCATATTCCAGGACGCCTTTCAGCTTGCCTTCGGCCTCCTCCTTGAACTTGGCATTCACCTCTTCGGCCGTCGTGCGCTTGTCCAGGGCTACATTCAGCTCGATCATCGAACCGGTAATCACCGGCACGCGCACGGCAATGGCGAACAGTTTGCCGGCCACGCTGGGGTATACCTTACCCACAGCGCTGGCTGCACCGGTACTGGTGGGCACAATGTTGAAGGCGGCAGCCCGGGCGCGACGAAGATCCTTGTGGGGGGCATCCTGAATGTTCTGATCGGCCGTGTAGGCGTGTATGGTAGTCATGGAGCCCACGCGTATGCCCCAGTTTTCATCCACGATCTTGGCTACCGGGGCCAGGCAGTTGGTGGTACAGGACGCATTGGAGAAGACGTTGGCTCGGCGATCCAGTTCGTGCTCATTCACGCCCAGCACGATCGTTTGCACGTCTCCGCCCTTTGCCGGTGCAGAGATCACTACATCCTTGGCGCCCGCTTTCAGGTGCAGACCAGCCTTTTCTTTCGTGCGAAAGATCCCCGTACATTCCAGCACCAGGTCGACATCGTGATCGCCCCAGGGCAGGGCTTCCGGATTGCGTTCCGAAAAGGCATGGATCTTTTTCCCGTTGATGGTGATGCTGTCTTCGGTATGGGAAACGGTCCCGTCAAAACGGCCGTGAGCAGAGTCGAACTCGAACAGATGGGCGAGCGTGGCGTTATCGGTAAGATCGTTGATGGCCACCACCTCAACATCGGTTTTTTGAAGCAGAAAGCGCAAAGTGAGCCGGCCGATTCGGCCAAAGCCGTTGATGGCAATTTTTTTGGACATGGTTTTCAGTGTTTGTGGTGCTTGAAATATGTGCTAAAGTACCCACAAATCTACAAAGGGAACCTTTCAAAAAAAGATCCGGTTGGCGATTTAAAGGCTACAAATTTTTGACACAATTTGGCATCAGGAGGTTTCCTTTTTTGGCGAAAGCCTCTATATTTGCAGTCGCCTTTTGGAGAAGGAGCCGAATTCGGCTCGTTTTCCAGCATTGTGGCCCGTTCGTCTAGGGGTTAGGACGCAGGATTTTCATTCCTGAAACACGGGTTCGATTCCCGTACGGGCTGCTAAGGTTCAAGTCAATTCAGGCTTGAACCTTTTTTTATGCCTCATCTCACCTACATCTTGTATTCGCCCTCCCGGAAAGCCTTTTACAAGGGCCGTACCACCGATATGGACAAGCGCATGCGTTATCACAACGGCGGCCATGAAAAACACACCGCTAAAGGGGTACCCTGGACCCTGCTTTGGCGCACTGAAAAACCCAACGCCAAACAAGCCATCCGCCTGGAACGAAAGCTCAAAAACCTCACGCGCATCCGGCTGCTTCAATTCATCCTCAACTATCCCGAGGATATCCCCGATGAGCACACGCGTCTCCTGGTCCAGCAACTGCTCCAAAACGAACGGCTGAAAAAGAATTAGCCCGGTTCGATCCATGACGCCCTGACAAGCTGAGCTTCGTCAGGGGTCATGGTGGTGACATGGTGCCTTGGGCACCATCGTCATCCATCCCGTACGGGCTGCTAAGGTTCAAGTCAATTCAGGCTTGAACCTTTTTTTATGC
>CAZQSF010000021.1:30081-48560 GCA_964595955.1 uncultured Saprospiraceae bacterium
TACATCTTGTATTCGCCCTCCCGGAAAGCCTTTTACAAGGGCCGTACCACCGATAGGATGAACGGCCCTGTGTTTGAACCGGAACTTGGCAGCGCCGTCCAAGGTTACTAGAATGTATTCGTAAGTTGATCCAACAAAATGATCATGGAAAACCTCCTCTCCCGCATAACCCTGGACCCGGAAATCTGTCATGGTAAACCCTGCATCCGAGGGATGCGTTGGCCCGTTGAGGTCATTTTGGATATGATGCTCTCGGAAATGACTTTCGAAGAGATCCTGGCGGATCACCCAGAGCTGGAGAAAAAAGATCTTCTTGCTTGCTTGGCGTTTGCCAAAAAACTTGTTTCCGGGCAACTGGTAAATCCAGCCGCATGACGATTCGGGTAATTTGCGATGTACACATTGCTCGCAGAATCGTTCGGTTTTTCGAGGCGAAAGGCTGTCCAGCTCTTCACGTAAACGACATCCTGGATGGTTGGCACACCAAAGATGCTGCTATTTCCGACTATGCGGATCGCAATGGTCTAACTGTTGTAACGAAAGACGCTGATTTTAAACATAGCCATTTGCTTTACCAGAGCCCTTCTCGCCTGCTGAAGATTGATTTGGGGAATATTTCAACCGATCGATTGCTCGAGCTTCTCGAACTGCATTTTGCACATATCCTCGAAGTCTTTCAAGCACCTGTCTGCCTGGTTGAGCTCGGTTTAAATTATTTGCGGATCAGCCTGCCGGATGCTGAATAATAACTAGTTTTTCTCTTGGCTTGCAAAGTGCTCTAAAACGAGCTGTTTTTTCCTCAAACCGGCCTCCCTTTGAGCTATTGCGTCCGAGCATCATCCATCCCGTACGGGCCGCTAAGGTTCAAGTCAATCCAGGTTTGAACCTTTTTTATGCCTTATTTATACGGTCTTAAGGACAAAATGTCTTTTTTACCAAGACCTATTTTATTCTGAAAACCGTAAATACCCGCTCCTTTCATCATCTCCCGCACCCTTAGCGAGGGACCAGCGAGGAATGTTTTCTGTCCGGCCGAAGGCTGCGCGTTTAGAAGGCCTCATTCACACCGAAGTACACGCCCATATTCCCTTCCTGCCCAAAGCCGATATCCAGGCGAACGAGGGTAGGTAATTTTTTGACGATCTGAAAACGAAGCCCACCCCCGCCGCTCAGTTTTATCACATCGAAATACTCGTTTGGCTGAGCGGCCACCTCCCCGGCCCCCACAAAGCCGGCAAGTACCCAACGCGGCAGAAAGCGCCAGCGATACTCCGCCTGTAAAACGAACATGTGGTCGTCCATATAGCGGCCGCGAAAATAGCCGCGCAACTTTTCACCCCCACCCAGCCAGGCCTTCCGCTGAAAGGGAACAGTGCCGAAATTGGCTTCCGAGAAAAACTGCATAGCCAGCACCTGATCCTCCGCTACGCTGAAATACTTTCGAAAATCGAGTACGAACTTGTTGAAGCTATGGCTGGCCCCAAAGGCCTGACTGGAAAACTCTCCGCTAAACTGCACAAAGGCCCCGCGCCTGGGCGACTCCACCACATCCCGGTCGTCCAGGTTGATAACGAGCCCCAATCCGCCCAGGCGGGCCCCGTCCCATCCCTCAACCTGTTCGGATTCCAGGATTCCGTTCTCCAAAATGTCCAGCATGCGATGGTCTTCGTACCAGAATTTCAAGCCGAAATTGATGGAGGGAGCCAGGCGTTGCAACAGGGAAGCGGCCAGCGATACCGTTCGCATATTGTACTGTTCGCGTGCGGATTCCGCTGCCCGGTTGCCCAGGCCCCAAAAAAAGTTGGGAAAGATCTTGAACTGAAAGGGCGCCTCCAGATACAGATCCCCCTTCAGGAAAAAAAGCTGAGGCTTGATGTCCATGATGAACTGGTTGCGGGTCGTGTACATGGCATCCAGAAAGATGTTGGACTTGCGGGCATTATAGATATTACTTTGCCGCGGGAAGAAGATCTGGGCTCCACCGCCAAAACCGAACTGCGTTTCCGGGGTGTAAAAAACAATGGGTACGCCCACAAATTGGACGGCCTGCTGGATCCTGACGGTGTCGGTTTGGTAGAGCCGGCCTCCGCTTCCCTCCTGAGCCGTCAGGCGCCACCCTGCCAACAAAAGCAGGAACCCCAAGAACAGCTGCTTCACATTGGGAAGGGTTTTGCGGCTCATTTTCGGATCAGGATTTCCACGCCTACGGAAAACTGGAACTGGATGCGAGAGAAGTTCAGAGACTCCCGAATCTCCAGCAGTTTATCCTCTCGCCTGCCAAAAAGGAACAAGTAACTGTTTTCGAGCCCGACATTGAACACCAGAATATCCGCAGCTACATACGAAAAGCCGAGCCCGAGAGAAAAGCCGAAGCCGGTTCCAGCGATCTCCCGGTCGATGTCCCGGCCGTTGATCCCGTCCAGCTTGCTGATCTCGACAAAGTTGGCAAAGAACAGGCCCAGCTCCGGATAGAGCGTGGCCCGGGTGGAAGTGAGGTAGTAGCGCGACCAGAAGCCGGCCACCAGTTCTTCCACTTCGCGCTGAAATTGCTCGCGCGAGCTCTGGCGGCTGGTCCCCAGAAACAAACCTACCGGCAGGCGATCCCGCAGCAGGTAGCCCCCTCTCAATATCAGGACGTGGCTGCTGGTAAAATTGATGGAATCCAGGGGAGAAAGGCTGAAGTTGCCGTTGGAAGAACTGATAAATCCCTGCAAACCAACCAGCCATCGCCCGGTTCGAAAAGGGATGGGTGGATCGGTGTTCGTCGTGTCGATATCTTCCTGGGCGAAAAGGATACCCGGCAAGGTCAATGCCATCCAGATCCCCAACAACGCAATCCGCGCTTTGTACATAGCTCTCAATTTGGACGGAACAGCCCTCAAAAATCGGTCCTCAATATACCGTTAATCCAAAAGCTCCCCGGCAACCAGGGAGAAAGCCCGCTATTCTGTACATTTGGCTTTTATGAAAAGCATGCCGTTCTCATCCTTGCTCGGCTGGTTTATTCCGGCCCTGTTGATCCTCTTTCTCTTGCTTTTGCTGGCCTCATGCAGGAGCAAACCCAGATATGAATCCTATGAGGACTATCCGGTGTACGACGGCCCGGACCTGGGCCTCACCCTCGGACCGAACGGAGTTCAGGTCCGGCTCTGGGCTCCCACTGCCGATTCGGTGCGCTTCCGTCTGTATGAGCAGGACCTGGGTGGAGTCCCGTTTCGCACGCTGGATATGGAGCGGGCCGAATCGGGCACCTGGACCCTTCAACTACCCAAAACCACCATGGGCAACTACTACACCTTTCAAACGAAAGTCGAAGGCGAGTGGCACCAGGAAGTGCCCGACCCCTATGCCTATGCGGTTGGCACCAACGGCCGCCGAGGTCAACTCGTAGATCTGGCCGCCACGAACCCTGCGGGATGGGAGGCCGACCGCCGACCGTCCCTGGCCCATCCCACCGATATCGTCCTGTACGAGTTGCACGTTCGCGACCTGTCTACCCACCCTTCCTCGGGCATCGTACACAAGGGCAAGTTCCTGGGCTTCACCGAAGCCGGCACCAAAAGTCCGCAGGGCCTGACTACCGGCCTGGACCACCTGACTGAAATGGGCATCACCCACGTACACCTGCTGCCCGCTTTTGATTTCCGGTCCGTTGATGAGACCCGATTATCCGAGCAGGCCTTCAATTGGGGATACGATCCGCAGAACTACAACACGCCTGAGGGCAGCTATGCGACGGATCCTGCTGACGGGCGCGTGCGCATCCGCGAATTCAAACAGATGGTACAGGCTCTGCACGAACGGGGCATACGGGTAGTGATGGATGTGGTGTACAACCACACCGGCTATACCGAAGAATCGTTGTTCAACCAGTTGGTACCCGGCTACTACTACCGTCAAAACGAAGACGGTGGATTCTCCGACGCCTCGGCTTGCGGCAACGAAACGGCCAGCGAGCGCCCCATGGTGCGCAAAATGATCGTAGAGAGCGTGTTGTTCTGGGCCCGCGAGTACCACGTAGACGGCTTCCGCTTCGACCTCATGGGCATACACGATATCGAAACGATGAATGCCGTAGCCCGGGCCCTGCGGGAGGTGGATCCCACCATTTTTGTCTATGGCGAGGGCTGGACCGCCGGCCCCACCCCCTTGCCCGACGACCAACTGGCGCTCAAAAAGAACACCCATCGCCTGGACGGCGTAGCCGCCTTTAGCGATGACCTTCGCGACGGCCTCAAAGGCAGCGTGTTTGAGCACGAAGAAACCGGTTTCGTCAGCGGGAAAGCCGGCCTGGAAGAATCCATCAAGTTCGGACTGGTGGCCAGCACCCCACATCCACAGGTCAATTATGCCGAGGTCAACTATTCGGATACCGCCTGGGCTGCACAGCCTGCGCAGACCATCAGCTACGTGAGTTGCCACGACAACCACACCCTTTGGGATAAGTTGGACCTGTCCCGGCCCGATGCCTCAGCTAATGATCGCAAAAAAATGCACCGCCTGGCCCTTACAATTGTACTCACTGCCCAGGGGGTGCCCTTCCTGCATGCCGGCACCGAAATGCTGCGCACAAAATACGGGGAAGAAAACTCCTACCAATCGCCTGACAGCATCAATCAGATCCGGTGGGGCTGGAAATCCGAGCACCTGGACATGGTGGAGTACGTGCGCCGGCTTATCGCCCTGCGCAAGGCCCATCCGGCCTTCCGCATGCGCACCACGGACCAGATCGCTGAGCATCTTCGCTTTCTAGACGTAGCGGTACCGAATGTGGTGGCTTACCGCCTGAACGGAGCGGCTGCGGGCGATTCCTGGCGCGATCTGTGGGTCGCTTACAATGGCAGTGCGGAGCCCCAGTCTCTTCCCCTGCCGGAAGGCTCCTGGAAAGTCGCCTTGCTGGACGATGAGATCTATGCGGAGGAAGACATGCAACCCGTTGCAAAAGGCGTTTTCGAGCTGCCGGCCATAGCGGCAGCCATACTGGTCAGGGAATCGCGCTAGCGTCAGGCGGTAGTCAATTCCGCTTTTGCCGTCCAAGCGATTCGAGTCGCTTCTTGTATTTTTGCCGAAAAACAAGCTCATGCGAATTGCTTTGATTGCCATTTTGGTCTGGGGAAGCCTGGTCCTGGGCATCGCCCAGAACGAGGCCGACGCCCTGCATCACATCCAGGTCGATGTGGTTTACTTGGCCTCCGATTATCTAGAAGGGCGCGAGACTGGAAAAAGTGGGGAAGAAAAAGCCGCCGACTACATCGTGCGGCGCATGCAGGAAATCGGCTTGAAGCCGGCCGGCAAAAACGGAAGCTGGTATCAGAGTTTTGACTTCACCTTTTCGCCCAACCCCCACAGTGCGGAGGGCGAAGCTCGCCGCGGCAAGAACGTGCTGGGCATGATCGACAACGGAGCACCCACCACTGTCGTCATCGGTGCCCATTACGATCACCTGGGTCACGGCTTCACCGGCAGCCTCTACACCGGAGAGCCGGCCATCCACAACGGCGCCGACGACAACGCCAGCGGGGTGGCCGCCATGCTGCGCCTGGCCGACTACCTCTACGACGGCAATTTGACCCAAAACAACTATCTATTCCTGGCCTTTTCGGGGGAAGAACTCGGACTGTACGGCTCCAAGTTTTTCACCAAGGCGCCCACCCTGGAGCTGGATAAGATCAACTACATGATCAACCTGGATATGGTGGGGCGGCTGAATGAAGACAAGGAACTCGTCATTAACGGCGTGGGTACCTCGCCGGCCTGGACGCCCGCGCTGGAAACCATCCGTGTGGGCGGCATCCAAACCACCACCACCGAATCGGGCATCGGGGCCTCGGATCACACCTCCTTCTACCTGAAAGACATTCCGGCCCTGCACTTTTTCACCGGCCTGCATAGTGACTACCACAAACCGGCCGACGATGCCCATCTCATTAATTACCCTGGTATTCTGGAGGTCACCGATTTCATTATTGCCCTGATCGAAGCCCTGGACGACCAGGGCGAACTGGCCTTCACCAAGACCAAAGACGAACGCCCCGACCGCAAAGCCGCCGCCTTCAAAGTAACCCTGGGCGTGATGCCCGACTACACCTACGAAGGCAAAGGGATGCACATCGACAGCGTGATCGAGGGGCGGCCGGGACAAAAAGCGGGGATCGAGGACGGTGATGTCGTGATCCAGATCGGCGAGTACGAGGTGACCGACATCTACTCCTACATGGAGGCACTCAGCAAGTTCAAAAGCGGTGAGAAAGCCAAAGTGGTGGTTAAACGCGGCGATGAACAGGTGGAGACGGAGGTCACCTTTTAGGGTTTTCGTACTTTCACCCGAAGAGCGCGGCATCCTGCTTGCCGGCCCGATTTGCCTATCAAAACCTCCGCTCTTATGCGCTTTTACATCCTGCTCGTCATTTTGACCGGGCTGGCGCTTTCGGCCTGTACGCGTCCTGAAGCCGGTTCCGGAAACGAATCCACTGCCTCAGAACCCTCTGCTATGGAGGGCAAGTTGGCCAAGTACACTTCGGTGCGGCTCACCACCGACCTGGGCGCCCTCAGCGAGAATCAGAAACAGATCATCGGCATCCTGATCGAAGCGGCCGGGCTTATGGACGAAATGTTCTGGTACGAAGCCTACGGCAAAAAGGACTCCCTGCTCCAGGCCGTCGAGGCCCCCAAGCTGAAGCAATTCATCCGCATCAATTACGGCCCCTGGGACCGGCTGGAAGGCAATGCTCCCTTTGTGAAGGGAGTAAGCGAAAAGCCCAAGGGGGCGAATTTTTATCCGCCGGATATGACCGCCGAAGAGTTCGAAGCCGCCTCCCTGCCCGACAAGGCAAGCCAGTACACCTTCCTGCGCCGCAATGCGGATGGCGAGCTCATAACGGTTCCCTACCGCGTACAATTTGAAGCGGAAGTGAAGCGAGCCGCCGAACTGCTTCGGCAGGCAGCCGGCCTGGCTGAGAATGAAGCTTTGGCCCGCTACCTCAGCCTTCGAGCCGACGCCCTGCTCACCGACGAATACCAGCCCAGCGACCTGGCCTGGATGGACATGAAGGACAACCAACTGGAAGTGGTCATCGGCCCGATCGAAACCTATGAGGACCAGCTCTTCGGCTACAAGGCCGCCCACGAGTGCTATGTACTGGTCAAAGACATGGCCTGGAGCGAACGACTCAGCAAATACGCCCAATTCCTGCCCGGCTTGCAGCGCGGCCTGCCCGTGCCGCCAACTTACAAGGCCGAGCGCCCCGGCTCCGATGCCGACCTCAATGCCTACGACGTGATCTACTATGCCGGCGACTGCAATGCCGGCAGCAAGACCATTGCCATCAACCTGCCCAACGACGAGCAGGTACAGCTTCAAAAAGGCACGCGCCGCCTGCAACTCAAAAACGCTATGCGGGCTAAGTTTGACGAAATCCTGTTGCCCATTTCCCAGGTGCTCATCGACTCCAGCCAGCGCCAGTTCATCACCTTCGACGCTTTCTTTGCCAATACCATGTTTCACGAAGTGGCCCACGGCCTGGGCATCAAAAACACGGTCAACGGACGGGGCACGGTGCGCGAAGCGCTCAAGGAACACGCCTCGGCCCTGGAGGAGGGCAAAGCCGACATCCTGGGGTTGTACATGGTAAAGCAGCTGCACGAGCAGGGCGAACTGGACAGCCGGCTGGAAGAGTACTACACCACTTTTATGGCCAGCATCTTCCGCTCGGTTCGCTTCGGAGCCTCCAGTGCACACGGTAAGGCCAATATGATTCGCTTCAATTATTTCGAGGAGGCCGGAGCGTTTACCCGCGATCCGGAAACGGGCACCTACCGGGTGGATTTCGAAAAACTGGAACAGGCCATGACCGAGCTGTCCCGCCAAATCCTCACCCTGCAAGGCGACGGTGATTATAAAGGCGTAGCCAAACTGGTGTCGGAAAAAGGGCTGATCGGTGACCGGCTTCAGGCCGACCTGGATCGCCTGGCCGACGCCCGGATCCCGGTGGATATCGTCTTTGAACAAGGCGTGGAAGTCCTGGGGCTTTAGCCGCTTTCCCTGCCCAACTGCCCTTTGGGCCGGCAAAACGAACCGTTCCTTCCGCCAAGGCGCTCCTCCGGCTTTTGCCCTACGCAGAAGAAAAATCCTTACATTTGGGAGATAGCTGACAGACTAAACTCCCATGAACAAATGCGTATTCGCGTACCAATCCTCCTGTTGCTCGGCTTGCTCGTAAGCAGTCTGGGATTTGCCCAGCGCACCTTCGAAAGCTTGCCCTACAGCCTTGAGCAAAAAGGCCAGATCTCCGACCTGCCCGCCCCCGTTCTGTTGTCGCCGCCGGATCTGACCCGCCTCCAAAAAGAAGATGCCCAATCGCCCGGCCTGCCCCGTTTTGCCGCTCCTGTGGCCGCGGATATGGGCCTCGCCAATGCCGGCCGGTGGACCACCCTGGCCAACGGCGACCGCATCTGGCAGTTGCGCCTGCGGGGCGAGCAGGCGCTGGGCCTGGCCTTTTTCTACGATACCCTTCAGTTGCCGGAGGGCAGCATGCTGCACATGTACCGGCCGGATGGCCGCCAGGTTTTGGGCGCCTACCGGCACAACAGTTTCCCGGCAAACCGACGGCAGTTCACCGGATTTATCGTTGGCAAGGAGGCTGTGCTGGAGTATTACGAACCCGCTTCGGTTCGGGGCCAGGGTCGCATTCATCTCTTTCGGGTAGACCAGGCGTATGACGAGTCTCTGTTTGGCCAGAGCCCGGATGCCCGGATGTTTGGTTTCGGGGCTTCCAGCGACTGCAATGTGAACGCAAATTGCCCGGAAGGCGATGGCCTGGCGGATGCCAAGGAGAGCATTTGCCGGATCATTGTCGTCGTGGAGGAAGGTACGGGCTACTGCTCCGGATCGCTTGTCAACAACACGGCCGAGGACGGCAAGCCCTACCTCCTGACCGCCTTCCACTGTATGGATGGATTCACCCCGCTTTGGGACCTCTGGCGGTTCGACTTCGGCTTTGAGGGCCCCGATTGCAGCAATCCCGCCACCCAGCCCGATCCAATCAGCTTTACCGGTTGCATCCCCCGCTCCGGATGGCAGGCCAGCGATTTTCTGCTGCTGGAACTGGCTACGCCCATCACCTCCGACTTCGACCTGCACTTCAACGGTTGGAACCGGGCAGATAGCGTTCCGGAGCACGTGCGAAGCCTTCACCACCCCCGCGGAGACATCAAAAAAGTTTCTCTCGACACCAATTCGGTGACCATCCACCCCGACGCCATCGACTGGAACAACGGAGTTATCACGCCTCCCGATCATCACTTTCGCACCGTCTACGACGCCGGCTTCTTTGAGGTCGGATCTTCCGGTGGCCCTCTCCTGGATACGGCCGGCCTGATCGTCGGACAACTCAATGGGGGATTCCCGGCCTGTACGAGCAGTGTAGCCTATTTCGGAAGGCTGGCGATCAGTTGGGAAGGTGGAGGAACGGCAGACACCCGGCTTCGCGATTGGCTCGACCCCGAAAACACCGGTGCGGTCCAGCTGGACGGCACGGAGAACCCGATCAAAACCCAGGGTATTCTGGCCGGCACCGTCCGCACCCCTCAGGGCATGGGCATAGCCGGGGTAAGCATCCAACTCGGCGGATTTGGCGATACCAGCCTGACCACCCTATCCGACGGCTATTTTGAATTCTCCGGACTCACCTTTGGGGAAACTTACACCCTCAGCTTCAGCAAAGACACGAACGATATCAATGGAGTATCCACCCTGGACATCATTCTGGCCCAGCGTCATCTCCTGGGACTCGAACCCCTGGACGGCCCCTACAAGCAACTCGCGGCCGATGTGAATGCCTCCGGAGCCATCACCGTGTCCGACTTCTTTCGCATGCGAAGGGTTATTCTGGGCATCGACCTGTCATTTCCGGATAAATCCTCCTGGGAGTTCATTCCGGCCGACTATTCCTTCAGCGATATGCCCCTGACCGATCCCTACCCCACATCCATCACCATCGCTCCGCTCAGCGACAACCTGTTCGACCTGGATGTTGTCGGGGTGAAAACAGGCGACCTCAACGATAGCGCCGATCCGGAAGAATGATTCCGTTTTCGGCACAAGGCGGAGCCGGGGTGATTCAGCGCAGGTGCTCCAAGGACTGATCCGGACGGCGTTTCATCACGCTTTCCGGCGGGGCCACAGTTTTTTGGAGAGGAAGTCTATCGGCCCTTGATAATCTTCACCTGGCTGAGAGGCCGTTCCCGTTGATAGAGGCCGAGCACATACCAACCTGTTGGCAGCTCAGCCACAGCCAGGGGTACATTGCCCTGTACATCCTCCAGGGGCACGATTTTTACCACCTGCCCCAGGCTGCTGATCAGACGCAGGTGCAAGCCGTCTTCATTGAGGCTGGAGGCGTTGTAGCGCACCCAAAGTTGCTGGCGAAACGGATTGGGCGCGGCCTGAAACGTCAGCAATTCGGGCTCGCCGGGATTCGTCGAAGTGACTTCGACACCGTCGTTTACCCGAAAGACGTCCACCCCGGCTTCCACGATATGGCCGGAGGTGGCCAGATCGGCGGTGCGGAACTGGATGCGCATCTCTTCGGTAAGGGGAAGGAAATCGGCCAGGTGGATATCCTGGAACGACCGCCAATTCGATCCGGGCTCGGTTATCGTCAAGAGCAAAGCGGTTTGTTGGCCGTTCGTCGCTTCGACCCAAAGGGTATCGTCGGGGATGCCCGATCCACCGGCATTGAAGAACCAGGCCTGAAACTCGAGAATGGGGTCTTCGTAGGTACTCAGGTCCATGGGCGGCGAACGGAGTTCAACCGTTCCGTTATCTACGTCGAACGCTCCGGCGCTGCCGGCTCCATTGCCGGTCAGGTA
This sequence comes from uncultured Saprospiraceae bacterium, assembly GCA_964595955.1. Lineage (GTDB taxonomy): Bacteria > Bacteroidota > Bacteroidia > Chitinophagales > Saprospiraceae > JAJDFU01. The sequence goes on from CAZQSF010000021.1 coordinate 40,951, forward strand.
GCAAAATGAACCGATATCTCCCTCCGCATCGGTTCCCGGGTTGGAAAACCCGTTTTCGAACAGCGTACCGATGGGGATGGCTCGTTCCCAGGCTCCGGAGACGGCCTGGTTTTCGGTTTGCCAACCGAGATCGAGAATGAAGTCATCTTCATAGCCGTCTTCCAGTTCCAGGTTTATGGGGGCACTGCCGCCGGATACGGATAAATTTTCGAAAAGAACCTGCGAATGGCCCCAGGCTCCGGCTACCAGGGAATAGGTGCCCACAAAAACATCGTCCAATTGGAAGGAGCCGTTCGGTCCGGCCGTGGTGACAAATTCATAACCGAGCTCCTCGTCGAAAAGCAACACCTTGGCCCCGACGATGCCCGCTCCGTTTTCAGCGCGCACCACATTGCCCTGGACCGTTACGCGCTCCAAAGGCTGTAGGCTTACATCCAGCATTGTCACTTCCCCGCGTTCCAGCACCACTTCGGTGGAAAAAGGCTCGTAGCCCGGTGTGGAGAAGGTGACCGTGTAGGTGCCTGGGGCCTCAAGGCCGGTGCGGTACTGACCGTTCAAGCCACTGATCGCTGCGTTCTCTTGAGTGGCTTCCAGCACCGCCTCAACGGCGTTCAACGGGGCGCCGGTCTCGGAATCGGTAACGCCCCCTTCCAGGTAGCAGCCCCGAACGTACTGCGGATCAAGCACAAAGAGACCGCTTTGGATATCCGATATCAGGACCAGTCCCGAGGGAAGAAACGGATAGGCACCCCAGGCTCCGTTGAAACCGCCGTCCGGGCCCGTCCAGGTGTCGAAAAGCCCCACTTCAATGAGGTTGTCCGGACGGGACGCATCGGCAATGACCAGGCCGTCGGTATAGTGCGAGATCACCAGGTAGTCATCGAGTACGTGTACGTTGTGTGGAATCACACCGGTGCCGACCGTGGCGGAGGGCCGAAACTGGTCCAGCTCCACGATATCGGTGGGGTCGCTTACATCGTAGGCACCTACAGGGGCATTGGCGCGTTCATCGGTGGTAAAGACCGTATTGCCGTCGTCGCTCAGCCAGGCGTTGTGGGTAAAGGTGAAATCCGTAGGCCGGTTGCCCAACAATTGCACGTCGGTGGGATCGCTTACGTCGTAGATGGAGATGTTTCCGTCGTAAATTTCAGAGGCGTACATGCGATTGTCGCGGGTGTATACATCGTGGGCGTAGATAGGCGCACCGGCACCCAGGTATATGGGGTTGCCCGGGTCAGTAGCCACATCGAAGAAGAGGACGCCTCCGTTGTTCTGCTCGCAGCCCGCTACATAGCAGATGCCGTTTTCATCGATGTACAGGTTGTGGCAGGTCAGCAGCGATCCCAGCCCGGGAAATTCGGTGATGTTCTCATAGGTCACGCTGTCGGGCAGGGTCGACAGGTCGATGACCAGCAGGCCGTCGCTGGTGCCGGGCTGATCGGTGGTGACATAGGCAAAGTTGCCCCAGGTCTTCAGGTCGCGCCAGGTGGAAGGCTGACCGGGAATTTTGGATACTTCCTGCGGGTTGGCCGGGTCGGCCAGGCTGACGATGGAAACGCCGTCGCGCAAACCGACCAGGGCGTATTCCGTACCGTCATCGGGATCTGCCCAGCCCCAGATGTCGTTGGCATCGACATCGTAGGACAACTGGGAAACAAAAGATACATTGAGCTGGGCAAAAGAAACGGATACGGTGAGGATGCTGAGCCCAAAGAGGCCGAGTAGTGCTTTGATCATACGAAGTGTTCTGTTCGGGTAACGAATGAAGAAACGTGGTTTTTTAAGAAGGTCGAAAATACAGAATATCCGTGGGCTCAGGACCGCCGGGGCACGATGGCAATGGTTAGGCGGCTGACACAAACGGCTTTTTCTTCCGCATTGCGGATGTCGATCTGCCATACCTGAATGGTGCGGCCGACCCGGATCGGGCTCACCCGCCCGATAACCACCTGCCCGGCCGGTACGGAGCGCAGGTGGTTGGCGTTGATCTCCACGCCCACGGCCGTTTGTTTGCTGAGGTCCTCGATGCAGAGGGTGGAGGCCAGGCTGCCCAGCGTCTCGGCCAGCACCACCGAAGCCCCGCCGTGCAGGATGCCCATGGGCTGCACGGTGCGCTCATCCACCGGCATGCGAGCTTCCAGGTAGTCGTCGCCGGAATCGATGAGCTCGATGTCCAGATGCTCCATCAGGGTGTTTCGGCCCGAAGCGTTGAGGGCCTCCAGGGTAAAGTCGTGTTTCCAGATGCGTGCCATGCGATGCGATTTATCCTTTGCTAAAGCGCCGGGAAGCTGAAATGGTTCATGCCTCGGCATACGAAGGTTTCTTCACCGGCGCATGCCGGCGGTGGAGCTGCCGGTGGCGCCCTTCGAAGCGACGGATGAGCCAGGCATACCACAACACGCCCAGAGTATAGAAACCGACCGTGATGAGAAAGATGGAGCCGTAGCCCATATCCAGGCTGCGAAACCAGCCGAACAGCCGCGTGGATACGAACCAGCTGCCCGACCAGACGGAAGCGCTGACTGCGCTGATGAGTTCCTGGTTTTTCGGGCCCACGTATTTGAGCATGAGCTCGCTCGTCATGGGCCGGGCAGAGGTCATCAAGGGCTGGCGAAGGACGTAGAAAAAGCCGGCCAGCCAAACCGCGCCGGCCCAGTGGCTGTACCAGGCCGTGGTGGCCAGCCCGAACAGGGCCAGGACCGAAAGCCCCTGAAACAGGGTAATGGCGATGCGGTAACCGAAGTTTCGCTTCAGATAGGGCATGAACAACATGACCCCCGCCACCAACAGGAAGGTGGCCGATCCCATCACGGAAAAGTGCCCGGAAGGCAGGCCGTGCACGTGCAGGAAAAAGAGGTTGATCACCGGAATCGTAAAGCCCGCCCCGATCGCGATGAGCAAGGTGGGGGTCAGAGCCTGGGCGACCAGCTTCCAGTCGTAGGCCTTACGGATCCTGCGGAAAGGGATCACCTGCCCCCGCTTCTCCCGGATGCGGATGCGGCTCAGCAACACCAGGCTGAACAGCGAAAGCAGGGAAAAGGCGCGAAGCGTGGTCGCCTCATCAAACAGGTTCGGCAGCCATCCGCTGAGCGCAAAATGCAGGGCGCCGGCCAGGCAGATGGTCACGCTGAAGGAGAGGAACGACAGGCTGATGGCTTCAGACTGGGTGTCGGGCCGGGCATTGAGCACGATGAAGGGCAGCACGCTCACCTGCATGAAGGTGTAGCTCAGCCCCCAGCAGGCCGAGGCGACGAACAACATCGCCGTCCATTCCCGCTCAATGGCCTCCAGGATGAGAAGGGAAAACAGGGGCAGGCTCAGGGCGGCCACCCACATGAACGGCAGCAAGCGCTTGCCCTTGATGAAGAGCCCCAGGGGAAAAGCCAGGCAAAAGACGGCCAGAAAGCGATACGACCACACTTCGGCTATGGCCGGATCGGAGAAGCCCTGCTGCTCCATCACGTAGTTGAGCAGCAGGAAAAAAGAGGTATTGATCGCCTGCAGGAAGAACTGGGCTCCGATGAGCAGCAAAATGAAGGATTCTACCTTGCGGTAGCGGAAGAAGACGTCGCGAAGTACCTGCATGGATCTTATTTGGCCGTGGGCACCTGCCAGGAGGTATAGCCCTCGTCGTGCGGAAGCGGAGGGCAGGCCGTACAGCCGTTTGAAAGCCCTTCCCGAGGGATACAACCCATTTCGCGGGCCCGAAGTTTACCGGTTGCCGGCAGGCAGAGGCTGCCGCCCTGCTCTTCCAGGCGCAGGACGGTTTCGTGCAGGAGCATGTCTTCCAACGGAGATTCGGCGGGCTGCCCGGCCGGCCAACAGGCTGCCTTCTTCCGGCCGGTGCCGGCAAAGAAAACGCGGGCCGAAACACCGCCGATTTTTCGGGCCAGAAGTTGATTTTCTTCGGTGGTAGCCAGCTGCCAGCCCTCCTGCCGCACCCCTTCTACCCAGCGGATCGCGCGCTCCGGTTCACCGGGCCGAATGTGCTTCCAGTAGCCGTCGCGGCGATGCCAGGTGAGCTGCCGCTTGGCGTAGCGGCGGGTGTTGCGCTTGATCTGGGCTACCGCCTCCGGCAGGCTGAGCTTGCCGTCCAGGTGGTCGAACAGCTCCTGATAGCCCACCGTCTGCAGGGCTGTATGCCGGCGGTAGGGCTGCAGGGCTTCGACCTCCTCCAACAGGCCGGCCGCCATCATGGCGTCCACCCGGGCATTAATGCGGGCGTACAGCTCGGCCCGGGGGCGGTGCAGCTGCAGGTAGATGGAGGTGAAGGGACGGGGGCGGGCCTCCCGCCGGCGATAGGAAGAGAACGGGCGCCCCGAATGGGAGATGACGGCCAAGGCCCGGATGAGGCGATGGGGGTTCTGAAGGTCCACCTCGCGGGCGTAGTCGGGATCGGCCCGGCGAAGGGCTTCCTGCAGGTGGGCCAGGCCGTGGCTCTCGTAGCGCTTTTCCCATTGCTGCCGGACGGCCGCCGGCACTTCGGGAAAGTCGTCCAGCCCTTGGGTGAGGGCCCGGATGTAAAGGCCCGAGCCGCCGGCCAGCACGACCAGGTCGCGCTGTCGAAAGAGCTCTTCCAGCCGGGCCAGAGCCTCCCGCTCGTATTCACCCACACTGTAGGCCTGCGTCACCGACTGGCTGTCGATAAAGTGGTGAGGCACCTGGGCCAGCTCCCCGGGAGTGGGCTTGGCGGTGCCGATGCGGAGCTCCCGGAACAACTGCCGGCTGTCGGCCGAGAGGATCTCGGTGCCGTAGTGGCGGGCCAGCCGGATGGCCAGTTCCGTCTTGCCGCTGGCCGTGGGGCCGCCGATCACGAGCAAATATTTTCCGGATGCCATAGGGGAAAATTAGGGCAATCCGCCGGCTTGGAGAAATGGACGGCAGGCCGGCATGCGCCGTCCCGATTGCCGGGCAGCGATCCCGGTATAGCGACCTTGCCTTGAGAATGCTCTCCGTCATCGTATCCGAACCGGCGAAGGCCGATAGCGGCAGAGAAGCGTCAATCGTCGATGATCCCCTCTTCCTGCAGGCGCTTCATGACCTTCTCCGCTATTTCCATGCCCCACAGTTGCCCGACCTGCATCGATTCCTTCGTGATCTGGGGAAGTACTGCCACGGTCTTCTTCCCGATGGGACTTTGGTAAAAAGCGATCAATGCTTTAATGTCCGCATGTGTGTAGTACTTCTCGTAGATGGGCAGGAGCATCCCTATAAAATCATCGGTGTTTATTTCCTTCTTCATTTCTTGCCAGAAGACCTCCGGTATATCCGGAAACGATTGGTTGAAGGAAAGAACCATTTGATCAAAGACCTGGGCCGAGACTTGTTTTGAGCCGGATATTTCGATCAAATGCAGGATGTCCTGATGGAATGCCGTATCCTGGGCCTTAATGCCCAGGCTGATTCCGAGGCTGAGGAGTGTGAGCAGAATGGTCTTTTTCATAGGAGGAACGTTAGCATATAAAAAACCGGTCTTTTTTCCTTCAAACTTCGCGGTGAGCGCACTAGTTCCCAACTATCGGGGATATTCTGTTGTCTTTCTCGGCCACCACCTCCTTGAGCTTCCGGGTCTCTTTCTCCAGAGTCTTTAGCCTGGATTATACATGAATTTACGCGGCTATACCGCTATCAGAAAGGTCTCGCACATTCAAAAACTGCCCGACGATAAAAGGCAGGTCGTCATGGCTTTGCTCGATGCTTTTTTGAAGCAGGCTAAGCTGCAGAGCATCATGTGAAAAGCCCCACAGTGATGCGAGGCTTTCTATTAAGGTAAAAATTCTTCCTTTGTGTCGATACTTTGCCTGTCGTACCATGAAAAAAATTCATCTCTCAGTCTTAAGGCATTCATGAGGTCTTCTTTCTTGATAGCGACAAAATGTTCAGCGATAAATCTTTGACTCTTGTCCTTTACTGATTCTCCACCTATTACCCTTCAAGGAATTGAAATTACCGCTACTACTCTCCCTTGAGTTGATCAATCCTATATCAATATTTCCGTCTGCATCTAACTGTACAAACTTTGCATCTTCCGCAGTTAAAGTCTTCCTTATCATCTGCAATGATGCCTGCCTTTGTTCCTCGGTTTCGCCAGTTGGTTTAACCGTTTCAGGTGCTCGTCCATCTGGGTCTATGAAGATTAAGGAATTGGTGAATACGTAAGAATACGGCGACCACGCTGTATAATCACTTGCCAACGGATCCACCCTTATAAACCGCCCCACCTCAACATCGAAGAAACGCGCCGCGGTAGTCGTAGCCGTTTCCTCGTCGCGCTCGAGGTAGTTGGTTAGTGAGGCCTAGTGGAATTGGGGGGGATATCGCCCGACGCTAATCAACACCTCCCGTTCAGATATTCGAAGATCATCGTTTAGCAGGAGAATTTTGGTAGTGGCCTTTCCAACATCAGAAATGGGAACTATTCTTGGACCAACGATTTGAAAGTGTTCCTCCCAAGAGTCGTTTCTTGGATTGTATAGCCTGATGAATTCTTTTTCAGGCAAAACTACGGAGCCAATATCAGCCCCTTTCATCCGGTTGCAGGCCACGCAAGAATAGGCTAGATTATTCAACTCGTTGTTCCCTCCGTGTTTGAGGCTGATGATGTGGTCAATTTCAAAAGAGAGGTAGGCATCATCTTCATGCAATAAGCAATATTCGCATCTGAAGCGGGCGCGTTTTGCGACTGCATCTCTTGTTTTCCGGTTTAAATACCTGCTCATGCAGCATTTAATAACTTGCGCGCTTTGGCTTTGGCCAAACGCATGATATGCTCCAGCATGAGAAAGTAATCAAGCTCTTTCTTCTCCTCATCGGTTATTTTTCCCTCCCGCTCTTTTTCCAAAAGCCCACTTACCCTTTGATTGGCTGCTTCTGAAGGTTTGAATTCCAACACGTTTCGTGGATTTGACCTGGCAATGAAGTCAACCACTTCCTCGTATATAAATAGCTCTGGCATTATCGCTTATTTTTAGACTTTTCAACTTACAATTTACACGATTCCGGGTGAACCTACAAGGAGGAGGGCTAGACTATTGCTTTGTGCAGTTTCAGGACTGCCTGGCAAAAGGAGGGGGGCTTCCACTTCCATCACCGGGTGCTCCGGGGGCGGGGGATATCAAGCCCTCGATCGATATCGCCGCCAAAATCGCGGACGCCCTCGATGTGTCGCTCGATTACCTGGTGGGCAGCACGGATGAGGCGGTCGAAAAGTCTTTAGTCCGAAAGGTCTCGCACATTCAAAAACTGCCCGACGATAAAAGGCAGGTCGTCATGGCCTTGCTCGATGCTTTTTTGAAAAAGAATAAGCTACAGAGTATTGTGCTGCCGGAGGGAGTCGCGACGAACACCACTTTATTGCGCGTGGGTTGGCTTCGCGGGTGGGCTTGGCGGTGCCGATGCGGAGCTCCCGGAACAACTGCCGGCTGTCGGCCGAGAGGATCTCGGTGCCGTAGTGGCGGGCCAGCCGGATGGCCAGTTCCGTCTTGCCGCTGGCCGTGGGGCCGCCGATCACGAGCAAATATTTTCCGGATGCCATAGGGGGAAATTAATGAGCTATCCCGGATTATGCATAAACAATTTTAACATCCAGTTTGAGCCTGCTTTTCTATTGC
>CAZQSF010000022.1:0-3242 GCA_964595955.1 uncultured Saprospiraceae bacterium
AATGAAGAACCGAAGAAGGACTACATCAACCCTCATCAATCGTCGGTTCATCATTCTGCGGTTAATAAAATCCTGGGTGTTCGGAAGGGCAGGGCGACTCATCTACCGGTAAAACAGGAATCGACAGGTATCGGGCACGTACTCCAGCTCGCTGACCCGGCGCTCAAAGAAGTAGGTGGCCTGTATGGTATCGGGATGGGTGACGTGGCAGAGGAAGAAGCCGTTGCGGGTATCCTCATCATCCGGCCAGGGCAGGGGGCTGCAGTTAAAAGTGTTGTTGATCCCGAAGCGGGTAGAGATGCTGTCGCCCGGGCTCAGGGTGCCGATCTCGGTTTCGTAGTACAGGGTACCCATATGGCTACCGATCAGTAGGATATCGGGATGCTGCAGGTCCAGGCTAACCGGCACATGATTGGGCGGGTCCGGATTGCCGGGCAGGGTTACTGTAGCTCCAATGTTTAGCTTGAGGATCCCTTTTTCATCGGGATTGCAAATGCATTCCAGGGGGTCTATTGCATATTCGATAAAGCTGATCCCGGATTGCAACGCTTTGCAATCCCCATAGATCTCCTGGAAGGGCGGTGGGCAGACGCATTTACCGTCGATCCATACGTAATTGGTATTCGCATAATTACAGGGCGAATTCACACCGGGATCTTCTTCTTTCTGGCAGCTTTGGCCAAAGCAGAGCGGGGCGATCAGGATAAATAGGAGTAGTTGGGTTCGATTCATCTTCAGTTAGGTTTGGAGGAGGGCAACCGGCTTTGGGGATCCGATCGCAGATCAGCTCAGCCGGCCGCCCACCGGAGGTTAAGGAATCACTATTTTGTAGGTCATGATCTCATTGGCATTCTGCAGCCGAAAAACATACATGCCCGCCGGCAATTCGAGCTTGACGGTCGAGAGCAGTTCGTTGGGGTCGGTTGTAGAATTCAGTGGAACGTCGCTTTTGTGCTGGATCAGACGCCCGCTCATGTCCATCACGGACAGATCGTAGACTCCCGGCTGTCGTCCAATTGGTTTTTCAGTAAGAGTCGGGGCATAAAAAGCTCTCGGATTTACCGGCAGTTCGTTGCATTCCGCCACATCGCTCGGCGATTCAGCCCAGCCGTATTCGTAGGGGACTGTTTGAGGATTGCCTACAAAGTTCCAGTTACCCCCGTTTCCGCCGTATACCCCCAGGTCGAAGGCAATCTCCCTCTTCAGGCTTTCGGTACTGCTGGGGCCGTCCCAGGAAGAAAGGTTCCAGGCAATGACGTGGGGGGAGCAGCAGTGCATGGCTTCCGGTTCCTGCTGTATGGCTTCCAGGTAGAGGGCCAGGGAGTAGTTGCTCAGAATATGAGCGGCTGAGTGCCAGCTTCGTTGCCCCCCTACCTCCAGGGTGTCAAAGCTCATGACCATAAAGGTCACGGGCTGATTCGCTCTCAGCTCCCGCCTGTCGAAACCGGAAGTTGAGCCGAACAGGCTGTTCACATTGTCGCATTCGGTTTCCAGGTATTTGGGCGTGCCGATCAGGTTCACCAATTGGTTGAAAAAAGGTCCAAGTTGGTCTATGCTGAATTCCAAGATGGAGGATATAGCTGTTTTGACCGTTGTGTCGACGGCCTGCTGGAATTCCGGGTTGACGGTCAGATCACAACGCGCAGCCGAGGAGACCGAAATTGCACCTAAGGGTTCAATAATTTGCCCGCCGTTTAACTCACTGGGTTCTTCCACCCAGGTAATGACCCCCAGATCAGCTGCCTGAGCCATTGCTTTTTTGCTCCCGATTGATTTTTTCTTGACGGAAGCATAGGTATTTACATTGGTCTCGTAGAGCCACCAGGCCCGGACGTCCTTGGTGCAATTGCATTCCGGCAGATGCTTCAGCCGGTCCAGGCATTGGAGGGTCAGTTTGATGCCTGCCCGCTGGTAGCTGTCCTCATCGCCTTGCACTCCATAGAATTGCTTATAGACCGATCCTTTGGGCGCTTTCCATCCGGCCGTTTGCAAGTCGTGCCATTTGGCCGGACCTTCATTCCCGAGCACACGCCACCATTCAGCGTTCTTGCCCAGTTTTTTCTTTCCGTCATTGGGGCTTGATCCTGTTTGGTAGACGCCAAAAATATCTCCCATTAGATAGTCTTTTTCCACCGTCTTTGCTGGTTGGGCTAAGGTCTCAGTTGAAACATACTTACAAAAACACTCTTCCTCTTCCGGTGTGGGTGGCGGAGGCGGTGGGGGAGGAGTATTGGGCCGGCGCTGGAAAACCGCTCCATTAAAATAGTACTGTTGGATGTAGGCCCATTTCTCCACCTCGTGAACGCCGGAAAGCCGGTCCAGGTAGGAGAGAAAGGAAGTGGTCGATTCCTTGCTCAGGTAGCCTGCGACAGCCAGGTCGTAGAAGCGGTTTGAAACGGTAATGATGTGCTCGGGCTCTGCAAATGTCTCAATAACTCCTGCCTGGGCCATTTCACCACAGCGATCCGCGACCTGAATGCGGTAGCGCTTGTTGGGCTCCAGCCCTTCGATGAAGAACCCATTCGCTTCGATCGGAATGGATCGAAAGCTTTCCGATCCTTCTAATTCGAGCTGAATGGTGGTGACTTCATCCTTTCCCTCGAATTCCACGTAAGCAATCGAGCCCGTTTCGTAATTAACTACCGCATTGACCGAGATATTCGCATTGATGCCGCAGGTATCTCCCTTATATTTCAGGGCTAACTCACTTTCCGGGATCAAGACAATCGTATCTCCGGTCTCCAGATCGATGTAGGCTTCCAACTCGCTGAGGTAGATCAGGGAGTCTGTTCCCACCTGAGCGAGCAGCGGAAAGCCGGTAAGCAAAAACAAAAGTTTGAATAAGGTTTTCATAGCTTTATAGAATTGATGTTAAAGATGCATACAGGCAAACTGTCATCCCGGATTGTGATCTCGAAATGACGATGGCAAAGAGCCCCTGGAATAGAGCCTGCCTGTATTATTATGCTGGAAAACCTGGATGTGCAGTCCTCTTGGACCTATCTGCAATATGCTTGGTATTGGCATACCAATCAACCCCTAAGTGGGTAAATTTGGGTAAAAATGGGTAATTCCGGGAGGAGATCGCCCGCACTAAAGCGAACAAAGCCGTTTCCCGGGAAGCCCTTGTTTCCACTCTCGTTCGTCCGCCGATGCTGTAGGTTCCGGTTTTTGAAACCGAGGAACAGAAGAATGAAGAACGGAAGAAGGGCCACTACGACCATCACAAATCTTTGGTTCAT
>CAZQSF010000022.1:3342-48154 GCA_964595955.1 uncultured Saprospiraceae bacterium
CCTTTTGCGGTTGATCGAACCGAAGAACAGAGGAATGAAGAATGAAGAACGGAAGAAGGGCCACTATGACCATCACAAATCTTTGGTTCATCCTTTTGCGGTTGATCGAACCGAAGAACAGAGGAATGAAGAATGAAGAACGGAAGGACCGGAGAATGTAGAACCGAAGAAGTTTCACTTCAACCATCACAAATCGTCGGTTCTTCATTCTTCGGTTTTCTTCTTCTTGGCTGAAGCTCCGGCGGGCAAGTTCGCGGCCTGCCACCTCCCTGCCAATCCGTACCTTGCCTTCATGAACAAATACTTCGGGCCGGGCACGCTGGTGGCGGCGGCTTTTATCGGGCCGGGCACGCTCACCACCTGCACCCTGGCGGGGGTGCGCAGCGGCTACCAGCTGCTGTGGGTCATGGTCTTTGCCGTGGGGGCCACCATCCTGCTGCAGGAGATGTCGGCCCGCCTGGGCTGGGCGACGCAGGCGGGCCTGGGCGAGGCCATTCGCCGGCAGTACAGCCCGGGGCTGGCGCGCTACCTCTTCGCTGCCCTCATCATCGGGGCCATCCTGGTGGGCAATGCGGCTTACGAGGCCGGCAACCTTTCGGGCGGCCTGCTGGGTCTGGAGCTGGTGGCCGGCCGGTGGCGGCTGGGACCCCTGCTCATCGGTATGGCCTGCTTTCTGCTGCTGTGGCTGGGCGGCTACCGCTGGCTGGAGCGCCTGCTCATCGGTCTGGTGCTGCTCATGAGCATCTGCTTCCTCACCACCGCCCTGCTGGTGCGCCCCGATCCGGTCGCCCTGCTGCAGGGCCTCGTGCCGCGCACCGGCGAGGGGGCGCCGCTGCTGCTGGTGCTGGCGCTGATCGGCACGACGGTGGTGCCCTACAACCTCTTCCTGCACGCGGCCACCGTTTCCAAGAAATGGGGCAGGGACGCCTCCCTGCGCGACCTGCGCATCGAGAATGCCGTGGCCATCGGCCTGGGCGGTCTGATCTCCGCCTGCATCATCATCACGGCCGCTGCGTCGCGCGAGGCGGTGGGGGAGGTGCGCTCTGCGGCCGACCTGGCCGTGCAGCTGGAGCCCCTGCTGGGTCCGGCAGCCCGCTGGACCATGGGCATCGGCCTGATGGCGGCGGGCATCAGCTCGGCCCTCACGGCGCCGGTAGCTGCCGCCTATGCCGCCCGGGGCCTGTTCGGCTGGCCGGCCCACGAAAAGGACCGCCGCTTTCGCGCCGTATGGATGGGCGTGCTGGCAGCCGGGCTGTTGGTATCGGCCACCGGCTGGGATCCCGTGCTGATCATCCAGTTTGCCCAGGTGGCCAACGCCCTGCTGCTGCCCGTGGTGGCGGCCTACCTGCTCTACGCCTCCAATACCCGGGCCATCCTGGGCGCGCACACCAACGGCTGGCTGGCCAACGGACTGGGCGTCCTGGTGGTGGGGGTGACGATTTTGCTGGCATGGAAATCGTGGGGATTATTTTAGACGGCAGGCGGTCAGAGGATGGGGGCTTGGCGTGGAGAAAAGGGGGCGTCAAAACCCAGGCCGGGGCGGGAAGGAATAATTCGTTATACTGGGAAAAGGATCCGGATCGCGGAACGGTCCGGAAAGCTGAGCAAACCGGTCTGACCGTCAAAATTCTAACATCCAATGCCTGGCAATCCTCCTCCATCCCTGGACCTCAATTGCGATATGGGCGAGCAGTGGCCCGGCCGGAGCGACGAGCTGGATGCGGCCATCCTGCCGTTTGTCACCTCCTGCAATATCGCCTGCGGCTTCCACAGCGGCCATCCCGCGGGGATCGAGCGCACCATCCGGGCAGCCGCCGAGCAGGGCGTGGCCATCGGGGCGCATCCGTCGTACAACGACCGGGAAAACTTCGGGCGGGTGCGCGTGGTGGCGGATCGCGAGCAGCTGCTGGCCGAGCTGCGCTACCAGATCGCCGCCCTGAAGGGCATGGTGGAGAGCTTCGGGCAGCGCCTGCAGCACGTGAAGCCTCACGGTGCCCTCTACCACGATCTGCTGACGGACCCCGAACTGGCCCGCGACTTCGCCGGGCTGGTGAAAAGCCTGGATCCCGGCCTGCGCATCGTGGGGCTGGCCCACGGCAGCCTGGAGGCCGCCTGTGCGGAAGAAGGCATGCGCTACGTGCACGAGGGCTTTGCCGACCGCCGCTACGAAAGCCGCGACCGCCTGCGCTCGCGCCGCTTTCCGGATGCCGTACTGCACGAGCCCCGCGCCATTCTGACGCAGGTGGCCGACTTTTTGCAGGGGAAAGTGCGCACCCTGTCCGGTGAGACCTTTCCCATCCGCGTGGAGACCCTCTGTCTGCACAGCGATACGGAGGGCGCCGTGGCGCTCAGCCGCCGCATACACGAATACCTACGCGAACGCCATGTCCACCTATCTGCACCTTCATGACATCCGCCTGGAGGTGTGCCTGTTCGGCACCGATTTCCTGCTGCTTCGCGCCGATGATCCCGCCCGGCTGGCCGCCATCGGGCGGGCTATCTACCGGCGGGGCTTCGATTTTGTGGAGGAGGTGATCGTCACGGAGGGGGAGATCGCCCTGCAGCTCAACGAGCGCTTTCGCTATACGCGCATCGCTCAGCTGACCACCCTCGAGCCGGAAGGCGAAGGCGCAGCCCGCAGCTACCGCCTGCCGGTCTGCTTCCGCGACCATCCCGACTGGGGTGGGGTAGTCGCTCATACCGGCCTGGACCGGGAGGCCGTCATCGCCCGGCTCGCAGCTGCTTCCTTTCGGCTGGTCATGTTCGGCTTCCTGCCCGGCTTCCTCTACCTCGACGGCCTGGAGCCCGCCCTGCAGGTGCCGCGCAAGGCCGAGCCCGCCAAGCACATCCCGCCCAACTCCATCGCCCTGGGCGGTAAGTACCTGGGCCTGTACAGCCTGGGCAGTCCGGGTGGCTGGCACGTACTGGGGCAGACGCCCCTCCGCCTGCTGCAGATCCCCGAGCTGCCGCCCATGCCCCTGCAGCCCGGCGATATCCTGCGCCTGGAGCCGGTGGACGAGGCCACCTTTGCCAAGCTGGAACGACAAGCGCCCACCCTAATGGAATACAATCATGCCCAGCCTTGAAATCCTTCAGCCCGGACTGCTGAGCAGCGTGCAGGACCGGGGCCGGCGCGGCCTGGCCTACTACGGCATCCCGTGCTCGGGGGCGATGGATGGGCGCTCGGCCCGGCGGGCGCTTCGCCTGCTGGGGCTGCCGGCAGACGTCCCTCTGCTGGAATGCACGGCTGTGGCGCCGCAGCTCCGCTTTCGCGATCCGGTCCGCCTGACCTTGTCCGGAGCCGATTTCGGTTGGCAGCTCGGGGGGCAACCCGTGGCACGGGATACCGTGCTGCAGATCCGGCCCGGGGACGTACTGAGCGGGGGCCCGGCCCGGGAGGGCCTGCGCGGTTACATCGCCCTGCAGGGCTTCCTGGGCACAGGGCGGGTGTACGGCTCTTGCGCCACCTATCCGCCCGCAGGCCTGGGGCGGCTGCTGCAGGCGGGGGATGTGCTGTACTGGCAGGCCGCGGACGGTCCGGAAGCCGGTGCGGCTCAGCCTGCGGAACCGCTCGTCCCCCTGTCCATCCCCTTGCGGCCGGGGCCGGAGTGCGATTGGCTGCGCCCGGTGGCGAGGGAGCTGTTGGTGCAGCATCCCTACCGCCTCCGCCCGGACAGCAACCGCATGGGCGCCCGCCTGGAGGGGCCCAGCCTCGAAGCCCGGACCTACCAGCTGGCGCTCAGCGTGCCCGTGCTGCCGGGCTTCGTCCAACTGCCGCCCGGTGGGCGGCCCATCGTCATACTGCAGGACGGCCAGACCACCGGTGGCTATCCGCGCATCGCGTACATCCGGGAAGCGGAGCTGTCTGCGTTCAATCAGATCCCGCTGGGAGGAAGGGTGCGGTTTCGGTGGGAGTAGGGGGTTGGGTGTGGGTGTGGGTTTGGGTGTGAGTTTGGGAGCCTGGGAAGTGTTCCCATCGCGGGCCGGCAAGGCTCGGTCAACCCACCCGCTAGTCTCAGGCCGCCTTGGAGTCGACTGCTTGCATAATGACAGGCGGAAAGCCTCGTCATTACTGAGCCAGCCAGCCCGCTAGTCTCAGGCCGACGTTGGGTTTTCGTTCAGTCATTGCTCCCGGCTTATTCAGGCCAGGCCACAAACTTTTGAAGTCTTGGAGACTTCAAACGTTTCGTTGGGCAGCACCTCAATGTCATTCCCCGCTTGACAGGACCGGCCAGGTTGCGATCAACTCGGCTTTCGAGCGGTCGTGGACAATCCAATCGATCAGGATGTCCTTGATTTGATGGATCACTTCGGGGGTGAGCAGTGGAAATAATACCAACTCGGGAATCGGTTGTTCGAATTTGGCCGGATCGGCAGGGGTGGGTTTGAGCTCGTCCTCCACTTCTGCGATGGGCCACATATCAAAGTAACCGGACAGATGAGGCGTTTCCGGCTCTTCCGGGAGTTCCTGAACGATGCGGACGAGTTTGTGCTGGCCGGGGAAGTAAGCATCATAAATGGGGTTGCCATCGTACAATTTGGTCCCGTCAGCAAATTGATGTTTGTAGAATGGGGCCTGGAACGGGATGTCGCGAGCCGAAAAGAGCTCATGAAATACCGTTTCCCACCAAGCTTCCAGTTTTTCGTATTCTTTATGATTATCCAGAAAAAGTGGAAAGAGAATCTTCTTTTGAATCAGTTCAGGATCCATAATAACAGTATTAGAATGATAGCAAGGGAAATAAAGGCCCGTCCACTCCAAATTTCAATATCGACTCTTACCGAGCGGTATAAAAGATTTCGAAACGACTTTTTAAACGGAGCATCTATTCCTCCCTCTGTTTGGTCAATGAATTGCCTGGCTTTTGCAAATTGCTTTTTCCTTTTCAAAGATTCCTTCTTGGGAATACCTGACTTCAACCTGGACAACAACTCAAATCCATCTGCTTTGCTCAACGGCTCATCCTGCGCCCAGGTTTCGCTGGCTTCCAGGCCATTTCCTTGTGCCTGAAAGCGACCTCGATGTGGTTTCTTTTTCATAGCTAATACCGTTTAAAAAATAAAAAGCCGCAAGCTATTTTATTTTTTAAGCGCGTATTCACGGTTTTAAGGATAAAATGCCTCTCTTAAGAATATAACATTTTATCCTTAAAACCGTATAACTTTACAAATTGGGGAAAATTACCTTTCAGCGCAAGGGCAAGGAGCGTCGGCGTGGAATTGGCCAGGCCACAAACTTTTGAAGTCTCCAAGACTTCAAAAGTCTCGTCCGGGTAGCACCTATCCGCGCTCCCGGCCCAAGCTACCGAATGCACGATCCGCATTTCCCCCGTTCTCCACATCGCTTTTTTTCCTATTTTTCCTTTTTGAAAATGCACGAACACCTTGGTGCCGCCCCCCTGCACCGAAAGGATCCACCTGACAAGGTCTAAGTCTAACTATCTAACGTCTAACCATCTAACGTCTAATCGGTGGCACTTCCAGGGCCGCCGGGACTAAGCGTGGGCCGTACCGTTCTCAACCCACCCACTAGTCTCAGACCGCCTTAGAGTCGACTGCTTGCATAATGACAGGCGGAAAGCCTCGTCATTACTGAGCCAGCCAGCCCTTTAGTCTTAAGCCGCCTTGGAGTCGACTGTTTGCATGATGACAGGCGGAAAGCCTCGTCCTTACTGAGCCAGCCCGCCGGCTAGTATTTACCCCTCCAAACGGATTCCTACCAGCTGCAGGCAAGCCCATGCGGATGGTCTGCCCGGGCCGGGCGGCGAATGCGCGACCTTTCCTATCTTTAGCGGACACACAACGGAAACGACCTGTGACCCCATTACTGAATACCAACCTTCGCGCCTTGCGCGCCCAGCTGGAGGAAATCGCGAAGGATCTGCACGAACTGGCCATTCAGACCGGCAACGAAGAGCTCGGTCAGACGATGAGCGACTTGCGCAACCGCATTCACGAGCCCTACATGTTTGTGATCGTTGGGGAAGTGAAGTCCGGCAAGAGCAGCTTTATCAACGCCCTGCTGGGCACGGGCAAAGAGGTGACCAAGGTGGCCCCCCAGCCCATGACCGACACCATCCAGCAGATCCTGTACGGGGAGCCGGAGGAAGTCATCGAGATCAACCCCTACCTGCGCAAGATCTTGCTTCCGGTGGACATCCTCAAGGAGATCGCCATCGTGGATACCCCGGGTACCAACACCATTGTGGAGCATCACCAGGAGATCACCGAACGCTTTATTCCGGCCTCCGACCTGATCGTATTCGTCTTCGAGGCCAAGAATCCCTACCGGCAGAGCGCCTGGGATTTCCTGGATTTCATCAAGGAGGGCTGGCACAAGAAGGTGATCTTCGTGCTGCAGCAAAAGGACCTGATGAATGCGGAAGATTTACAGGTCAATGTAGAGGGCGTGCGCGAGCAAGCCGGGAAAAAAGGCATTGCCGATCCGGTGGTTTTTGCCGTATCGGCCAAGCAGGAGCTGGAGGGGCAGACGGAGGCGAGCGGTTTTGCCGACGTGCGCGATTACATCACGGCCAACATCACCGGCGGGCAGGCACCGGTCCTCAAGCTGGAGAACAATCTGGAGACCAGCCGCCGCATCGCCCAGCGCATCGGCGACGGAATAGACCTCCGGCAAAAGCAATACGAGGCTGACCTGGCCTTCCGAAAGGATATTTCCGAGACCCTAGAGAACCAGGAGCGCCGTTCCAAGCGGCAGGTGGATGTGCTGGTGGAGAATCTGCTGGCCGGCTACGACCGCACCACCCGCGAAAAAGAGGCGGAGCTGAACAGCGGCCTGGGCTTCTTTGCTCTCTTGCGGCGAAGCATCGCCTCGGTCTTTACCAAGACGGCTTCGGCCGGGCAGTGGCTCGACGATCTGGCCTCCGACCTGGAGAAGGACCTGAACGACGAACTGCGCCGAAAGCTCAACGAGGGCGTGGACGAGCTGGCCGAAAGCATTCAGCAGATGGCCAAGCTGATCGACCTGAAGATCAGCAACAGCACCTCCATTCTGCGCAATGATCACGAGTTGTTCAGCGATATAGCCGAAAAGCGGGAAAACGTCATGCGCGAGCTGCAGGAGGAGTTCGAACGCTTTATCAACCGCACGGAGAACTTCACCGATACCGAGCTTTTCCCCGACAAAAAGACTATGTCGCCCAATGTGGCCACCGGCAGCGGCCTGGCCGTGGTGGGTATTGTGCTGGCTACCGTTACGCAGGGCATGGTCTTCGACATCACCGGGGGGGTGCTCACCACCCTGGGCCTGCTCTTTGCCGGGGTGAGCAGCCAGACCAAGCGCCGCAAGATCATGAAAGGCTTTCGCGAGGAGGTCGCCAAGGGGCGGAGTCAGCTGGAAGAGGAAGTTAGCCAAAAACTGAAGGGCTATATCGAGCATTTGCGCCAGAAGATCGAGCGCAACTTCAGCAAATTCGACCGCATGTTGGAGCGGGAAGAGAAGGAGCTGGCCGGCTTGCAAAAAGCCTACGAGTCGGTCAACGGCCGCTTGGATACGCTGGGCAAGCAGCTTCCTGAACCCCCTTCCTGATCGGCCGGGCGCTGCCGTTCATCCATGAGATGGGGGGCTTGGGCTATACTTGTTCGCAAACCGGTGCCGGTTTTTGTATTTTAGAAGGGTATTCGGATCACTATCATGAAGAAAAAACACGTAGCCGGGTTCCTGGCACTCCTATTCGGCATCTTCGGTACCCACCGCTTTTACCTGGGCCAGCGCAAGCGTGGGATCGGGTATTTCATCCTTTTCCTGGTAACCTTTTTCATCACTACGACGACGGTGGCCTGGACGGGCCCGCCACCCCTCATTATTCCGGCCCTGCTCGCTTTTGTGGATGCTGTGGTACTGTGGGCCATGCCCAAAGCCGAATTCGACGCCAAGTACAACGCCGCTCCGGCTTATCCCGATCGGGTGCCGGAAACGGCCTATCGCCGACCGCCCCAGCGCTCCGGTCGCTTCTATCGCAAGCTGGGCATACACGAATACCGCCGGAGCCGGTTCGATGCGGCTGCCAGGGCTTTCGAACAGGCTCTCGAAAGCTCGCCCTACGATCCATCCCTGGCCTTCAACCTGGCCTGCTGCTATGCCCAGCTGGAGGATGCCGACCGGGCTTTTGATCAGCTGGAACGGGCCGTGGATCTGGGCTTCGAACCGGTGAATAAGATCTATGAGCATCCGGCCCTGGCTTACCTGCACAGCCTGGACGAAATGGATGCCTTTATTGCCAACGGCTTTCGCCGAACGGAACCGGATCTGGAGCTATCGCCTCTCGGCACCCAAGAGGAGCCGAAACCGGAGGAGACGCCCGGCGACATGCTGCAACAGATCGAAGAGTTGGGACGCCTCAAGGAACAGGGCATACTTACCGAGGAAGAGTTCGAACAACAAAAGCGAAGGTGGCTGGAAGGTTGATTTTGAATGTAGTAAGGATGGTGCGCACCGCTTGTCCGGCAGGGGCGTGGAGCAAGGGGTAGGTGTATCTTCTGAAAAACAAAATGCGTTGCATGGTGGTCTGAATCGTACCTCAACAAATCCGAATGCCTATGAAACGGGCAATTCTTCTGGCGGGATCCTTGGCGCTCCTGCTGTCTTCCTGCTATTTCCTGAGCCTTAAGCCCTTGTACAGCCCGGACACCCTCCGGTTCTCCAAGGATTTGCTTGGGCTGTGGGAAGCGGATTCCGCACAGTGGTTCTGGCATTTCACCCGCGAATCCGACAACTCTTATCACCTCATTCTCAGTGGGGTGAAAGAGGATGAGATTGCCGAAGAGCACTATATCGCGCACCTGGTAGCGTTGGGCGAATCGACCTTTTTGGACGTACAGCCCCGGGATATCGAGCCCATGACGCTCGGCATGGCCATGCCGATGCATTCCATAGGCAAGCTCGACCTGGTGGGCGATGAACTGCACTATATCCCCTTTGATTACCGCTATTTTCGAAAGCTGGCCCGCAGTGGGGCTATCGAGCAGCCGTTCCAGGTGATCGGCAGCGATAGCATCCTGGTCTTCGCCGGTTCTACGGCCGATATGCAGCGCCTGGTACAGGCCTATGCACAGGATCCCGAAGCGCTTCCGGACACGCTGGTGCTGGCCCGCAGCCTGGCCCTGGATCAGGACTGAATAGTCAGCACCCTGCCGCTCTCGGGGCCCAGGCAGAACAACAGATCCAGTACGCTGAGATCGGGTAAAAAGCCGTGGCGATCGGCAAAGACCTGCGGATAGGCGGGCAAATCCAGGGCGGGTGCTTTCTTGGGGTGGATGGATTCCCGCAGGTCCCAGGCATTCGGGGCAGGGTAGGGCACGTACTTCGGTGTGCGTTTCATCTTGCTGGCATCCAGGTGAAGAAAGGGCAGCAGCACCTCCAGCAAGGCCAGATTGAGGTCGAACAGAAAGCGGGGCCGGCGCTCCCACGCCCGGTAGATGGCCGGGGCGTAATGCTCGTAAAAGGGCGATTTGCCGTAGGCCGTCTGCAGGCTGTGCCTGTGCTGCTGGATCCAGGGCTCGTGGTAGGCGATGCGCACCTCGCGAATGGGCTGGCCGTCGTGCTTGCCCTTTTCCAGGGGCACGCTCAGCCGCTGCAGTCCGTTGGGGCCGACGATGTGGCAGCGGTTGCGATAGCTGCCCTTCTGGTAGTTTTCGTGCTGCTCCAGCCATACGGTCTCCGCTGCTGCCCAGGCGGCAAAGTAGCTCACCGGCGGGCAGAAAAGGGGGAGAAGCAGGGTTTTAGAGCGGATGGGCTGCATGAGAAGAGGGATGCGTTTTGAGTCGGCGAAGCGATGCTGACCGGAATGATAATTCAATCCTTAGTCTGCAGGATTATCCGCCGGATCGGTTCTTGGACTGCAGACCGCAAAGATCTGAAATCTATCTTGGTGTACCTTGCCCGACCCGGTTATGAACTATATTCGAAGTCTAACGTCTAAAGGTCTATCATCTAACATCTGATCCTGTGCCTCTCCCCAAATGGCTCATTCTGCTCTCTCTAACGCTGCTTGGCTGGAATCTCTTCGGCGGCGGTTTGTACCTCACCATCTGGGATGGGGCGGAGGAGGCCTTGTGCGATAGTTTCCACTACCTTCCGGACAACTGGCTGAGCCGCCTTTGGTTTCTGGTCAGCCCGGAGCTGGAACCCGCGCCCCTTCGCCTGCTGAGCGCTGCCTGGGCCGTACTTGGGCTGGCGGCCTGGTGGATCCTGGCGCGTCCGTTGTTCGGCCGGGATACGACCGCGCTGGCCGGCTTGCTGATGGGAGCCAGTTACGGGCTTTCCTTTCTGGCGCATACCGCTGTGGCCGGCACGGCCCTTTTTGCCCTCCAGCTGATGCAAGTCCTGGCTCTTCTCCGCTTTCTCAAGCAGGGCCAGGGGTATTGGATGGTGTTTGCCGGCCTGTGTTGGGGGCTGTCTATGCATATCCATCTCCAGGCCTTTATCCTGGGGCTATTCATTCCCCTGGGATTGTACTTGTACCATCCGGAAGGAAAACGCTTCCGCTGGCCGTTGCCTTTGTTGCTGTACCTGCTGGCCGTGGGGGTCTTCATCTTCCTTGGCGGAGACGGACTGTTTCCGTTTTCTCCCACCTATCCTTCTGGGCCGGAGTACTATGCATTTGTCTTTCTGGGCTGCTGGCCGGTTCTGGCCTTTGTAGTGAGCGGCATCCGGGAGTTCGGGAGCCGGTGGCCCCGGGAGGAAGAATTTGCCCGCATCGCCGGCATTTGCCTGGTTGCGGCCCTCTTGTCCCTTTCCATGGTGGCGGTAGCGATGCTGGCCCTGCTGGCCGCCCAGCAGATGAAGGCGTATTTTGCCAAAGGCTACCCATACCGAAACCTCGTCAATGCGGCCTACATCATCTCGGTCGTTCTGGCCTTTGTAGCGACAGTATTCGGTGTGGTGCTGGCCTACCGCCTGTACGGGACCGAGGGCTTCCGCACCGGGGCGCTCATCAGCCTGGGCTACTGGGTGCCGGCTTTTACCGGGGCGCTGGGCCTGTTCGGCCGGCGGCCGCTCTGGTTGAAAGGGGGCGTGCTGGCCAGCTTTCTGCTTCCCGCAGCTTTGTTCTGGTGGCGCGGTACGGCTCTGATGGAAGCGACCGGCACGGAAGATCTCCGCGCCCTGGCCGGGGCGTTGCCTGCGCAGGAAGCCATCTATGCCCAACAACTGCCGCCCTCAGCCGAGTGGTATCTGCGCCGGCAAGGGATCGACATAGATAACCGCTACCTGGCTCCCTCTGCCGAAAGCGAATCATCCATTTACCTCCTTCCGGATTCCACAGCGCAGGCATTTACCTGCCGGGATTCCTTCCGGCTTCGTCGGGGCGTGTTGCGCATGGATGCCTATTACCGCTGTGAGAGTCCTCAGAAGCTGGACTGAAACATTACATACAACAATACCAGCAACAGCAGGGTGATGATACCCACGGCAGTGAAGAATTTTTTCGAGTCGCGGGCGTCCTTCTTTTCCAGGCGCCGCTTTTGTTTCAAACTGGTTCGTTTGGCCATGGCTCGATTGTGTTTTGCCTTATAAAATACGCCCCTTTTCGCAGTTGACCAAATAGTCTTCTCGTTTGATCGATAGCTCACCGCATACCCTTGAATAATTCGGGCTGTAGGGTTTGGGATTTTCCCAACCTATTGCACGTCATGGAAAGTAGAGAGATCCTATCAGGGACTCCATCCGATCAACTGCCACGGCGGCAGGCAAGCTGCGAATCCTTGCCCAAATGATTCTCAACGCTGCTGCAGGTAATAGCCCACAATGGCCGGATCGGTGATGATATCCCGGGGACGAAGGGGCTTGCGCAATACAATACCTTCCAGGCTGCGGCAGCGGCTGAGGGCCACATAGGTCTGCCCGTGTTCAAAGGCGCCCCGGTCCAGATCGATGATGACCTTGTCGAAGGTCTTGCCCTGGGCCTTGTGGATGGTCACGGCCCAGGCCAGCTTGAGCGGCAGCTGCCGGAAGCTGCCCACCACTTCAGTCTCCAGGGATTTTGGATCGTCTTTGGATGCGGTATAGCGCAGGATGTCCCAACTCATGGGTTCTACCTCCACATAGCGACGCTTGCCCTGCTCTTGCACCAGGACGGTCACCTGCTCGTCTTCCAGCTTGACCACCTTGCCGAGGGTACCATTGACGAACTGCCGCTCGGGATCGTTCTTGAGGAACATGACCTGGGCTTCCAGTTTGAGGGCCAGGACCGGATCGGTGGGGTAGGCCGAGGGGCTGAAGCGGCCTGTGACCGTGGCGGTATACCGCCGGGCCGGCAGGGGGATTTCGTTCAGCGCTTTTCGGTTGATGGCGTCGGCCGTGGCGTTTCGGGCTGTGAGGGTGATGTAGAACTCCTCGGGCTGGAAGTGCGGCCGGCAGCGGCTGTTGAGGGCAGCCAGGGTGTCGGCATCGGCCTGGTTGAGGCGCACCTCGTCCAGGAGGCGCAGAAACCGGCGGTTTTCCTGGCGATACACTTTGCGCAGCTCCCACAGCTCCATGGGGAAGTGTTCCCACACATGGGCCGAAAAGAAATAGGGCGAATCGTACTGCAGAGCGAGGAACTGGCGCTCGGCCTCCGAAGCCACCACAGGCGGCAGCTGGAAGAGATCGCCGAAGACGGCCAGCTGCAGGCCGCCAAAGGGACGCTCATCCTCCCGGTTGAGGCGAAGAAAGGAATCCATGGCATCGATCATATCGGCTCGCACCATGGAGATCTCGTCTATGATCAACAGGTCCAGGTTCTTGTACAGACGGCGGTTGCGTCGCTTTCGGATATCCTCCGGCCGGATGAGCCTGGGCGGAAAGCTGAAGAAAGAGTGAAGGGTCTGCCCCTGCACGTTGAGGGCGGCTATACCCGTAGGTGCCAATACGGCCACGCGCTTGCGGGTGGTATTGCGAAACAGCTGCAACAGCGTGGACTTGCCCGTGCCGGCCCGGCCGGTCACAAAGAGGTTGCGGTCCTCCTTTTCCAGAGCGTCGAGTACAGCCGTAAATTCGGCGCTGAGTTTGAGCGGTTGGGCAGGCATATCAGGGGCTCGTCATTTTGCGCACGAGATAGACGTATACCGGAAAGTGATCCGAATAGCCGCCCAGGTACGTGCCTCCGCCGTAGGTGCGCAGGGGGTAGCCCTGGAAGGCTCCGGTTTGCTGTTGCAGATAAGGCGGATTAAAGATCTCGGCGCTGTAATACCACAGGCCTTCCTCGCCGCTCAGCAGGCCGGGGCTGATCAGGATCTGGTCGAACAGGCTCCAGGCATCGCGATAGGCCAGGGTGCCGATGCCCTGCTTGAAGAGATCGTACATGGGGTTGAAAAATCCTTTCGGGCTTACCCGGTCGGGGCGGTTTGTGGCATCCAGTACCTTTTTTACGCTTTGGTTGACCGGATCGTCGTTCAGGTCGCCCATGATCAGGATGTTGGCCTGCGGATTGCGGGCGCGAAGCGAATCGGAGATCTGTTTGTTCTTCATGGCCGCTGCTATGCGCCTGGGTTCCGACGCTTTCTGCCCGCCCCGGCGCGAAGGCCAGTGGTTGACGAGCAGGTGCAGGGTATCCTCCAGGAACAAGCCGGACACGTACAGCACATCGCGGGTGAATATCGTGTCGCCGTTGGGCTCAAAGAACGGCACCCGGATCGCCTCGCTGTGCAGCGGGCTAAAGTATTTGGGGTTGTAGAGCAGGGCGACGTCAATGCCCCGCCGGTCGGGCGAATCGTAGTGTATGATCTGGTAGTTGCGGTCGCGCACTTTGGGCTCGAGGGAGAAATCGGCCAGCACCTTGCGATTCTCCACCTCCGCAACGCCGAGCAAAGCCAGGCCGTCGGGAGTCAGTTCGGTACCCAGCTCGCTCACCACCTGGGCCAGTTGCTGCAGTTTGGTGTGGTACCGAATTTCCGTCCAGCGGTTGCGTCCGTCGGGGGTGAACTCCTCATCGTCAATGGCCGGATCGTCCTCTGTGTCGAAGAGGTTTTCGAAGTTGTAGAAACCGACGGCTGCTATCTGGGCGCGCTCCTGGGCAGAGGCCAGAGCACACAGGACCAGACAAAAAAGACTAAGGATCAGGATGTTAGGTCGAAGGTGTAAAAAAAACATGTGTTGTTTTTATGGAAGGAAGTGTATTTTTAACTCTATGTAGGTGCGACGAGAGGCGAAAAGGTTAACGCGCTCGTTCTGCGCTTGCAAAATTATTGAAATCCCCGGCTACCGGCCGCACACGATCTTGTGACCTATGACCCATATTCTTCTCCGGCTCACCGGCATGGGAGTCCTATGCCTGTTTCCCTTTCTGCTTTTCGCCCAGATGCTCACTCTCAGCGGTACGGTCGTTTCGGAGCGCACCGGCGAGCCCCTGCCCGATGCCCTGGTGACCACCCTGCTGAAGCGAGCGGTAACCGATTCCGACGGTCGTTTTTCTCTCGAGTTGGAGGGACCGCAGGAGCGCCTGGTCGTCTTCGTAGAGAAGCCTGGCTTCACCTCCCTGTCGGTGCCGGTGGACGGAAGCCGGAAGGCGCAGCTCGACCTCGGAGAGATCCGGCTCAAAGGAAGGGACGGAGCGGATCAGTTTTCCGAGGAGGATCTCATCCCCATTATCACCTTGTCGGTAGACGAACAACTCAGCGCCGGCGCACAGAATATTTCCGGCCTGCTGACGGCCTCGCGCGATGTGTTTGTTTCGGCGGCTGCGTTTACCTTCGGGCCCAATCGCTTTCGCATCCGCGGCTACGGTTCTGAAGATACGGAGGTCTTGCTCAATGGCATGCCGGTCAACGATCTGGAGAGCGGGCGGGTGTTCTGGAGCAACTGGGGCGGTCTCAACGACGTGCTGCGCAACCGGACGAATACGGTGGGGCTGCAGAGTACGGAATACGCCCTGGGCGGGGTTGGGGGCGCTACGTTTCTGGACCTGCGGGCCTCCCGCCAGCGCAAACAGCTGCGGGTCTCCTATGCCCTGTCCAACCGCACCTACGATCACCGGCTAATGGCCACCTGGAACACGGGCATGCTCCAGAATGGCTGGGCGGTTTCTCTTTCCGCCTCCCGTCGCTGGGCTCAGCAGGGCTTCATTCCGGGCACTTTCTACGACGCCTGGTCTTATTTTCTTTCCGTCGACAAAAAGCTGGGCGACAAGCACCTGCTCAACCTGGTGGCTTTCGGCGCTCCCATTACCCGGGGCCGGGCCACGGCTTCGGTACAGGAAATGTACGATCTCGCGGGCACCAACTACTACAACTCCTGGTGGGGGTTTCAGAACGGAGAAAAGCGAAACAGCCGGGTCGGGCGTACCCATCAGCCGGTGGTAATGCTTCGCCACGACTGGGAAGTCAACAAACTGGCCACGCTCACCACTTCCCTTGGCTACCAATGGGGACGCAACGGCAGTACCGCTCTGGACTGGTACGACGCCCGCGACCCGCGTCCCGACTACTACCGAAAGCTGCCCAGTTGGATCGAAGATGTGGATCCCGAACAAGCCGCCCGAGTGGCCGACATCCTGCGAAGCAGTGAAGAGGCCCGTCAGATCGACTGGGCCCGGATGTACACGGTGAACCGGAACAGCCTGCAAACGATTCGCGATGCCAACGGCATTCCCGGGAACGACATCACCGGCCTTCGCTCCCAGTACATCGTGGAAGATCGACGTTTCGATCCCGAACGAGCTAATTTCAGCACCTTTCTGCGCATCCGGCCGACGGCCCAGGTGAATTATACCCTCGGCCTGTCTTATCAGTACATGAAAAACCACGCCTTCAAAACGGTGGAGGATCTTCTGGGCGGCGAGTTCTATGTGGATATCGACAAATTTGCCGAGTTCGACTCTACCGGCAACAACGACTTTATCCAGAACGATCTGGACACGCCCAACAAGATCCTGCGGGAAGGCGATGTATGGGGCTATGATTATGAAACGCGCATACACCGGACGCGAATCTGGGGGCAGGGCGAATGGGCCACCCGGCACTGGGAATTCTTCCTGGGAGGCAGCCTGGGCAATGTGAACTTCTTCCGGCGGGGCAATGTGCGCAACGGCAAATTTCCGGACCATTCACCGGGCGATTCCGAGACCCAGAGCTTTATGGAGTATCAGGCAAAAGGAGGCATTACCTACAAGATCAATGGCCGCAATTACCTGCTGGCCAATGCCATGGTGCAGGCCCGGGCTCCTTTTGCCCGGGAGGCTTTCATTTCGCCTCGCACCCGAAACGACCTGGTGCCCAATCTGACTACGGCCAAGATCCTGAGCGTGGAGGCCGGATACCTGCTGCAGGCCCCTTATGCCAAAGCCCGGGTCCTGGGTTATTTTACCACTTTCCGGGATCAGATCTGGAACCGGAGCTTCTACCTGGACAATGCCATACAAGGATCCAACGGTCAACGTGGCGGATTCGTCAACTACATCATGCAGGGTATAGATACGCGCCATATGGGACTGGAACTGGCCGGCGAGGTACAGGTGCTTCCCGGGCTTCGCCTCCAGGGGGTAGCCGCTCTGGGCCAGTACCTCTACACCAATCGTCCCACGGTGAGCATCTTCCTGGACAATGTGGCGCAGGACCTGGGCTCCGAGACCGCCTATCTGAAAAACTTTCGGGTGGCCGGTACTCCCCAGATGGCTTACACCTTCGGCATCCACTACAACGCGCCCCAATACTGGTTTGCCAATCTGAACTTCAACTACTTCGATCAGGTCTGGATCGACTTCAATCCGGCGCGCCGAACCGTTTCGGCTGTAGCGAACGTGCCGGGCGATCCGGAATTTGAAGAACAGGCTGTGAGCCCGGGTTCCGAACTGTGGAACCGGATCATCGAGCAGGAGAAAGCCCCCGGGGCTTTTACCATGGACTTCTTTGGGGGCAAATCCTTCAAGTTCAACGACGTATTCCTTTACCTGACCGTTGGCGTCAACAACATTCTCGATAAGCGCGACTTCATCACCGGCGGCTACGAGCAGCTTCGTTTCGACTTCGAGGGCAAGGACGTGGATCGTTTTCCCAGCCGATACTTTTACGGGCTTGGGCGAAATTACTTCATCAGCGTGGCCTTGCGGATCTAGAAGATAGACCCGTAGACGGCACAGACTGTCAGTTATCAGACCAACCATTCAACCCGCCATAACCATGACTTTTTTCGCTAAAAACGCATCTAAGAAGGCTATTCTTTCCGGACGGAACACCTTGACCAGGGGCATGCTGGGTCTCCTTTTGCTATCCCTTGGCCTTTGGGGCTGCGTCGACCGGGATTTTGACGAGCCGCCAATAGAAGACCTGCCAAACATTGAGGCCAACGCCACCATCGCCGAATTGAAAGCCTTGCACGCGATCGGCCAGCCGGCCGTGGAGGTCCAGGAAGACATCATCATCCAGGGCATCGTCGTCGGCAGCGACGAAAGCGGCAACCTCTTCAAAGAGCTCATCCTGCAGGATTCTACCGGCGGGATCCAGGTGCGGGTGGATGCAACGGACCTATTCAACGACTTTCCCGTAGGTCGGCGGGTGTATGTGCGCTGTCGCGGTCTGTACCTGGGCGATTTCAACGGCGCGCCCCAGCTCAACGGCGGTCCCGATGCCCGCATCGCCGAGCTGCTGATCGACAGCGTACTGATCGGCGGCGAGCGCGGTCTGGAGGTATTGCCCCGGGTCGTGACCCTGGACGAACTCGACGACGACCTGATCCATACCCTGGTCCAACTGGACGGATTGCAGTTTATCGATACGGCCTCCACCTATGCCGATGCGGTAAATAGAGAGGATCGCAATCTGGACATGGAGAATTGCGAGGGGGGAACCCTCATCCTTCGCAGCAGCGGCTTCGCCGATTTCGCCCCGGTGAATGTGCCGAACGGGCGGGGCGCTATCACCGGTATTTACTCCGTATTTGGCGACGATCAGCAACTGCGAATCCGCGATACCAGCGATGTGCAGTTCAACGGGCCCCGCTGCGGTGGGGGTACGGGCAATGAGCAATTGCTGACCCTGCAGGAGCTGCGCGCACTCTACACGGGCAGCGATACGCCCGTGCCGGACGAGCGAAAGATACGGGGGGTGGTCATCTCCGACCGCAGCACCGATCACACCGACGGCGCCAATCTGTACGTACAGGATCCCAGTGCCGGCATCGTGCTGCGGTTTACCGGCAGCCACAGCCTGGATCTGGGCCAGGAGGTAGAAGTAGTGGTGAGCAATGGCCTCCTTACCCGCTTCAACGGCCTGCTGCAGGTACAGGACATCAATCCGGCCGGGGCCATCGTCATCGGAGAGGACATGATGCCCAGCCCGCGGGTGGCCACCGTGCAGGAGGTGCTCAACCATGCCGGCGAGTGGGAATCGACCCTGGTGGAGATCCGGGGCGCGACCTTCAGCGGCGGAAGCACTTTTGAAGGCTCGCTCACGGTATCCGATGGTACGGGCAGCATTCCGCACTTCACCCGGCCGCAGGCTACTTTTTCCGGTGCATCTGTTCCGGCCGACCCCGTGGATATGAAGGCGATCGTCAGCCAGTTCAACGGCCCGCAGCTGCTGATCCGCAACCTGGCCGATGTCGGC
Source organism: uncultured Saprospiraceae bacterium (assembly GCA_964595955.1). GTDB lineage: Bacteria > Bacteroidota > Bacteroidia > Chitinophagales > Saprospiraceae > JAJDFU01. The sequence goes on from CAZQSF010000022.1 coordinate 21,880, forward strand.
GGTTCGGGGCCGGATCCCGGCGGCCCGGATACCCTGGATGTTCTGATCGAGGATTTCAGCCAGGGCATCGACGGGCAGGATATCGATTATCCGGGCTGGACGAATGTGGCCCTGGACGGCAGCCGGAAATGGCGGACGGAAGAATTCAGCGGCAACCAATTTGCCCAGGCTACGGCTTTTCAGGACAACAGCCCGGCGATGGAAACCTGGCTCATCACCCCGCCCATCAACCTGGACAGCGGCCCCAAAACCCTGACCTTCGAAAGCGCCCAGGCCTTCTGGGTACACGACGGGCTGAGGGTCCTCATCGCCACCGACTTTGACGGGGAAAATGTAAGCGCTGCTACCTGGACGGAACTTCCCTGCACCCTGGCCGGCAGCAGTCAGGACAATTACGACTGGGTGGATTCCGGCCCGGTGGACCTGTCTGCCTTTTCGGGTATCGGTTACATTGCCTTCCGGTACGAAGGGGCCGGCGGCAGCCAGACCACCACCTATCGCATCGACAACCTGCACATCGAGTGATGCTTTTTTGCCAACCAAAGCCCCTGCGCGCTGTTATAGACCTCAAAAAAGAGGGCATGGTAAAGCCGAAAACAGAGCCGTTCCGGTTCAAGCAATTCGCCATACAGCAGGATGAGTGCGCCATGAAGGTAGGTACGGACGGGGTGCTACTGGGCGCCTGGGTACCTCTGGAGGACGCTCGCCGCATCCTGGATATCGGAACGGGGACGGGCGTGATCGCCATCATGCTGGCCCAGCGAAGTGCGGAGGCGCGCATTCAGGGCGTGGAAGTAGATGAAGCTTCTTGCAAACAGGCCGCGCAGAACATGGCCGCCTGCCCCTGGGCCGATCGCCTGGAGGCCGTGCACCAGCCGATCCAGGAGTTCACCCGAAATCATCCGGGGGCCTATGATCTGCTGGTGTGCAATCCGCCTTTTTTTACCGGCGGCACCTTTTCGGACAAAGACCGGCGCGATGCCGTTCGCCATACCACCAAACTACCCCATGGCGACCTGCTGGCCGCAGCCCGGGAGTTGCTCAACCCCACCGGCCGACTGGCCGTAGTTCTTCCTCATATTGAAGGTCTGCGCTTTATCGAGCTGGCCGAGCAGTACCAACTCTATGGGCGCCGATTGACGCGGGTGTTCACAAAGCCCGGTAAGCCGGTGGAGCGCCTGCTTATTCTGCTTTCCAAAAAGCCCGGTCAGCTGATCGAATCCGAACTGACCATACAGGATCAGGAGCCGGAAAGCTGGACGCCCCTGTACCGCAACCTGACCCGGGACTTTTACCTGTTTCTGTAGACCTTACCTGATCCGGCTGTAGTGGGCAAAAAAAACGGGAACAGCCACGCGTGGAGCCGTTCCCGTTTTGGGGCGTTTTGCCTGATCTACACGGTCGGTTTTAACTTCTCTTCCCCAATGATCTGACGAGCGAGGTCCAAGATGTCGGTGCGTTCCAGGTCGACGATACCGCCATTAGGACCTGGGGTTACGTGCCGGTTTACGACATCGCCTTCCTCGTACTTGTTGGCCCCGAAGTAGTTGCGTACGGTCTGTTCTTCCAGGTTGAGTTCTTGAGCAATGCGGGAAACACTGCCGGTGGGGAGCTGGTGCTTGATTTCGCGCAGCTCATTGAAGGTAATCTTCATAATCTCCTGATTTTGGTTATCGAATGGAAGAGAGTAGTTAGCCTGTTTAAGGTAGGGTTTTTCGCCAAGACTTCAAAGACACATGGAGTATGATCCAGGCAAAAAACGAGGCCTGCTGCTGAAAAAGAAAGCGACTCATTTTTTGAAGGTATTCCGGCGGGAAAGGCCCCCATGGCCTCCAGGCAAGGAGGGCCGAAAGAGATGGCGTCCGCTTGTCCTTTCACCTATATGCGAGCCGACAGACCCACGCGAAAGTTGGTACCCAGTACGGGGTAATAATGCCAGCGCTGGCGCCTGTTGGACAGGAGGTTGTTCACGTGGGCAAAAGCGCCCAGGTTCTTCAGAAAATAGAATTCGGCACCCACGCTGAGGTCGAGCAGTGCGTTGAGGTTGTCGTCGTCCCCTTCGCGCGTCAGATAGGGCACGCCGTTCTGCAGGTAGAAATCGGCATGAAGAAGGAGTTGTTCGTTGAACATGCGGTAGCGGGCACCGGCATTTACCGTGAAGGCCGGCAGATGCCAGGGGCGCTGCTGGTTGTCCATGGTGTAGATGATCTGAGAGACCATGCCCGACAACTCAAAATTCTTGAATAAGGGCACCATAGCGCTCAGTTGAAAGGTGACCAGGTTGGCGTTGTCGTACAGCAGGTCGAAGCGGGGGATGGTATCGGTGCCGAAGTCGTAGTCGTTGACGAAGAGGGCCAGGTCCCTGACGTTCTTATACGAGACTTCGCCCCGGTAGGTCACCCCCAGAAATTCGCCGGCTATACCGCCGTAGATCCGGTAGTACCTGCTGTTGCGGATGTCTACTTCCGAATTGATGAAGGGGTTGTAGTTGGTGAGCGCCAGGAAGTTGTTCTTTTGGAGGGTGCCGTCTGCGCCGCCGAAGATAGACAGCACGCTGGTACCCAATTGGATGGAAAACTCCACATCGGGGAAGAAGAAAAACTCGTCGTCGCTGTTGGCCAGGTTTACCCCCACCTTCAGGCGCCAGATATCCTGGTGATACGTAAAGGTGGGATGCAGAAAGATGTTGTTGAGGTTTTGCCGGGAAGTATCCCGGAAGCTGGTGAAATCGGTGCGCAGCAACACGCGCAGGGGGTGCCGGCCGTTAAACCACTTGGCGCCCTCCAGTTGGATGTCAAAGCCGTTCTCCCTAGAGTTGTAGAAGTCGTCCATGAAATACATGTCGAGAGCCGCGCGGTAGTCAAAATCCGCTTCGGTGCGAGCTGCATTGAAGATCTCCGTACCGACCGAGAAGTTGGAAAAGCGCTGTTTGACCTCGTTTTTGTTGTAGCTGATCTCGCGGCCGAAGTCCTCGGCAGCCCTATTGTAGCCGTAGAAGTGGAAGAAATCCAGGTCGTACCCGGCGTAGGCATCCACGGCGAATCCCTGCTCGGCAAAGAAGGTGCCGTGCAGCTTGAATTCATTCTCGGCCGTGATCATGTTCTCCACATTGTTGTCGTTGTTGACCGAATGGTGGAAGGCATCCAGGCCTAGGGTAAAGCGTTCGGAGGTATGGAGGTGGTAGGACCCCTCGGCGTAAATGGCCCGGGGTGCCCCACCGCCAAATCGGAGCTGCCCGCTGTAGGTGGGGTCGGGCTCTTCCCGCCGGAGGCTCAGGGGGCGAATTTTGGGCGGCAGGTACTGGACATCCATGGGTTGGGCGCGGATGTCGTATTGCAGCCGCTTGTCGATGGTGTCCAGCGGGGGGAGTTCCGGGTTGACGACCACCCGTTCGGCCTCGGCCAGGCGGGCGTTGAATTGCTTGACGACATCTACCTGCTCGGCAGGCTGGGCCAGCAACCCAAGGGTGCAGGCTGCCAGAACGAGGGTCAGGAGAAAGGGCCGGTATTGCATAGGGCTTCCGTTTTTCTTCATGGGGAATGAGGGGCTGACATCAGGGGCGACTGCCTTCCGTGGGCTGCATAAAGTCGGAGTTATCGTCCGTATCCAGGCGGCTGCCGCTGCTGATCTGCTGGTTGAGCTGATCCAGCCGGGCCTGCGCCTGATTGAGCAGCGCCTGGTCTCCCTGGTAGTTTTCGATCAAGGCTTCCAGGGCCGCCCGGGCATTGAGCAGGTCGCCCTGCTCGGTCATAATCTCGGCCAGCAGCAACACGCTTTTGGCCACCCAATACGGATAGGCTGAACTTTCTTTGTTGGCATTCAGGCATAACTGCCTGGCTTTCTCCAGGTTGCGCATCTGATAGTAGATCTCCGCTTCCAGGTACCGGGCTTCGGCGGTCTGTTCGTTGTCGCTGAGGCGTTTAACCTGTTCGAAGGCCTGCAGGGCCATGTTGTAGTTGCGCTGATCATAGGCCAGCTTGCCCTGATAGAAGTAGGCCGAGGCCGCCTGCAATTCGGAAGCGTTGGGGTTGTTGGCCACCTTGCCGGCCAGTTCCTGCACAGCTCCGCCATTCCCCGACCGGTAGGCGCTGCGCAATGCGCCCAGCTGAGCTTCGAACTTCAGGTCTTCCTGCTGGGCCGCCTGTTCCAGCTGACGGTAGAGGTCGTAGGACAACTGGAAGTTCTGCTCGTGGTTGTAGGCAATGAGGGCTGATTTTTCCAGGGCTTTCAGATAGTAGGTACTCGGCCCGGCATTGGCCACCGTCTGGTAATCCTGCAGGGCCTGGCTGTATTGCCCCAGCACGCTGTAGGATTCTCCGCGATGATAGTGTGCGGTGAGCGCGTAGCGGCCGTTGGGGAATTGCTGGAGGTAGTTGGTATACGCATTGGCGGCCTGTTGATACTGGCCGTTCTCAAACTGAAACTCCGCCGAGCGAAAGCTCACCGAATCGCGGGATAGAGTGTTCACATCGTAGCCGGGCAGGGTTTCCAAAAAGGCGAAATAGCTGCCCGGGTCGCTGAGGTCTTTCACGTAGATCTCTTCCAGAGCCTCGAGGGCCAGTTTGGACTCATCCGGTGTGGGGTTGTTGGAGAATACCTGTTTGTAATAGTTGATGGCCTGCTCGGTCTGCCCCTGATTGTAGCTGATCAGGCCCAGCTTGATCAGCGACTCATTGACCAGATCGGAAGAAGTGCGGTATTTGGCGATGAGCTGTTCCAGAGGCGGAGCGGCCAGCGGGAGGCGCCCCATGTCCTGATAGGTGCTGCCCAACTGGAAGAAGGCATCATCGGCCCATTCGGAATCCGGGAACTCCTGGGTAATGCGCTCCATCGAAAGGATCTTTTCGGTACTCTGATTTTGGAGGCCCTGGATAATGCCCTTCTGATAGAGCGCATAGACATAGCCGGCCTGCCGTTCCTGAATGGCATAATCGTAAAACCGCAGGGCATCGGGGTACTGATTGCGCTTGAAATAGCTGTCGCCGGCGCGCAGGGTGGCGTCGCCCAGCACCTGCTTCCGGATGCGCTCGTTATCGATGAACCCGCGGTTTCGCTGTATGCCGCTCACCGCTTCCTGGAAATAGCGGGTAGCGGTGCCGAAGTCCTGCTTTTTGAGGTAATTGTACCCCAGCAGGTAGTTGCTCATATACACCGAGCTTTCGTCGGGCAAGCCGCCGAGGGTGGAAGCCAGATTGAGATGCTGATTGAGGTAGTTGATGCTTTCGTCATACCGCCCCTCCCGATAGCTGATATCGCCCAGCCAGAACAGGGCCGTGGCCTTGGCCTTGGCGTCATTGGCACTGTTAACCGACTGGGCCAGCATTTTTTTCGCTTCGATGGTCTCGCCCTCCTGCAGCAGCTGATAGCCCCGGTACAGGCTCAGCTTCTGGTAGGTCGTGTTCATTTCGGGGGTGCGCGGCTGCAGCGTTTCCAGGATCTCCAGCCCCTGTTCGTAATCGCGGAAGGTGAGCAGCACATCGCTCATCATCATTTGAGACTGGCCATAGTAGGGCGAATTGGGGGGGATGCTCCGAAAGGCCGAAATGGCTTCGTAAGGGGAGCCCAGCTCATAGCTCAGCTTGCCGTAATTGAAGGTAGCTTCTTCGGTGAGGCGGGGGTCGAAGTTCATCCGTTTGGCCTCGGCCATGGCGATGCGCGCATTGTTCCGGTCGCCCAGGCGCAGGTAGGAATCGGCCAGGTAGAACATGCCCGATTGTCCGATGGCCGATTTGGCCGTAGCCAGCTCCCGGAAGTAGGGTATGGCCTTGTCGTAGCGGCCGTTCTGGTAATAGGCAAAACCCAGCTGGTAGAGCTCCTCTTCCTGTAGTTTATCGGCCTTTTCGGCATAGGTCTCCAGCAGGGGCAACGCTTGGTTGTAATTGCCTTTTTCGAAGTAGGCCTGCCCCAGCAGGCCCATCATTTCGCTTCGGTTGCGCAGGGAAGGGCTGCGCTGCAGCCGGGGCTCCGCGTACTGGATGAGGTCGTCGTAGCGGCGCATGGCGAAATAGATCTGGGAGGTGTAGTAGGGTACGAAGTCGTCGTACTGGCCCGACGATTCCACCACCTGGAAACAGTCGATGGCATTTTCGTAATTGCCCTCGAAAAAATAGCAGAGACCGAGGTAATAGTTGGTGGGGTAGTAGTAGTCGTTTTTTTCGTCCTTCACCTCTACGAAGTGACCTTTGGCTTCGTCGAATTCCTTGTTCACGAAATGCGCATAGCCCATTTTGAAATGCAGTTCGTCTTTCTGCTTGCCGGGCAGGCTGCTGAAAGGCACCCGTTCGTAGAAGGCCAGGGCTTTTTCGTATTGCCGGTCGTCGAAATAGTAGTTGCCGATTTCGACCAGCGCTTCATCGGCGAGCGGTTCGGGGCTATGCTCGCGCACAAAATTGAGGGCCATGATCTCAGCCTCGGGCCGGTCCAGGCGAATGGCCGCCCGGGCAATGCCCAATTCGGCCCGGTTGCGCAGCAATATGCTGCGGGCTTCATTGACGGACTCCAGCAGCTCCACCGCTTTGGTGAATTCGTCCTGGGCCTTGCTGTAGATGCCCTGGTCGAAAAAGGTGACGCCCCGCTTGTAGAAGCGCAAAGCTTCGGTGTAGTAGGCCGTTTGTTGGGCTTGGGCGGTGAGCGTGAAAAGGAAAAGAGCGAATAGGATTCGAATCGCGTGTTGGACCACCATAGGGTTGTTGTGTTGTGGCGATACATTAAACCGTGCGCCCGGCTTGCTTATTGCAGGCCGTCCGTACTATTTCCAAGGCTCTCCCGTTCTGGCAAAGCCTACTGACCAAAAATAAAAAAAGCCTTGCTACTCGAGGGTCAGAGCCTAATTCGGGTAGGACAAGATGGTCCGCTCAATGATATCGCAGCAGGCGTGCAGTTGGTCCTCGGTGATGACGAGAGGCGGTGCGAAGCGAATGATATTGCCGTGGGTCGGCTTGGCGAGCAAGCCGTTTTCGGCCATTTGCAGGCACAGGTTCCAGGCCGTTTCGCTGTCCTCGCTGTCGTTGATCACAATGGCGTTCAGCAATCCCTTGCCGCGCACCAACTTGACCAGGTCGCTCTTTTCCACCAGGTTTTTCTGCATGCGCTCGCGGAAAATTTCGCCCAGGTAGGCTGCATTCTCAGCCAGCTTTTCGTCTTGCACCACTTTGAGCGCCTCGGTAGCTACGGCACAGGCCAGTGGATTGCCCCCGAAGGTGGAGCCGTGTTCGCCGGGATGGAGGGTGAGCATGATCTCGTCGCTGGCCAGTACGGCCGATACGGGCATGACTCCTCCGGATAGCGCTTTTCCGAGAATGAGAATGTCGGGGCGGAAACCGTGGTGATCGCAAGCCAGCCGCTTTCCGGTGCGGGCGATGCCGGTTTGCACTTCGTCGGCAATAAAAAGCACATTGTGTGCCCGGCACATTTCGTAGGCTTTGGGCAGGTAATCCTCGTCGGGAACCACGACGCCGGCCTCTCCCTGTATGGGCTCCACCATGAAGCCGGCTACGTGCGGATCCTGCAGGGCTTCATTCAGCGCGTCGATATCGTTGTAGGGAATGATTTCGTAGCCGGGCATATAGGGCCCGAAGTTCCGGGTGCTTTTGGAATCGGTGGAAGAGGAGATAGCCGCCAGGGTGCGACCCCAGAAATTGCCCGTCACAAAAAGGATCTTTGCTTTGTTCGTGGGGATGCCCTTTACCTCGTAGGCCCACTTGCGGCAGAGCTTGACGGCGGTTTCGCCGCCCTCTACGCCGGTATTCATGGGAAGCACCCGGTCGAAGCCGAAATATTCCGTGATGAATTTTTCGTAGGGGCCGAGTACAGCGTTGAAAAAAGCCCGGGAGGTGAGGGTGAGCTTGTGCGCCTGTTCTACCAGCGCATTGACGATGCGAGGATGACAGTGCCCCTGATTGACAGCTGAGTAGGCCGCCAGAAAATCGAAATATTTGTTGCCTTCTACATCCCAGAGGAACACGCCCTCTCCCTTGGAGAGTACGACGGGCAACGGATGGTAGTTGTGGGCTCCGTACTGGTCTTCCAGTTGCATCAGGTTTTCGGACGAGAGAGTCTCTTGCAGCATGAAGCGTATTTTTAGTTCTGGAGTTGCGTTCGGATCTCGTTGGACGTAACGATCTGAGCCCCCGCTTTCCGCATTTCAGCCAAGGCTTTTTCGCCATCTCCCGGCTGCAATTCAACCGGCCGGGTGCCGTCGGCCACAAGGTACGTCGTAAAGCCTTCGCGGAGGGCATCCAACACGGTGTATTTTACACAGTAGTCCTGGGCCAGGCCCAGCAGATAGACGGTATCCACCCCTTGCTCGCGGAGGTACCCGGCCAGGCCGGTGGACTTGCGGTGCCCGTTGTCGAAGAAAGCGCTGTAGCTGTCGATAGCCGGATCCGTTCCTTTTCGGAAAATGCGCTCGACGGCATCGGTATGCAGCCCGTTTGCGAATTCGGCTCCGAAGCTCCCCTGAACGCAGTGAATGGGCCAGAGGATCTGTTCCAGGCCGTGGAGGTCGATTACCTGGCCCGGCTTTCGCCAGGGATGATTGGCTGCAAAACTGCTGTGATCGGCCGGATGCCAATCCTGCGAAGCCAGCACCAGGTCGAAATGTGGGATCAGGGCATTGGCTACGGGCACGACTTCATCGCCGCGAGGCACCTCGAGGGCGCCGCCCGGTAAAAAATCGTTTTGAATATCAACCAAAAGAAGGGCTTGCATGATGGATGTTGTTCTCGATCGTCGGTCGATCGGCTCAATAATTGAGTAACTGGACCGTGTCCAATTCGGCGCGCAGCTTCAGGTAATCGGCCAGTTTGTTTTCTTCCCGCCGGATCTGGCTGCGACTCAGACGGCCGTCCCATTGTACCATAAACGTGGGGATGGTGGCCGTTGTTTGGCCTTTGGCCCGGTGTATGGCCTGCCCGTATCCCATGCGTTCGATATTGGGAAAAAGCACCTCGGCTTCCCGGCTGATGCGGTAGAAGGGGATGGTGTCGGCCTGCAGGCTGTCGATCTGGCGCTGAAGCTCTTCGATGCGCATATCCACCTCTGACCGGGCCTCCTGGGTGCTGCGCAACAGACCGGCCACATCCTCCAGACTTTGAAGTTCGGTGCGCAACTTTTTGAGTTCTTCTAGGCTGGCTTCCCGGTCCTGAATGAGGCTGATTTGGAAGTTTTTGAGTCCCTGCTTGCGCAGCCCCTCATAGAGAAAAGCCGTGGAGTCTTCGGGGATGTGGTTGCCGATGAGCTGAAGCTCGATCAGCTTCACGGTGTCCGCTTCCACGATGTTGTGTTGGATGCAGTAGGTGCCCGTTTCGCGGTTGAAGTACTCCTGTATGAACAATTCCACCTTTCGCCCGGTGCGATTCTCATTCCACACGTCGTAGAGAATCTTGGCGCTGGGCATCATAATGAGAATGGTAAAGATGATGAGGCTCCAGGTGGTGCGCAGCTGTTCGTCCGGATTCATGAACTGCTTGAGGGGGAAGTTGAGCAGGCGCACAATGATGAAGGTGGTCAGGGCTATGAAAAAAGAGTTGAGAAAAAAGAGGTAAAACGAGTTGATCATGACCGTGCTGTCCGCGTTGGCGATGCCGTAGCCGGTCACGCACAGAGGGGGCATCAAGGCAGTGGCGATGGCTACCCCGGGTATAGCGCTTCCTTTTTCCTTGCGTGTAATGGAAATGATGCCGGCCAGGCCGCCGAAAATGGCGACCAGGCAGTCGAGCAGGGTGGGGGCGGTCCGGGCGTCGATGGATTCGTTGTAATCGCCCAGGGGGGTGACGACAAAATAGATGGTGCTGGTCACGATGGCAATGAGCATGGCCACGCCGAAGTGCTGCAGAGAGCTGAAGAGCGACTCTTTGTCGTTGGTGCCCACGGAAAGACCTACGCCCAGGATGGGTGCCATGAGGGGCGAAATGAGCATGCCGCCGATGATGACGGCATCGGAATTGAGGTCCAGGCCAATGGAGGCCACGAAGATGGAAGCCACCAGCAACCAGGCGTTGGCGCCCCGGATACTCTTGCTGTTGCGGATGTAGAGCACCGTGCCTTCCCGGTCCATGCCGGTGTTCAGGTTGACAAAATCGGCAAACCAGTCGCGGATGGCATCCAGCAACTCGCTCAGCAGGCTCCCCACCGTCCGGGGGCTGTTTCCGGAGGCGGGAGACTCTTTGGAAGGTTCGGTATGAGGGTTGGGGGTGATCATGCCGCATTGAGTTGCCCGTCCGCCATGTGCAGGCTTCGGTCCGCCAGCCTGGCCAACTCCTTATTGTGCGTGACAATGACGAAGGTCTGCTGGAAATCTTCGCGCAGGCGGAGAATGAGCTGGTGGAGTTCCTGGGAGGAGGCCGAATCCAGGTTGCCGGTGGGTTCGTCGGCCAGAACGACGGCCGGCTTGTTGATCAGGGCCCGGGCTACGGCTACCCGCTGCTGCTCCCCACCGGAAAGCTGGCCGGGTTTGTGCTTCAGCCGGTCGCTCAACCCCAGGTAGTCGAGCACTTCCTCGGCTTCGCGAAGCACCTCCTTTTCAGAGCGACCTCCCATGAAACCGGGAATACAGGTGTTTTCCAGGGCCGTGAATTCCGGCAGCAAATGATGGAACTGGAAAATAAAGCCGATGTTGGCATTGCGGAACGCGGCCAGTTTCTTGCCCCTCAACTGCTCCACAGCCTGGCCGTCAATGGCGATTTGGCCCGAGTCCGGCCGGTCCAGGGTTCCCAAAATGTGGAGCAGGGTGCTCTTGCCCGCACCCGATTTGCCCGTTATGGAAACGATCTCGCCCCGCTTTATGGATAGGTCCACCCGGTGGAGCACCTCCAAACGGCCATAGGACTTGCAGATATCCGTAGCTTGTATCAAGGTACCAGCATTTTGATGGGCTAAAATAGGGAGGCCGGCGGGATTTTTCAGGATCAGTACACCAGCAAAAAAATGAGCGAAGCATGGGTTTGCTTCGCTCGCATAGAAATCACCCGACTGTTATAACAAAGGAAATGAAGTGCAAATTGCAAAAGATTAAACCATAAACCATTCAACCATAACCATGAAAACGCCGGGTGGCATTCCTAACTCTTCGGCACCCTGGAAAAGGTGTTAACCAAATCTTAATGCCATGCGTAAAGGTAACACTTGTTTAACACTTCCAAAAGTTTTTTGCTTTAAATCCCATCGAATAGATTTTTAATTTATGTTTTTCGGTTTGGGGCAAAGAAAATTTGGGTCCGGGCCTTCCCTGAACCCCAGTCCCGTTGAACCGTTTAGAATCCAAAAGTTTGCATGCCTCCTTCCTTTCGCCGCTTGCGGCTCATTCTGGGCGATCAGCTCAACGCCAACCATTCCTGGTACCAAGAGCCCGCCGACCCTCATACCCTGTACGTTCTGATGGAATGCCGGTCCGAAACGGACTACGTCCGCCATCACATACAAAAGGTGATCGGATTCTTTCTGGCCATGCGCCACTTTGCCGAGCAGCTCCGCGAAAAGGGTCATGCAGTCCGGTACATTCGCTTGGACGACGAGCGCAATCAATCCTCCGTACCGGCGAATGTCGAATACCTCATTCGCGAGCTCGGGATCGAGGTTTTTGAGTATCAACAACCCGATGAGTACCGTTTGGATGAGGCCCTCAGGGCATTGGGCGAACGGGTGCCGGTTGAAACGCACAGGGTGGACACCGAGCATTTCCTGAGCAGCCGCACGGCCGTGGAGGAACAATTTGCCGGCAAGAAGATGTACCTGCTGGAAACCTTCTACCGGCACATGCGCCGCGAGTACAACATCCTTATGGAAGCCGACGGGAAGACCCCCCTTACGGGCCAGTGGAATTACGATCAGGAAAATCGAAAGAAACTTCCGGCCGATCAGTCGCTGCCGGAACACAAGGTCTTTCCCCGCCAGGTGAGCGAGCTGGTCGAACTGCTGGAGCAGCAAGGGGTGGAAACGATCGGACGGGTGGATGCGCAGCGTTTCATCTGGCCGGTGACCCGGGCCGAGGCCCTGGAGCTGCTGGAGCATTTCGCCCGGCATGCACTGCCCAATTTCGGGCGCTACCAGGATGCCATGACGGAGCGCGACCCCTTCCTCTTTCACTCGCGTCTGTCTTTCGCGCTCAATACCAAGCTGCTCTCTCCCCTAGAGGTCGTAGAGCGCTGCATTGCCGAGTGGGAAGAGCGCCGCGACGAGATCGACATGGCCCAGATCGAGGGCTTTGTGCGGCAGATCATCGGTTGGCGGGAATTCATGCGCGGTATTTACTGGGCCAAAATGCCCGAATATGCGGAGCGCAATTTCTTTGATCACCAGGCCGCCCTGCCCGACTGGTACTGGACGGGCGATACGAAGATGAACTGCCTGCGCCATGCCGTAGGCCAATCTCTGGATCATGCCTACGCTCATCATATCCAGCGGCTTATGGTGACCGGAAACTTCGCCCTTCTTTTGGGCGTACACCCCGACGAGGTGGACGCCTGGTACCTGGGCATCTACATCGATGCCATTCAGTGGGTGGAGATCACCAACACCCGGGGTATGAGCCAGTTTGCCGACGGAGGCGTGGTGGGTACCAAGCCCTACGTGAGCAGCGCCAACTACATCCACAAAATGGGGCCCTACTGCAAGAATTGCGCCTACAGCCATACGGTCAAAACCGGAGAAGGGGCCTGTCCTTTCAACAGCCTGTACTGGGACTTCTACGAGCGGCACCGCGACAAGCTGGAAAACAATCCCCGCATCGGTATGATGTATCGCACCTGGGACCGCATGGACGACGACAAGAAGGAGGCCCTCCTCAAGCAGGCGGCTTATTACAAGCAGCACGTAAACGAATTGTAGGCTATCGCCCCAACACCAGCGGACTGAATAGGAGCCAAATCCCGACGATGGCGGCCGCCAGGAGCACCGTCCACCAGAAGTCGGGATTGGACGGGTGGAAGCGGTTCGCCTTGATGTCGGGCCGGCTGAAGGTGACGTCCCGGAGCAGGTGGGCCGGCCGGGGCGGAGCGCTCAGGCTTACCAACACCATGACTACAGAAGAGACGACAAAAAGGAAGATGGCAATGTAGAGGAAATTGATGTCGGCCAGGGCGTACGCCAGGCTGTCGGGAGCCAATCGGCCGCTTTCTTTGGCGTATTCCAGCACCAGCCGGCCGATGCCGAGCACAAAGCCCGTCCAAAGTGCTGCCATCGCCCCGCGGGCATTGATGCGCTTAACGAACAGGCCCAGCAAGAACACCGCTGCAATGGGTGGGCTGATATAGGCCTGAATGCTCTGGAGGTATTTGTAAAAACCGCCTCCTTCCATGAGCGTCCGCATGAGCGGGATCCACAGCAGCCCAATGGCTACCAGCCCGGCCGTAGCCACCTGGCCTACCACCACCAGTTCGCCCTCGCTGCTGCCCGGGCGCCAGCGCTTGTAAAAATCGATGGTAAAGAGGGTGGAGCAGGAATTGAACACCGAGGACAGCGAACTCATGAGTGCGGCCAGCAGCCCGGCCAACAGCAGCCCCCGCAGGCCGGCAGGCAGAAAGCCGGTGATCAGGGCCGGCAGGGCAGTGTCCGGCTCGCCGTTCAGGCTGATCAATCCCCGTTCGGCCAGGGCGAAGGCCAAAACACCGGGCAGTACGAACAGAAAAAGGGGCAGGATCTTGAGGAAGCCGCCGAAGAGGGCCCCCCGGCGGGCATTTGAGACATTTTTGGCCGAAAGGACCCGCTGCACGATAAACTGATCCGTACACCAGTACCACACCCCCAGAATGGGCGCACCGAAGAGGATGCCCGTCCAGGGAAAATCGGGGTCGGACAGCGGCCGCCACAGGTTGAGGTAGCGGCCGGGGGAGGCACCAGCCGACACCAGCGTTTGGGTGAAGCCCTGCCAGCCACCCAGAGCGGAAAATCCGTACAGGGTAAGGCCCACTGAGCCGGTTAGCAGGACGATCATCTGAAGCATGTCCGTGTAAAGTACCACGCGCAGGCCCCCCAGGATGGTGTACAGGCCGGTGGCGACCACTACCAGCAGGGCCCCTGTCCAGAAGGGTACGCCCAGTACTTCGAACACCAGGGCTCCGGCAAAAATGGTGACGGATATCTTGGTGAGAATATAAGCCAGGATGGACAGGATGGACAGATAGGTGCGTGCCCCCTTCGAGTAACGGCGTTCCAGAAATTCAGGCATGGTATACACCCCGCTGCGGAGGTAGAAGGGCACGAACAGCCAGCCCAGCAGGATGAGCATGAAGGAAGCGAGAAGTTCGAACTGCGCGGCCGGCATGTCGCCCCGGGCGCCGGAACCGGCCAGGCCGACGAGGTGCTCGGATCCGATGTTGGAGGCGAAGAGGGAGGCCCCGATGACGAACCACCCCAGGTTTCGCCCTCCCAGAAAATAGTCTTTGGAACCGTAGTCCTCCGCCTTGCGCCGTTTTTCGCGCCGGGTTACCCAGGCAGCCAGGCCGAAAACCAGCAAAAAGTAAAGGGCGATGAGAAGGAAGTCGAGCAGTTCGAGCCGGCCTTGCTGCATGCGAAGAGGGGATAAAAAAACAGAGCGGCCACTTCAATGCGGCCGCTCTGCCGGGCCGGCCGGATCAGAACCAGGCGAGACCGAGACCGATGGTGAAGTACTGAATGTCGAAATTGGTATCTCCGGACTTGAAGCCGTGGTTGTACTCGGCTTTCAAGTGCAGGTTTACCTGGCCGCCCATGTCGAATAGGACACCTACCTGGGGCGAAAGGCCGAAGGTCCAGGAGTTGTTGCGGTCGGTAAACAGGCCGAAGTCCGTGCGCTGATTCACGTTTATAGTGCCGGCCCCCAGGCCTACGTACGGCATGATGCGGCCGTAGGTATTCCAGTAGTAGTGGCCACGGGCCATGACGGGAAACGAGTTGATGTAGCGGACCTGCGTGCCGGTCACGTCCAGGTTGGGCTCCGGGGAAAAGGTGCCCGACAGCTTCTCCACAAATACGTGCCAGCCGAGCGAGCCGCCGATGGAAATGTTGTCGGAAATGAAAGCGCGCCCGTCGATGAGCGTGACGCCCCGGAAGGAGGCCTGACCGATGTAGGCGTTGGTACTTCCCACGGGCAGGGATACATCGTAAGTAATGCTGAACATGCCCTGCGAGTAGCCCAGGCAGGCGCTCAGCAACAGGATGGGCAGTATAAAAAAGGATTTGCGGTTCATGTGTGTTCTTTTTGGGGTGGACAATTAATTGGCTGAGCGGAAATAGGGCGACTGCTCCCACATTTGTGCAAGGAAACTGCGCAGGCGGCTTTCGCTTACCCGGTTGTTGAGGTAGCCGTCGGCCGCACCTTGCCACACGAGGGGAATGTTTTCGCCGTTCTCGCCGCTGTCGGCACTTTCGAAATCACTCACGAAAAGGATGAGCGTGCCCGTGGTGTAGCTGTAGTACACCGGGTAGCCGCCCCAGCCCGGCGGGTAATACCAGCCCCAGCCCGGGCCCCAGCCCCAACCGGGAGGATAGCCCCACCACCACCAGCCGCCGCCGGGTATCCAGGCCGAGCCGTTGTTTTCCACGATGAATGCCGAAGCGGTGATGACCAGGTCTACGCCATTTTCGGCCTCGTCTTCGTTGACCCGGGTATAACCGGCCATGCCCATCTGCGCTTCCACTTCGCTGAAGATGATGCCTTCCACCCGTTCCAGTTCTTCCGGGTCAATATCCGGATTATTTACATTGGTATTCACAGCCAGCGAGTCTACCATGTAGTACGTGCTTTTACTGGCGAAGTCGAAATCCTGATCGTAGGAGGTGGCGACCAGGTCCAGTTCACTGGAGGAGGTGATCTTGTCCGGATAGCAGGCGGTGAGAACAAGTCCCATCCCGATCGCCAAACCGGTTGCATAGGATAGTTTCATATTGGATAATTTTTGAGTGTCAAATGTTTGTTGCTGCAGAGCCGACAGGCAAGGCTTGTTAGCAGGATGGCAGGTGTTACAAAATTAGAAAAGCCGGGATACATTCAAAACAATTCCTTTGCTGAGCCGGCAACCTTTAGTATGTTATCGGCTCAATCCTGGAATGCTCATGGCAAAAGAAATTCAATGGCACGAGGTGTTGCCGGACCTGACCCTATTGCCCGAAGGGCGCGTGATGACGGCTGTGGCCGACGGTCACCGCGAAATTTGTCTTACGCACTATCAGGGTAAGATCTGCGCGCTGGACAACCGCTGCCCGCACCAGGGCGGGCCGCTGGGCGAGGGCAGCATCGAAAAGGGCCTCCTGCGCTGCCCCTGGCACGGCTGGGACTACGACCCTTGCACCGGCAAAGCCCCGGGCTATGACGACGGGGTGACCACCTATCCGGTGGAGATCCGCGACGGCGCCGTGTATGTGGGCCTGGAGCCCGAAGCGGAACATCGGACCACCGTTTCCGACCTCATGGTGCAGACTATGCTCAACTGGGGTGTGGATACCGTCTTCGGCATGGTGGGGCATTCCAACCTCGGCCTGGCCGATGCCTTTCGCCGCCAGGCCGAGCAGGGCAAATTCACCTACATCGGCATCCGGCATGAGGGGGGAGGTGCTTTTGCGGCTTCGGCTTACGGCAAGCTCACGGGCCGTCCGGCCGCCTGCTTCGCTATTGCCGGTCCGGGTTCCACCAACATGTACACGGGCATGTGGGATGCGCGTCAGGACCGGGCGCCCCTGCTGGCGCTAACCGGGCAGGTTGCTACCCAGGTGCTCGGAACCGGCAACTTCCAGGAAGTGGACCTGGTACAGGCATTCAGCAGCGTAGCCACCTTTAACCATCGCGTGCAGCGCGACAGCCGCCATGCCGAGCTCATGAGCCGGGCCATCAAGCAGGCCGTTCTCCGGCGGGAAGTGTCTCACCTCACTTTTCCCGATGAGATCCAAACCATTCCCGTTCAGGACGGTGAAAAAGCACAAGGACCTGAGGGGCGCATTACGCCCCAGGCGATCAGCCCGCCGGCCGAGATGCTGGACAAAGCCATCCGGATGATCCGGGGCGCCCAACGCCCGGTCATCATCACCGGCCACGGCGCGCGCTTCCACATGGACGGCATTGTGGCGTTGGCCGAACAATTGAACTGTCCGGTGCTGACCACCTTCAAGGGCAAAGGGCAGATTTCGGACGGCCATCCCCTGGGATGTGGCGTGCTCGGGCGAAGTGGCACCCCCATTGCCTCGCATTTCATGAATGAAGCCGACCTGCTCCTCGTGTTTGGGGCCTCCTTTTCCAACCACACGGGCATTACGCCCAAAAAGCCTACCATTCAGGTAGATTTCGATCCCATGGCCCTGAGCAAATTTCATCCCATCGAAGCGGCAGTATGGGGCGAGATCTCGGTGACTTGCCGCCTGATGCGGGAGGCGCTGGCCGAGGGCCCGGTGCAAGCCACTGACCAACGGGACGAAATAGCCGAACGCTGGCGGATCTGGAAGGCGGAAAAGGCAAGCCGCCTCAGGGATCAGAGCGAAAAGGGGCTCAGCTCCATTTCCGTCTTTGATGCCCTGACCCGCCTGGCCCCCGAAAATGCCGTCATGTGTGTGGATGTGGGCAACAACGCCTATTCCTTCGGCCGCTATTTCGAGCCCCGGGCTCACACCTTCCTCATGTCCGGCTACCTGGGTTCTATCGGTTTTGCCATGCCGGCTGCCCTGGGGGCCTGGGCAGCCGTGCGCGACGAACGGCCCGTCATCGCCCTGGCCGGCGACGGCGGCTTCGCGCAGTATATGGCCGAACTGACGACCTCCGTGCAATACGGCATGAACATCAAGGTGATCCTGCTCAACAACAGCGAACTGGCCAAGATATCCAAGGAACAGCGCTCGGGCCAGTTCGAAGTCTTCGCCACCGGGTTGTCCAATCCCCATTTTGCGGATTATGCCTCCAGCTGTGGTGCTCTGGGTATACGCGTTACCCGGCAGGCTGAGCTGGAAGAGGCCATGAACCGCGTTTTGGCCCATCCGGGTACGGCTTTGCTGGAGGTTTGCACCGATCCGGCTTTAATTTGATATCAGAAATCATGCACTGGCAGAAACTGGAAGCGATCGATCCGAGGCGGTTTGAGCCGGCCGAACAGCAGCTGCATTGGGCAGCTCAGTTCATCGCCATGGCCGGGAATAGTTATTTGCCTTCTCAGCCCGACGACAGCCATACCAATATGGGTTGGGAAGCCGGAACAGCGCGCATCTGCGGTCAGCTGCTGCGCGAAGAAGGCGTGCAGGTACAGGTGGGCATTGACGTACCGGGCTTTCGCCTGCTGGTGTTGGAGGAAAATGGGCAGGAACTGGCAGCGGCCGGCCTTCATGGACGCACGCGCGAAGAATTGCGGCAATGGCTGGAGGTGCAGTTATCCCATCTCGAATTGCCCTCCGTTCCCCTGGCTTACGTCAGCCATTACGAGTTGCCGGACCATCCGCTCGGGCATGGGGCCGTTTTTGAGACCCCCGATCCGGACCTGCTGGAAGCCTGGGCGGCCCAGCGTACGAATGCTCAGACCCTGCTGCGGGAGCTGGCTGCGGAGCACCCCTCTGCCTCCGGGGTGCGCATTTGGCCCCACCACTTCGATACCGGCACCTACATTCCCCTGATGCGCGATGAAGACGGAAGTGATACGCATATACTGGGCGCGGGGCTGGCCGTTACCGACCTGGTGGCGAACCAGCCCTATTTGTACGTTTTTGGCTGGATGAAGGAACGGCCCATCGATTACGGGCTGATGCCCATGCTGGAATACGGGCGCTGGAGTACCGGTGAATGGAAGGGGGCCTACCTGGCGATCAACCGGTGGGCAACCCAAAGAGATCCGCAGGAAGCGGGCAGGCAGTTTCTGACCGAGAGCGTGCACCACCTTAAACGAGCCATGAGCCTGAACGAATAGTCTCTTTTCAGGATGAACCAAAAGGGCCCGGTCTGTATTTTCATGCTGCACCTGCACTTGAAAACGAAGGGATCACTATCTATGGAGCCAACCACCCGACTGGATACCGCAAGCATTCTCTCCAGCTATTTTTCAGCCAATCGCTGCGTCGAAAAGGAATTCGCCAACGAACCTCTTCCGGTGAAAGGTCAAATCCCGGCGGCCCTTCGCGGCACCCTCTACCGGAATGGTAACGGCCGCTTTGTACACCAGGGCATTCCCTACGACCACCTCTTCGACGGCGACGGTATGATCGCCTCTTTTACCCTTTCCGATGCAGGCATACAGTATAGCAATCGCTATGTGCGCACCCGCGAATTTGTCGCCGAAGAACAAGCCGGCAAAATGTTGTACCGGGGCTTTGGGATCAACCTGCCGGGCGGCATCCGCACCAATTTCATGAAGATGCGGTTTAAGAATACCGCCAATACCAGCCTGATATGGCATGCCGGGCAATTGTTGGCCCTGTGGGAAGGCGGCCTGCCCCACCGGATCGATCCCCAAACCCTGGACACCCTGGATCGCTACGATTATGGCGGAGTCTTGCAAAACCGCTTTTCCCCCATCGATCGACTCATCAATCCGGAGCTGCCCTTTTCCGCTCACCCCAAGGTCCATCCCGATACCGGCGTGCTGCACAATTTTGGCACGGCAGCCGGTATGCGGCAGCGACTGGTAATGTACGAAGTGCAACCCGACGGCCAGGCCCGGATCAGCCAGACCATTCCGCTTTCGGAGCTGATCTTTACTCACGATTTCGTGCTCACCCAGAGCGGCTACCGGATCTTTTTTCTCACGCCGGTTTCCTTTGATGTGTTCCGGGCCTTTACGGGGCTGAGCAGTCCGGTCGCCTCCATTCGGGTGGACCGCCGCAAGCCTACGAAGGTATTGGTGGTTGCGCCCGACGGGCGGCTTACTGCACTGGAAACCGACTTTTGCTTCGTTTTCCATTTTGTGAACGGCTATGAGCAATCCGATCGACACCTGGTGGTGGATGCCCTTACCTTGCCGGATTTCCCCTCTGCCGAATCCACCAAAGGATTTCTTCGCGGTGAGGTATCGGACGACCTCAAGGGGCAGGTCTGGCGCTACCGGCTGGATCTCGAACGGGGGCGGATCGAGCGGGAACGGCTGACCGGTTTCGGTGCCGAACTGCCGAATCATCATCCCGGGCGGCAGGGCCGGCCTTACCGCTACGCCTGGAGCATTTCCAGTCCGGATCTACCCGAACGCCCCATCCTGGACGGCCTGCTCAAGCTGGATGTACAAAGTGGGGAAACCGCGTTTCGCGACCTGCGGGGATCCCTGCCCGGGGAACCCCTATTTGTCCCTGCGCCAGAAGGGCGGACGGAGGATGAAGGTTGGCTGCTCTACACCCTGTTCGATGCCGAGCAGCAAAAGACCGAATTGGTCATTGCCGATGCTGCTAACCTGAGCACCCTGGCTACGGCTCGTTTGCCCTACAATATCCCCCTGGGTTTTCACGGCTTGTGGCTGCAGGAAGGCGAAGCTTGACTACCTTTGCAGGCAAACTGGCGAGATATGAAGAAAGATTACGAAACCCTGGTCGAGGCCATTCAGGCCCTGAAGGCAGAGGGCTATACAAAGGACTTCAACCTCAAGGAAAACTGCATCGAGTGCAAGGCCCTGGACCTTCAGCTCCATCCGGAGCAGTTTGAGGTCACCCAGGTACATCGCTTCGAGGGCATGACCAATCCGGCCGACAGCTCGGTCCTGTATGCCATCGAGTCTACCGAGGGAGTGAAGGGATTGCTGGTGGACGCCTACGGGGCCTATGCCAGTTCGATGACGATGGAATTGGCCAAGAAATTGCGCATGGACCGCAGCTAGCTGTTCTCGGTGTACTGAGAGTCTTTGTGCTTGGAAATGGAGGGCACGCGGGGTCGCCAGGAATCGGGTACGTGTTTGAGGGAAGGCGTCATTTTCCGGATGGCCCGTAGAATGTCGCTTCGGCTGATCTGGCCTACGAGCTCCCCGTTCTCGAGTACGGGCAGGCGGCGCAGCCCCTGCTTGACAAAAAGATAGGCTGCATCCAGTATGGTCTTGTCCGAGGAAATGGTCTTTATATCTGTGGACATGAAGTCGCCCACAGTGCCGATGCGAGCCGGTTCTTTGTTGTAGGGGCCTTCCACGATGATTTTCAGGCAATCCACTTCGGAGAGCATCCCGATGAGGTTCTTTTTTTCATCGACGACCGGACAGCCGGAGATCTTTTTCTTCAGGATGACTTCGATGGCCTTTCGCATATCGGTTTCCGGGGTGAAGGTTACCAACTTCCTGGCCATATATTTCGTAACGGGAGGATAGGATTCCATAGGTTTTCTTTTTGGTCGAGCCTCTGATCGCTTTTCGATGTATAATATACCGTAAGAAGCTCAGAAGACCAAACAAATTTTGCCGAGCTGCACAAAGTCGATCACAAGCTTTGGCTCAGGAATGAGATCTGGCCCGCTGAAAAAGCCAGGCTACGGCCCAGATCAAAAATGCGAGCAGCGGAAGGAAAAGGATGGCTCCCGACCAAATGGTGAATACCTGCCAGGCACGGGGTGAATTCGCAAAGCTGTTGGCCCAATTGCCGGAAGCCAGTCGGCCGCAAAAGCCCCAGCCCAAGCCCAGGAGGAGGGCAATCCATAGCATGCGCCGCACAAAGCGAAGTGCCCGGTATGCACCCGGCAACCGTCCCGGGCGCGCTTTGGGCATGAGCAGCAGGAAGAGCAGGGGCCAGGCGATGAGAAAACTCCAGCCCACCAGCGTGCCTATTGGAAAGACTCCTCCGGCATCCAGGGGGCGTTCCAGCCATGCGGATCCCGTAACCAGCAGGTAGAGGTCCAGGCCGAAGATAAGGAGCAGGATAACCCATCCCGCCCATTTTATGGCATTGTTCATACGCAACCTTTGGCATGAAGGTCGCGAAATTCAAGGAAGGGTGTTATACTCGCATCCGAAAACCCAATACCCATCATGCGTACACCTCATTTCCGCGTTGGCGGCGTACCGGAGCACTTCAATTACCCCTGGCAATACGCCCTGGAGCGCGATCTTTGCGCCGGCAAGGGCTTTTCATACGACTGGACCGACTTCCCCGGCGGTACCGGAGCCATGCTGGAAGCCCTGCAAACCGGAGAGCTGGATGTAGCTCTGGTACTCACTGAAGGCGCCGTGGCAGGGATCAGCCAAGGCGTGCGTGCTCGCATTCTGGGCACCTATGTCGCCTCCCCTTTGCTGTGGGGCGTGCACGTGCATCCGGACAGCGAGTGGGAAGATCCCGGGGCGCTCAGGGAGGCTCGCTTTGCCATCAGCCGCTACAACTCGGGCTCTCACCTGATGGCTTTCGCGCTGGCTGAGGCTCACGGCTGGCCGCCGGACGAGCTACAATTCGAGCTGGTAGGCAACTTTGCCGGAGCCCAAAAGGCATTGGACGAGGGCAGGGCGGACGTGTTTCTGTGGGAAAAATACACCACCAAACCCACCGTGGATGCCGGACGGATGAAGCGCATCGGGGTGCAGCCTACGCCCTGGCCCTGCTTCGTGCTGGTGGGCACTGAAGAGGTGATCCGGAAACACCCCCGAATGCTGACCGAGCTGATGGGAGTGATCCGGCAGGCTTTACACGCTCAGGGAGAAGCCGAGACCATGCGCTACATCAGCGGGAAATACCGGCTGGAAGAAGCCGACGTGCGGGCCTGGTTCGCTCAAACGCGCTGGCTCTGCAGGCCGCGCCTGTCCCGGGCTGCGCTGGATCAGGTGCAGGATTTATTGCAAAAGACCGGAGTATTGGAGCGCCGGACGCCTGCCGAACATCTCCTGGCTCCCTTTTGCATGCTCTTGGATCAGGAGCTTTCGGCCGAGATGTACCAGTGGCGCGTGGAAAGCGTACACCGGGCCCTGGCTGCCCAGGGGAAGGCCTGTGGACCCTTGATGCTCGATGACCTGCTGGAACTGGGGCATCTCGATCAGTACCACTACCACGGGGCCGAGTTGAGCCGCAAGTTGGTGGAGGAGTTGCAGCTGGACGAAACGAAGAGCGTGCTGGATATCGGCAGCGGGGTAGGGGGCACTGCCCGGGTGTTGGCCGAGCTCTCGGGCTGCCGGGTCGTGGGCGTGGAGGTGCAGGCCGAACTCAACGAACTGGCCGATGAACTCACGCAGCGCGTAGGCCTCAGTGAGCGCGTCCACTACATTACCGGCAAGGCCGAGCATTTGCCTTTCGAGAGCGAATTCGACCACTTCATTTCCCTTCTGGTCTATCTTCACATTCCGCAGCGGACCCAAGCGCTCAAAACGGCCTTCCGTGCGCTCAAGCCCGGTGGTTCCTTCGTCATCGAAGACTTCGTCCTGGACGGATCGCCGACACCGGACGAACTTGCCGACCTGAAGCAGGTGGTGAGCGCCACATCGGTCACCGATTGGCCTGCCTACCGCGCCGAATTAGAGGCCGCCGGGTTTACAGACATCGAGGTGAGCCCTCGCACGGAGGCTTGGCGACAGTGGACTCAGAAGCGCTTCGACGCTTTTGTGGAAGATGCCGAACGACAAACTGCCGTATTCGGCGAATCGCTGGTGCAATCGCGTATCCGCTTTTACCGAACCGTAGCCCGGCTTTTTGCCGGCGGGCGGCTGGGCGGTCTGCGCATCACCGGGCGCAAACCCTAGCCTGGACTTGCGTATATTCACCCCTATGAGCATTGCCAAAACCCAGACCGAACTGAAGGAGCGCATCGCCCGGGGACTCAACTTCGGCATCGAAGCCATGGAGGAGGTCCTGCTGCCGGAATCAGCTGCTTACGACACCTTCATCCTCATCAAGAGCAAGTACAACGACCTGATGCACTTCAGCAGCATCAACGTACTGCCCTATGCCGAACTGGAAGTGGGCTTTGACCGAATCCGGCAGAACCTGCTGAAGTTGGTGCAGGAGCTGGCGGAACGGGATCTGGAAAAGGACCATGTGGAGAAAGATCTGAAAAGTACGGCCCAGCCCACCATACGGGCTAACTTTTTTCAGTTGCTCGACCTCTACTATCGCAATCTGGGCTATCTGACCTACACCGAAAGCTTTTACAATTCCTCTGCCAACAAATACGACAAGGATCACTACCACGGCCGGGAGGCTATATACAAATACTACAGCGGTATGGCCCGCCGCTACAGCAGCCTGGAGGAGCCCAAAAAGGAAGGAGCCCGGGAGTTCCTTCGCGAGCTGTTCCTGCACGAGATCGGTATGCTGGAAGTGTACCTGAAGAACATCCATCATCTCATGCGTTACGTCCAGCAGATCGAAGTAGATCGCGATTTCTACATCAACACCCTCAAGTCCTCCCTATCCCGCTTTGAGATGGCCATGCTTTTTTATTACGCTTTCTCCGAGGTGGATCCGAGGTTCACCGAAACGGCTCGATCTATCGGACTGTTCGACCAGGACCTTGGCCGGACGCTGTTTGAGGAAAACAATCTGGACTGGCTTCCGCCGGCTTAGTCTCCGAACGCCTGATCAAATTCCATCTTTCCCGGCCGGGGAGTGGGATCTTCCGAACTCAGCACCCAGCAATCGTCCAGCACGGAGCAGTAGCAAATGCGATACTGCAATTAATTGATCTGTTCGGCCAGAGGGCGGGTGTCTTCCCGCCAGGGCAGCCCCATGAGGGTCTTGACCTCGCCGGCCTTGAGCACGGTACCGCTGAGGGTATTGCTTTGCATGATGTCGTAGCCGATCTGATGCCCGGGCTGCAGGCGGTCCAACACGTTGAACCAGGAGGCAAGGGCCAGCTCCTGATGCCGAATTTCGATGGAATGGATCAGGGCCGGGCCGATGCCGTCGTTCTCGGCCTGCACCCGGAAGCCTTCGGAATTGTACTGCATCGTGATGTTGACGTAGGGCCACACCATGGAGCGTTGTTGCTCCTTGAGCAGATTGGCCTCATAGATCGAGACGACCAAGGCCAGCGTGGAGATCAGAATGGCTAGCGCGCTCCCCCAGTGGGCAAAGGAAATGCGTTTGGGCATGGAATAAAGAACGGGATTTTTCGCCAGAACCGTTCCGGCTTATCGGATCGGGACGCGCGGCCTATCCAAAAGAGGAGCAGGCACCTTTGCCCGCTCCTCCTAACAAATTACCAGAATTACTACTTCTTCGTGGCCTTGTACGATTGGGGTACATAGGGCCGTTCGGTCAGAAAGGGGAAACAGTTTTGCGGGGGTTCCACCCGGATCATGGCGTACAGCAGATCGCCTTCCAGGCAACAGGCTACGCAGGCGCTCTCCACCTCACAGCTAAGGCGAGCGCGCTCGCGCAGGCGGCGGTCCACTGCAGGGACGACCAAACCACAGGCTGGGGCTGCACAGCGGTGGTCGGGGCGCCATTGGGCCTCGGTTTCGCCTTCAAGCGGGTACAGTTCGGCCTCGGCCGGCCGGTCGCGGCTGAATTCGACGCCCTCCGGAAAATCGAAGGCTACTTTTCCAGGGGCGGGGCCGGCTGCTTCGTCGGGCTGGCAGCTCCAGAAGCCCAGGGCCAGAACGGTACAAAGGATTTGAGTTTTCATCAGGTTGTGTACTTGGGAGTGAAAAAATCGTGGGTCGGAAAACGCGCCATCAGGGGAACCCTATGGGCCTCCTCGTAGAAAAGTGGAACCGGAAACGACCGGCCCGGAAACGCTCCCAGAAAGCGGGCTCCGGGATGATGTGTGCCCGGTAGATACCCGATTCGGGATTGGCCGGAAAGAGAAGCTTGTACTCCATGTCGAGATCTGCGTCTTCGGCTTCCCACCACAGATCATGCTTGCAGAAACCGCTGAGGGGAGCACCGGCCGGTCCGCGCAGCTCCAGGGTGATGACCTTGAGCGGCACCCGCCCCGGCCCGAAAAGGCTGGTCGAATCGACGAACAGGCGAAATCCCCGGTAATCGGTTCGGCAATCGATCACGGCCGGCTGGTCGGGCAGAAAAACTTCACCGGCATAGCCGTAGCGGCACGGGTTTACACAATCGGTACCCGGGATCAGGTAGGCCGCACTGAAATCCTGATCGCAAGGGGCCGATTGAGGCAAGGCGTCCTCGGGCGAGCAGGCAATTCCAAGGCTGAGGATTAAAATGAACAGCAACCCTTTCATGTCGATTGGATTTGGAGTTATTCAATATCTGCCTACCCTCTGCATCGAGCAGCGGAAGGCGGTTTTAATTGGCTGTTCCGGTAATTTCGACTAGTAAAAGGCCCTGGTCGTGGGGGCCATTGCTTTCTGCCTGGCCTTTACGACCGGTTGTCGAGGTGCAGAAGGGTGCAAAAACACCCCTCGTTGCGGTTTGTTGCTTCCAAGATACGGGGGGTAGCTTGCAAAGACTTGCACATATGTTTCAAATACTGGTACTTTTT
>CAZQSF010000023.1:0-45277 GCA_964595955.1 uncultured Saprospiraceae bacterium
CCGCATGGCATTGGACCGGATGTGGTAACTGAAGGTGGCGGAATCTTTAGGGGTGCCGGGCTCCCAGAGCTTCATGGGTGCCCTCAGGGAAGCATCGAGTCGCAAGTCGCTCTCCCCCAAAACGCCCAGCCAGTTTTCGAGCCGGATGCCGTAGCCATCGATGCGTACATCCCCCGTGATGTTTTTGATATCGGAGATCACATTGGAGGCCATTTTGAACTTGCGCAGGCTCAGGACCGATTGGGAAAAAGGCTCACCGGAGCGGATATAGGGTCCGGCCGGTGCGAAAAGGGTTACCTGGCTCTCCAGCTCGTAAAATTCGGGTTCAATACCGAGTAAAAGAGTAGAATCGGAAAAGTCGGCCAAACGCACCAGGGGGGAGGACAGTTCGAGTTTGCCCTTCAAGTCGGCCCCGTCTTTGAGTAGATAGGGGAGGGCATTGTCCACGCTTCCCCGAAAGATGAATTGAGACCGGTCGCGCACCAGCCTGAGCCGCTCGATCTTCAGGAGGTTGCCGGCGACCTCCAGGACCGCATTGAATTGGTCGGCCCGGAGTTGTTGCTGGGTGAACAGAAAGGAGCCGTCTTCCCAGCGGATGGCGGAGCGACCGAAATCACGGTGGTATTTGCCTGTTGACGGATTTATGCGCGCGTGAAAATCGATATCGGCGATCAGGCGGCCCCTGATGAACTGAAGGACCTTCTCCGCGATGAGCGGCTGTATCACCTCCAGGTTGTTATCCGTGTTTAACCGGAGTTTTATCTCCGGCTTTTTGAGGTTCTCGATCCGCAGCGCCCCCCTTGCGTAGCCGTCGGCAAACCGGACGTCCAGTGTATCCATGTGGAGGCGGGCCTGGGAGAGGTCTGCCGAATCTCCGGTGGTGACTGCCATTTTCATGTTGAAGGACTCCAGGAGGGTTTTCCCGCTTTCTTTCTCGGAAATGCGCACGTCCTGGGCTTCAAATCGGGCTTCGACGTACGGAAGGGCATCGGACAGGGTTTCGCCTTTCAGGCTGCCTTCCAGGCTCATCCTTCCGCCCCCCGAGAAGCGTTTGGGATCCACATTCAGAAATCGGTTGGAAACGAGTCCCAGCAGGGCCAGGTCGTTCTGTTCGGCCCGGAAACGGAGATCGGCATAGCCGTTTTGAAGCAGATCGTAGGTGCCGGAAAGGTGAAGCGAAGCACCGTCAAGCGTCAGGTCTGCCCTGGGCAGTGCGGCTACCTGGGATTTCGGATCGTAATGGACCTCGCCCTCGAAGCGCAGGCTGTGGGCTTTTGCCAACGTGCTATTCCGGGTTCGGAGGGAGTCGAGCTGAAGCTGAAAGGACAGCTCGTTGAATATGCTGTCCCGGGAAGCGTACAGGCGATCGGTGAACTGGTCCAGTTCTCCGGCCAGGTAGGTGTCGGCAGGCTGGTGATCCAGCGTAAAGCGGAAGCTGTCGATGGAGAGCTTTTTCAGGTCCAGGCTGTACTGGACCGGTTTTCGGGAAACCGTGTCGAGTTCCTTTTCGGCAGCGGGTTTTGGGGCGAAGGTAAGCGCCCGGCTCAGGTTGGTCGTGCTGTCAGGGTAGATGATAAGCCCGGCATAGCCGTTCTCCAGCTCAATGGCCTGAATGCTGAGTTGGTCGCTGATCAGCTTCCAGGGGTTGACGGCTACCAACAGCCGCTGAAGAGCCAGAATAGGCTGTTCGCCGGAAGGGCGCTCCGCCCCGGGGCGCTCGTAGTAGGCAATGTCGTGCAGCACCAGGCTCAGGTTGGGCAGGTGGCGGAGCAGGTTGATATCGGCATCGTCCAGTACGAGTTCGCCATGCTGAGATGTATTGAAAAGGTCAATCGCCCGCTGGGCGAGCCGGTCTTCCAGCACCTTAACGACCAAGGCGAGCACAAGCAGCAGCCCGAGCAAGACGCCCAGAATGCGCAACGGCCATTTTATCCAGGGGGATGACATGCAAAGGGTTTTAAGGCTGCCCTTAAGATACAGCAGAATACGGTGGCATGCCAGTGCCGGGTATGGTCCTTCTGAGAAGACCTGTAAAACCTCAATCGCTCCTATTCCGCGATCAGGATGTATTTGTTCTTTTTGCCGTTCTCTACCAGCAGGAATCGGCCGTGCAGCAAAGAATTTGAATCTACGATAATTTCGTGGGCTTCGATCTTTTCCTTGTTCACGCTGATGGCCTTGCCTTTGATAGCCCGCCGGGCTTCGCCTTTGGAGGGTAGGATGTCTGTAGCATCGGTGAGCAGGTCCACAATGTTGAGGCCGGAAGCCAGGATCTCGCGTGAAAGACGCCGGTGGGGGATCTCCTGAGCCACAGTCTCCAGCTCTTGCTCGCCCAGCGACAGCAGGTTTTGCCGGTCGGCCTTTTTATTGAACAGCAATTGGCTGACGTTCAGTACGGACTGATAGGCCTCGTCGCCGTGGATTCGACGGGTGAGTTCCTCGGCCAGCAGCCGTTTTTGCTCGATGGGGTTGTCGGCCAGCTCGCGCTGCAGGGTTTCTACTTCTTCTCTGGACTTGAGGGTGAAATACCGGGTAAATTGAGGCAGGTCGGCATCTGCGGCATTGATCCAGAACTGGTAAAACTTATAGGGCGAGGTCATGTCCGGATCCAGCCAGATGTTGCCGCTTTCGCTTTTGCCGAACTTGCTGCCGTCGGCCTTGGTGAGCAGGGGCGTGGTAAGGGCGAAGGCCTTTTCGCCCAGGTTGCGACGCACGAATTCCGTGCCTGTGGTGATGTTGCCCCACTGATCGGAGCCGCCCATTTGCAACACGCATTGCTGCTGTTGAAAGAGCATTTGAAAGTCGTAGCCCTGGATGAGCTGGTAGCTGAACTCGGTAAAGGAAATACCGGTCTCCAGCCGTTTCTGCACCGACTCTTTGCTCATCATGTAATTGACGGTGAGGGTTTTGCCTACTTCGCGCAGGAAGTCGAGGACGTTCATATCGCGGTAGAAGTCGTAGTTGTTCACCAGCAGGGCTTTATTCGGTCCGTCCTCGAAGTTGAGCAGTTGGCGGAATTGGGCGGTCTGCCGCTGAAGGTTGGCATCCAGCTCCTCGTAGGTTTTAAGTTCCCGCTCCTTATCCTTGCCGCTCGGATCGCCGATGCGGCCCGTGGCACCCCCCATAAGCACAATGGGGATGTGCCCCGCCCGCTGGAAGAGGGTGAGCAGCATGACCTGCACATAGTTGCCGATGGTGATCGAAGGCGCTGTGGGATCGAAGCCGATGTAGCCGCGCACCGGGCCCCGGGCCAATACCTCCTCCACACCGGGCGTGTAATCCTGAAGCATACCGCGCCACTTCAGCTCGGCGATGAAATCCTGCATGGTACTGTAGGTTCTGTTCGAGGAGGGCAAAGGTAAGGGGGAATAGTGGAATGTTGGAATATCGGAGGATGGGGTGAATGCGTCCTGCGGGCTGTCCACTGAAATAAATCCCTCGCGATTGCATATTTTCGCCTTCCGGATGAACTTCCCCTATTTCATAGCCCGGCGAGTGGCGGCAAGCGGCCAGCCTACTTTTTCCCGCCTGATCCTGCGCATTGCCGTGGCGGCGGTAGCGATCAGTGTAGCTGTGATGATCATCGCCACCTCCCTCATTGCAGGGTTCAAAGAGCAGATCAGCCGGAAGGTATTCGGCTTTTGGGGGCACATCCACATTACGGATACCAACATCGGGCGCACTGTACTGGAGAGCTCGCCCATTTCCCGCGACCAGCCATTTTACCCCTCCCTGGATACCCTGGGGACTGTACCCTACCAGGCGATGCGGCAGGTATTTGGTCAGGAATTGCTCCGGACCGATCGCACGGCGGGCGGGGTCCGGCACATTCAGGTTTTTGCGTTCCACGCCGGGGTGATTAAGGCCGAAGATGCCATCGAGGGGATCCTCCTCAAAGGAGTAGGGCCGGATTTCGACTGGGCGTTCCTGGCGGAATACATTAAGGAAGGCCGGGCAATCAGCCTACCCGATGCCAAACCATCGCGAGAGATCCTCATTTCCCGGCAAACGGCCGACCGGCTGCGGGTTGGGGTGGGGGACCGCTTCACCGTGCATGTGCCCGGCCAGGGCGACATGCTGAAGCGCCGCTTCGAGGTGGCCGGCATCTATCGAACGGGCCTGGAGGAATACGATCGGCGATTTGCCCTGGTAGATATCCGGCAGATCCAGCAGCTGAAAGGCTGGTCGCCCGATCAGGTGAGCGGCTTCGAGGTGTTCGTGGATGATGTGCAGGATGTGGAGGTGCTGGCCGACTACATCTACAGCGAACTCCTGCCGCAGGGGCTCTACGCCGAGACCATACGCGAAAAACTGCCCGAGATCTTCGACTGGCTGGACCTTCAGGACATCAACGAACTGGTCATCTTGAGCCTGATGCAACTGGTGGCTATCATCAATATGATCACGGCCCTGCTCATTCTCATTCTGGAGCGCACCAATATGATCGGCACCCTGAAGGCCCTGGGCGGCACCAACTGGCAGATCCGGAGGGTTTTCCTCTACTATGCCGCCTACATTATCATTCTGGGCCTATTCTGGGGCAACCTCATCGGGCTGGGCCTCTGCTTCCTGCAGCAGCAGTTCGGCTTCATCACCCTGGACGAGACCAACTACTACCTCTCCGTAGCGCCCATAAAATTTCGCTGGGGGACCATCCTGTTGCTCAATCTCGGCACCTTGCTCCTCACCTTGCTTTTCCTGGTGCTGCCCTCCTGGCTGGTTTCCCGGATTGATCCGGTAAAGGCGATCCGGTTCAAATAAGTGGGGAGCCGGGCTCTTGGGAGGAATGCCCGAACCCAACCTCTCCTCTGGCTTCAAAGTCGTATGTTTGTGGGCGATTTTGAAGCGGGAGCTGCGGTATGATCCATTATTACCTGACAAAAGAAGGTCGATTGGCCGAGCTGGACTCGGCTCAGCCGGGTTGCTGGGTGAACATCACCCCGCCCTTCAGCCAGGAAGAGCTGGAGGAGTTTGCCCAGCAATTCGATATTCCGCTCGACTTCCTGACCGACTCCCTGGACATAGACGAGCGCTCCCGCTACGAACGCGAGGAAGATGTGCGCCTCATCCTGGTGAACACCCCCCTGCTCAACGTCGCGGAGGATGCCTCGGATGCCATATACATTACAGTGCCCATTGGCATCATTCTCACCCCTGAGAACGTCGTTACCATCACTTCGTATACCAATCCGGTGCTGGAGCTCTTTCTGGAGCAGCGGGTCAAGCATTTCGATCCTTCGGACGACATCCTCTTCGTGCTTCAGATCATGGAGCACACTGTATACGGCTTCCTCAACGGACTGAAGAAGCTGAATCTGAAGCGCAACCTCATCGAAGAGGAACTCTACCACTCCAGCCGGAACAAGGAACTAAAAGACCTGCTAAGCATTGAAAAGTCGCTGGTGTACTTCGTGAATGCCCTCCGGGCTAACGAGTTGCTGCAAATGAAAATGAAGCGCACCGACTTTCTGCAGCTTCGCGACGACGAGGACAAGGTAGACCTGTTCGAGGACATCATTATTGATAACGGGCAGGCCCTGGAAATGGCCAATGTGTACAGCAACATTCTGAGCGGCACTATGGATGCCTATGCCTCCATCATTTCGAACAACCTGAATGTGACCATTCACCGGCTTACCCTGGTCACTATTTTTCTCGCCGTGCCCACCCTGGTAGCCAGCGTGTACGGCATGAATATTCCGCTGCCCCTTCAGGAAAACCATTTTGCCCTTTACCTTCTTATTGGCCTTTCCGTTGTTCTTAGTTTGCTTATGGCCTGGTATTTTCAACGAAAGCGCTATTTCTAGCTGATTGTCAGGGTTTTCCATGGGTTTTGCTTTCCGGTCCACTGCGTTTATCTTCAAAATAGTGCGACTCGTCATGGTTTTCCACAGGAGTTTTCCACAATGTTTGTAACATTAAGAGACTTCATAAAGTGTTGGTTATCAGGCATAGGTGTTCCTTTTCCACATTCTGTGGAAAAATGCCCGTTTCCTCAGCGGGATAAGCCATTAATTTAGTGTTAACCAAAAAGAAAGCCCGGTCAGTCCGGCTCTGTTTTCTCTGTTTGTGACGGAGAATGCACGCTTATTTTGAGTGCAACTGTGCTCGGACTGATTCGTATTGCGCATTTGTAAACTAAGCTAATCCAGAGGATTCAAAACGAAATTGCATTATGTCCCAAGCTCAAGAACCTATTTTGCAGGATAATCCCAACCGGTTCGTCCTTTTCCCCATAAAACACGACGATATCTGGGCCTATTACAAGAAGCAGGAAGCTAGTTTCTGGACGGCCGAAGAGATCGATCTTTCAGCCGATCTGGCGGACTGGGCCAACAAGCTCAACGACGACGAGCGCCATTTTATCAAACATGTGCTGGCCTTCTTCGCTGCCAGCGACGGCATCGTGAATGAGAACCTGGCCGAGAATTTTGTGAATGAGGTGCAATACACCGAGGCCAAGTTCTTTTACGGCTTCCAGATCATGATGGAGAACATCCACTCCGAGACGTATTCTCTCCTTATTGATACCTACATCAAAGATCCGGAGGAGAAGAACTACCTCTTCAATGCCATTGAGCACATGGACTGTGTGAAAAAGAAAGCCGACTGGGCCTTGCGATGGATCGAAAAAGGCAGTTTTGCCGAACGACTTGTCGCTTTTGCTGCCGTAGAGGGGATTTTCTTCAGTGGCTCCTTCTGCTCTATTTTCTGGCTGAAAAAGCGCGGCCTCATGCCGGGGCTCAGCTTCAGCAATGAACTCATCAGCCGCGATGAAGGCCTGCATTGCGACTTTGCCTGCCTGCTGTACAACGATCATCTGCAGAATAAACTGCCGGAAGAAACCGTGCGCACCATCATCACCGATGCGGTGGAGATCGAAAAAGAATTCGTGTCAGACGCCTTGCCCGTCAACCTGATCGGTATGAACGCCGAATTGATGTGCCAATACATCGAATTTGTAGCCGACCGCCTGCTTACCGCTCTCAATCAGGAAAAGATCTACAAGGTCGAGAATCCCTTCCCCTGGATGGAAATGATCAGCCTGCAGGGCAAGACCAACTTCTTCGAGAAGCGCGTGGGCGACTACCAGAAGAGCGGGGTTATGGCCGGGCGCGACAAGCAGGTGTTCTCATTGGATGAGGACTTTTGAGCGTCGCTTGCAGCATTCCTTAAACCGCTCTGCTGAATTTTCGTCCAGGGCGGGAAAAGAACAAACGACAACCCAATAAATCAACACCATTATGTACGTCATAAAACGAAGCGGCAAGCAGGAGGATGTGAGTTTCGACAAGATCACGGCCCGCGTAAAAAAACTGTGCTATGGCCTGGATCCCGATTACGTGGACCACATCGCTATTGCCAAAAAAGTCATACAGGGGCTCTATGCCGGAGTCACCACCACCGAACTCGACAATCTAGCTGCCGAAACGGCGGCTACGATGGCCACGGATCATCCGGACTACGCTATTCTGGCGGCCCGCATTGCGGTCTCTAACCTGCACAAGAACACAAAAAAGTCCTTTTCCAAGACCATGCGGGATCTGCACCAGTACATCGACCCGAAAACCGGGGAGAATGCGGGTCTTATCGGGGATGAAACGTTCGAGCTCATCTGGAAGCACCGCGATGAGCTCGATTCGGCCATCATTTACGATCGCGATTACAGCTTTGATTATTTTGGATTCAAAACGCTGGAGCGCTCCTATCTGCTTCGCATGAAGGGCGAAGTGGTAGAACGGCCTCAGCACATGCTCATGCGCGCTGCGGTGGGCATTCATGGCGAAGACATCGAGGCTGCGATCGAGACCTATCACTACATGTCTGAAAAGTGGTTTATCCACGCCACCCCCACACTATTCAATGCCGGTACGCCTAAGCCGCAGTTGTCCAGCTGTTTTCTGCTGAGCATAACCGAGGACAGCATTTCCGGTATTTTCGAAACACTATCTCGCTGTGCGAAGATCTCCCAATCGGCTGGGGGCATCGGACTCAGCATTCACAACATTCGGGCTACGGGCTCCTATATCAAAGGCACTGGCGGGGCTTCCAACGGCATCATTCCCATGTTGCGGGTGTACAACGACACGGCCCGCTACGTGGACCAAGGGGGCGGCAAGCGCAAAGGGGCTTTTGCCATTTACCTTGAGCCCTGGCATGCCGACGTATTTGAGTTTCTGGACCTGAAAAAAAACCACGGCAAAGAAGAGCTTCGGGCCCGCGATCTTTTCTACGCCATGTGGATTCCCGATCTGTTCATGGAGCGAGTGAAGGAAGACGGCGACTGGTCGCTCTTCTGTCCCAATGAAGCACCGGGGCTATACGACTGCCACAGCGGTGAGTTTGAGGCCCTGTATCACCGCTTCGAGCAAGAGGGCCGTGCACGCAAAGTGGTGAAGGCTCAGGAGCTTTGGTTTGCCATACTTGAAAGCCAGATCGAGACCGGCACGCCTTACGTATTGTACAAGGATGCGGCCAACCGAAAGAGCAATCAGCAGAACCTGGGCACTATACGCTCCAGTAACCTCTGCACCGAGATCATGGAATACACCTCACCCGACGAGGTGGCCGTATGCAACCTGGCCTCCATTGCGCTCAACAAATTCGTGCGGGACGATCAGACCTACGATTTCGAAAAACTCTACGAGGTAGCCCGGGTGGTCACCCGCAACCTCAACAAGGTGATCGACATCAATTACTATCCCATTCCGGAGGCGCGCAACAGCAACATGCGGCACCGGCCCATAGGGATAGGGGTGCAGGGCCTGGCCGATGCGTTCATCCGCATGCGCTACGCCTTCGACAGCGAGGAGGCTCGCCGGCTCAACCGCGAGGTCTTCGAGACCATTTACTACGCGGCCCTTACGGAAAGTTGTGCTCTGGCCGAAGCTCATGGCCACTACGAGTCATTCCCGGGCTCGCCGGCCAGTGAGGGCGTATTGCAATTCGATATGTGGGGCGTGACGCCCACCGATCGCTGGGACTGGGACGGCCTCAAGGCTCGCATTCAACAACACGGGCTCCGCAACAGCCTGTTGCTGGCTCCCATGCCCACGGCCAGCACCTCTCAGATCCTGGGTAACAACGAGTGCTTCGAGCCCTACACCTCCAATATTTACACCCGCCGTACCCTGAGCGGGGAGTTCATCGTAGTGAACAAACACCTGCTCAAGGACCTCATCGGCCTGGGGCTTTGGAACTCGGATATGAAACAACGGCTCATCGCTGCCAACGGATCCATCCGGGAATTCGACGACATTCCGGAGCACATCCGCGAGCTGTACAAGACAACCTACGAGATCAGCCAGCGCGTAATCATCGACATGGCGGCCGATCGGGGGGCTTACATTTGCCAGAGTCAGAGCATGAACCTCTTCATGGAGAGCCCCAACTATTCCAAGCTGAGCTCCATGCATTTCTATGCCTGGCAAAAGGGCCTGAAAACAGGCATGTATTACCTGCGCAGCAAGGCTGCTACCGATCCCATTAAATTCACCATCGATCACAACAAGCGCCAGGAGGTCGCGCAGCGAAAAAAGGCTCAGGCGGCCGCCGAGCTGCTGAGCCCCGATGAGTCCGTTCAACGAGAAGGAGAAGGCCAGGCTTGCGACCTGGACGATCCCGATTGCCTGATGTGCGGTTCTTAGCCGCCCGTCTGGAATCGCGAAACGAGACACTCCCTCCTTTTTATACTTACTGATGCTTGATCCGGCCCTGGCTTTTTCCAGGTGCCGGGTTTTCTTAGTTTTAAGGCCAGATAAACACCTAAAGTCATTGACCATGCCCATGCGATTGCTCTGCTGGGGAATGCTGCTGCTCATCTGTGCCTGCCAGCCTCCCTCTCCTCCTATTGAAAGACAGGTTGAAGCCACGGCGGAAACCGAACCGGTAAAGGCCACTGTGGGATTGGATGCCGCCGACGACCCGGCCATTTTTGTGCACCCACAGGATCCTGCCCGCTCCCTAATCATCGGCACCAATAAAAAAGCCGGCCTGGCGGTATACAACCTGCAGGGGGAAGAACTTTTCTTCACGCCGGCCGGCGACGTAAACAATGTCGATTTGCGCCCCAATATTCTGCTGCCGGACAGCAGCCGGATTACCTGGGTGGCCAGCAGTGAGCGGCGCACCAACCGGATATTGGTCCATCGCCTGAATAGCGAGACGGGTGAGTTAACAGATGTCAGTGGAAACCGCCTGCAAACGGATTTATACGAGATCTACGGCATCTGCATGTATCGTAGCCCGGTGTCGGACAGCCTGTATGTTTTTGTCAACGGAAAGAGCGGCCGCATTCAGCAATGGGTGCTGCGTCCGATGGCCGGCGGCAATGTCCGGGGGGAAATGGTTCGCGAGCTAAGGGTAGCCAGCCAGCCCGAGGGCATGGTTGCTGACGACGAGCTGGCCCTGCTGTATGTTGGGGAGGAAGATCGTGGCGTCTGGCGTTTTTCAGCCGAGCCCGACAGCGGCGGCGACGCCCACTATGTACCGATGACAGGAAAGGATAATCCCTACCTGCGTTTCGATGTGGAAGGGCTGGCCTTGTACACCGGCCCGGGCGGCAGCGGCTACCTGCTCGTTTCTTCTCAGGGCAACAATAGCTATGCCGTCTATGAGCGGGCCGACAGCAACCGCTACCTCGGCAGCTTCCGACTGAAAGAAGCTTCCATTGACCCGACGGAGGATACGGATGGCATCGAGCTCACGTCCTGTGCTTTGCCTCCACCCTACGAAGCGGGGCTTTTCGTTGCACAGGACGGCTACAATAAAAGTGCGGAAGGCAGGGCACAGCCCCAGAATTTCAAACTCGTGCCTTGGTCGGCTATTGCAGATCAGTTCGATCCGCCTTTGCTGAAAGTAGGCCGGCCGTGCCGTGTAGAAAACCCCCGGTAATGCCTTACCTTTCCACCGGCATTCCGAAACACCACCTCCATGCCCGATCTTTTTCTCATCATTGTAATCCTGCTCTTCGCCCTGGCCGTCACCGATCTGGTGGTGGGCGTGAGCAATGATGCCGTCAATTTCCTCAATTCGGCCATAGGGTCCAAGGTGGGCAGCCGACAGCTTATCATGATCGTAGCCAGCCTCGGCATTTTCTTTGGGGCGACCCTGTCCAGCGGCATGATGGAGGTGGCCCGAAAGGGGATCTTCAACCCCGCCTTTTTCAGCTTTATGGAGATCATGGTCCTTTTCCTGGCGGTCATGCTTACCGATATCCTATTGCTCGACCTCTTTAACACCTTCGGCATGCCGACCTCGACGACGGTATCCATCGTTTTCGAGCTGTTGGGAGCGGCGGTTGCCCTGGCCGCGATCAAGTCGCTGGGTAGTGAGGAAGGGTTGTGGGCCGTCGGGGAATACATCAACTCCTCCAGTGCGCTGGCCATCATTACCGGAATCTTTTTATCGGTGGGCATTGCCTTTACGGTGGGGGCCTTGATCATGTATTTTTCCCGCTTTCTCTTCACCTTTAACTACCATAAGCGAAGTCGCTGGATCGGCATTTTGTGGAGCGGTCTGGCAACGGCGGTCCTGTTCTTTTTTCTTTTTTTCAAAGGACTGAAGGGATCCGGCTATGTTCCCGAATCCTGGGTACAATGGATCAGTAGCCACCCATTCACCCTTATCGGAGGCGGTACGCTATTCTTTTCGGGGGTGATGTACCTGCTGGTGCGCAGCGGAATAAATATTCTCCGGATCGTCGTCCTGTTCGGCACCTTTTCACTCGCTATGGCCTTCGCGGGAAACGACCTGGTCAATTTTATCGGTGTGCCCATTGCGGGATTCCAATCTTATCTGGCCTGGCGGGATACCGGTGTGCCGGCTGATGAATACGGTATGGATGTGCTGAGCGGGGCCTATCCCACCCAACCTTACCTGCTGATGGGGGCCGGCATCATCATGATCGTTACGCTCTGGTTCTCTAAAAAAGCGCGGTCGGTTACCGAGACGGAAGTCAACTTGGGCCGCCAGAGCGAAGGCCTGGAGCGTTTTTCGCCCAATTGGCTATCCAGGAGTATGGTGCGAGGTTTGTACGGGGCAAGCAAGAATGCGTCTTCACTCTTACCCCAATCCTGGCGAGAGGAGGCCGAAAAGCGCTTCGAACTCAAGCTGCCCGATAAGCCGGAGAAAGGGGAAGATTACGATCCGCCGGCGTTTGACCTGGTCCGGGCTTCGGTCAATCTCACCGTGGCTAGCGCCCTAATAGCCCTCGCTACCTCTTACAAGCTACCCTTGTCTACGACCTATGTGTCCTTTATGGTGGCTATGGGCACCTCGCTTTCCGACCGGGCCTGGGGGCGGGACAGCGCTGTTTACCGGGTGGCCGGCGTGCTCAATGTCATCGGGGGCTGGTTTGCCACAGCACTGATTGCCTTTACGGTATCAGCTACATTCGCATCCCTGCTCTACCATTTTCAGATCTGGGCCGTGCTGGGCTTGGTGTTGCTGGCCGGTGCAGCTATCAGCCGAAGCATTGTGGTGCACAAGCGGCGGGAAATCCGAAAGAAAAAACTGGAGGCCTATGCCAAGGATACCGTTCAGTTGGAGGCGGAAACCGTAGTTCGAAATACAGCCAATTCCGTAGCCGAAACCCTGGCCACTTCCCGGCAGGCGGTCGGAGCGGCTCTTCAGGGCCTGCTTACCGACAGCTTGCCGGATGTAAGTCGATCTCAGCGCATTGTAGCGGAGCAAAAACGGGAAAGTCAGGAATTCCGGTATGCATTTTACAATGACATCGGCCGGATCCGGGAAGAGCAACTGGAGGGCAGTCGGACCTACCTGTTGATGTACGATCTGGAGCAGGACTACCTGCAATCGGCCGAATTCATCATCCGGGCTATTGCCGAGCATGTGGGTAATGTACACGCCCCGCTATTGCCCGACCAGGTAGAACATTTGAAGGAGTTGCGCCAACGCGTCGCCAACTATCTCGAACGGATAGAGACCGGCCTGCGAAATGCTTCCTTTGCATCGTATTCGGATGTACTTCAGGAAAAGCAAGATCTGCACCAGGCTATCGAGCGACTGTTGTCACGTCAGGTTCAGGGCATCAAAGAGAAGACGTATAGCGCCCGGAACAGTCTGTTATTTTTGAGCCTGGCCCTCGAATTTAAAGACCTTATAGCCGTGGCCGCCCGTTTTTACAAGCTCTACCATCGCCTTCACCATTACTCGCCGGAGAACCCCTGGACCCTGGTGGCCGGCGGGCGACCCTAAAAAAAACCGGCAACAGGTATCCAAACCCATTGCCGGTCCGTCTTTTGAAATCATAAACTGCCCCTTACTTCTCGGGCGGCAGGATGACGGCGTCGATGACGTGTACTACTCCATTAGAGGCCTTGATATCGGCCATCTTCACGGTGGCATTGTCGATCATGACTGCGTCGCCTTTCATTTTCACGGTAGCTTCAGCACCTTGCACCGTACCGGCTTTCATGCCGTCCGACAGATCGCCGGACATCACTTTGGCCGGAACCACGTGATAAGTGAGAATTTCTACCAATTGCTCCTTGTTCTCCGGCTTGAGCAGACTCTCCAGCGTACCTTCCGGAAGTGCAGCAAAGGCATCATTGGTCGGAGCGAACACCGTAAAGGGGCCTTCGCCCTGAAGGGTCTCTACCAGTCCGCCCGCTTTCACGGCCTGCACCAGGGTAGAGAGTGAGGGGGTTTCCATAGCCAAAGCGACAATATCTTTTTCCATGGGCTTTTCTTCCATGGCCGTCTCTTCGGCTTCAGCAGTGGTTTCTTCTGTCGTCTCTTCCTCCGTAGCCGTGCCACTGTTGGTGCAGGCTGCGAAGCTCAGAATGATAAATAGCAAAAAGAAATTTTTCATGTGCGTGGGTTTTTGTACTTAACCCAACCTAACGGGATCGAAAAGGTTCAGTTGGGCGACTCTCTTTTTTCTCAATTTCAAGAGCTTAAATACTTTTTGCTGCTTTTTCATTGCAGGGTAAAAAAAACACCAGGCCACCTTTGGCAGCCTGGTGTAAAAAATCTTGCGAACCTGCGTTTGAGCAGTAGGCCAACGAGGAGATCTGGTCATCAGGTCGGCCCCCTTTACGGGCTTAACGCACGATTACCTTTTCGGTATAGGTCTCTTCAGCGGTTTCGATCCGGAGGAAATACATTCCCGCCGGCAGGTCCGACAGATCCAGTTGGTGCATATTTTCCTGCAGGTTGTTCAGCAACCGGATTTGCTGTCCGGCGGTTGTGATCACGCTAATCCGCTGCATGGGATCCGATGCCTGCACGGTCAGGAGCCCGGAGGTAGGGTTAGGCGCAATGGCAAGGTCGCTTTCTAAAGCCGACAAGCTACTCGGTGCCGGTGCCGGTGCGCTCAGCTGCCGGATCGTCTGCAAGGGAGTAGTATGAGTCTGTGCCAGGGTGCCGCCGTTGGTAATACCGGTGAGGGTAACCGCATCGATGTACACCTGATCCTGGTTGGCGCTTGCATCACACTGGAATCGGAATCGAGCATTGTTGCTGAGGTTGACGCTGCCGTTATCCAGAGTGACCGTGGCTACATAAAAGGACCCGTTCTGGAAACTGCTGCCGCTCGCATAGGTGGCTACCGTCTGCCAGCCCGAGCCGCTGTTGTAGCGCACCCAGAAGTCCTCTCCGTTTTCCATGCTGTTGGGGTAGAAGTAGAATTCCAGCTCCACGGCATCGTAACTGCTTAGGTCGTAGTTGGTGGAAGTCATAGAGGAGGCCACCCCCGAATTGTCGCGCAGGCGGATGGAGAAGCTGCCTTCCCAGGAACGGGAACCACTGTAACGGAAGCAGTCACTGCCCCCATCCTGCCAATCGTCCCAGCCCGTCTCAAAGAAGTGGGCAAAAACGGTTTCCTGGCCGGGATCGCCGCCGCCACCGCCGCCGGTATCGCCCAGGCAGAAACTAGTTGCTTCCGAGCTGCCGAAGGAGCCGCCCGATGCCAGGACGTTGCCGGAGGCATCTTCTACGAGCGAATAGGAACCGTTGCCCCAGCTGCAGCAGATGCCGTCGCCGTAGGAATCGAAGATGGTGAAGGTGTAGCAGCCGTCGGTGAGGCAAAGGTCTTCAACATAGGTAGTACTCTGGCTGCCGTATGGGCCGCCGGAAGCCACGGTATTGCCGCCGCCGTCGGTGATGGACCAAGTCGTCTCACCGGGATAGTTGTCGGTTACGATGGTGAGCGTCACCGCATTATCCGTACACGCGCTTTGGCAAGGCGGGCAACTCGATCCGCCGCAGTCCACCCCGGTCTCATCGCCATTCTGAATGCCATCGGTACAGGTAGGCGTCTGACCGCCACCACCCAGGCTGTTGAGTGCACCGAACGCATTGACGCGTCCGTGGCCGTAGTTGTTGTCGAAGCCGGATGCGCCCATGTCGATGGCTGTATTGTAAAGCGTGTTCTTCACCTGCGAATGGGTCAGGCTGGGATCCACGGAGAGCACCAGGGCTGCCACCCCGGCCACCACCGGGCACGCTGCCGAGGTTCCGCCGAAGGAGTTGGTGTAGTTGCCGGAGCTGTAGCCGGCGCCATGCGGTCTATGGTGCGCACCCCGGCGCCGGTGAGGAAGCCAAACTGGCTGATGTCGTTGGAGGGCGCGGCCAGGTCGAGATCCGAGCCGGCATTGCTGTAATCGCTCTTGATGCCGTCGTTCCCGAATGCGCCCACAGCGATCACATTGCTGTTGTTGGCCGGGTTAGTCCACGCAGCTTTTGTAGCCGTTGCCGGAGGCAAAAACGATCACGCAGCCCTTGCCGCTGCGCCCGTTGTTGGTGGCATCGGCCAGGGCATTGTTGATGTTGGCGAAGCTGGCCGTACAGGAGGTGTAGCCCCAGGAGTTGGAAAGCACATCGGCACCGTTGTTCTTGGCCCAGGTGATGGCATCGGCGATGTCCTGGGTGGTTTCACCCCCTTCGAAGATGTTGACGGAGAGCAGTCTTACTTGCGGGGCTAGTCCACGCACGCCCAGGCTGTTGTGCGAAGCAGCTACGATGCCTGCGCAGGCCTGGCCGTGGGCACCACTGGAGTTGGGCAGCCCATTGCCGTTGTTGACCGGTGTAAATCCACCGATGAGGCGGGAATTGCCGCTTGCATCGTTCAGGTCTTCGTGGTTTTCCACCCCATCGTCAATAACGGCTACCACAATGTTTGAGGAGCCCGTGGAAATGGCCCAGGCCTCGGGAGCATTGCAGTCCGCATCGGGTGCACCGGCAAAGCCATCAATCGTCTGGCCCGTATTGTTCATCTGGAACTGCTCCGGGTAAAGGGGATCGGAACCCATGGAAAGTGGGGCATAAAAATCGGGCTGGGCAAACTCCATCAGACCGCTTTCATACAAGGCGTTGGCCAGGGCCAAGGCCTGCTTGCCGTCGCGCACATCGATGCGCCAAACTTCGCCCATGCCCACTGTGTAATCAGCCCGATAGCTTCGAAGGATACTTTCTACTGCATCGGGCGAAACGCCTGCACGGGGGCGACACACCACGCGTGCCGTAGCCCAGAGTTGAAACCCATCGGCCAGTTGCCAGGCCGGCTGGGCGAAGTCCAGTTTACCGGAGCGCATTTGCAGGCGCTCGGCCATTGTCTCCGCGCTCAGGTCGCGCGCTTCTTTCAGGTGCACGATTGCGAAAGGCTTGTGACTGAATACCTCCAGGCGATCCAAGAGCGAACTTCGCTGCACCGCATCCGATTTGGCCAGCGCACGCAGTTGTTGCATGGCCTGGGCATCGCCCTGCACGATGTAGGCCGTGCGGTCCTGGCTTAGTTCCACTTTGCCTTCTTCAGTCCAGTAATAGGTGTTTTGGCCCCAAAGGGTATGAGCAAACAGACATACCACGGCGAGGGCCATCCAAGGTAGAGATGCACTCTTCATAGGATAAGGGGATTAAAGGGTTTGAGAATAAAATTTGGTTGAAACGTGAAATAAACCTATGAAAAATTGCTTGATCAAAAAAGTGCAAAACCTATTCGGCGTAAAAAAAGCGCGCCGGGCTACCTTAGCCCGGCGCGCTGCGCCACAGGGAGTGGGGATGGGCTCGATCTAGATGTCGGCCTGCAGGAAATCTTCTTTGCTGCGGTATGAGAGGGCTTCCAGGCCTTGTTTGGACAACATTTTATTTATGGCCGGGAGTTGGTCCATGAGTTTTTCCAATTCGCTTTGAGCCGCTTTTAACTCGGATTGCCGAAGTTTCATATTGGCCATCTGCGCACTGGAGGGCGGTCCGGGAAATCCGGCTACCTCGCCATACAAACTGGCGATCTTTTCCCGCAATTGAGGTTCGGCCGCACCCACATAGTTGTCGCCGGTAAGCACGACCAGGCCTTTTTTGAGGCCGTTGAGTTGGGTGTCCAGCTCTTCCAGCTTGCCGGCCAGCTTTTGGGACGAAGCTTTTTCCAGAGCAGGTGCAATGCCGGCTTGCACGGCATCGATCTGGTCTACCAGATAAGCGAGGTCCTCATTCATGTGGTAGAGGGTCATGGCTGTTTCGTGCTGGGCCAGGCGTTCCTCCTTGGTGTAGAGCGACTCGGGATCGGGAATCAAGTCAATCGGGTGCTCATATACGTCCTTGCCTTTGGTGAGGCGTATGGTGTACCGGCCGGGGGGTAGGGTCGGTGTGGTGAATCCGCCGAAAGTGAAGGTTTTCCCCTTGGCTACTTTGGGCATTTTGTAGCGATAGTTCCACTCCACCACATTGATGCCCTTGGCCTTGCCCGGTGGCAGATGCGCAATTTTTTCGCCGTCTGCATTGAATACCTCCATAGTCATTTTCCCGAAAGTATGCCGGCTTTTCAGGTAGTACACGATCTGGGCGGCACTGCTGGGGTTTTCGCCGGTGAAGTCGCCCATCTGAGCATACCCCCCGAAGGCTGTCGGCTCCCGGATAATGCTGGGTGGACGTTCGAAAAAGTGTACTTTTTTAGCGGCAATCTCGGGAGTGAGCTCACGCAGGGGCGTGATGTCATCAATGATGATGATACCCCGTCCGTGGGTGCCCAATACCAGGGCGTGGTCGCGCGGATGCAGGGTTACGTGATGCACGGCCACCGCCGGCATATTGTTGGTAAATTTATTCCAGCTCTTACCGCCATCGACGGTGATGTAGAGGCCGAATTCGGTGCCCAGGTAAAGCAGCTCGGGATTGACGTAATCTTCCTGAATGCTGCGGGCAAAGCCTTCGATCTCATTTGTGGTGATGGAGGCCCAGCTCCGGCCGCCATCCGTCGTTTTCAATACGTAGGGGTTCATGTCGTTCCGGGTGTGTCCGTCGAACACCGCATAAGCCGTATTGACGTCAAAACGGCTCGGCTCAATGTGGTACACCCAGGTATTTTGGGGTACCAGGGCTTTATAGTTAGCCGTTGTGTTCTTCCAGTTCTTTCCGCCATCGAAGGTGACCTGGATATTGCCGTCGTCTGTGCCTACCCAGATCACATCCTCATCCAAGGGCGACTCGCCAATGGCAAAGAGAGTGCAGTGGTTTTCGGCACCGGAATTGTCTTTGCTGAGTCCACCGCTCTCCTCCTGGTTCTGTTTGGCCGGGTCATTGGTGGTAAGGTCCGGCGAGATAACCGTCCAGCTTTCGCCCCG
Organism: uncultured Saprospiraceae bacterium; assembly: GCA_964595955.1. GTDB lineage: Bacteria > Bacteroidota > Bacteroidia > Chitinophagales > Saprospiraceae > JAJDFU01. Next base: position 18,582 of record CAZQSF010000023.1, read on the forward strand.
GTCATTCGACCGGTGTAAAAACTGACTGCCCACATACAGGCGATCGGGCTGGTGATAACTGGTGGTGATGGGAGGGTTCCAGTTAAAGCGAAGCTTGGCTTGCCCTTTTTCCGGATAGGGTTTGATGATCTTAGCCTGGTTTTTGGCCCGGTCTACCCTCCAGATCTGCTCGGCGCCCTGCATTTCCGAGTAAATGATATTGGGATTTTCGGGGTGAGGGTACACCCGAAAGCCATCGCCGTAACCGACGCTCACCCAGTCCCGGTCCAGGACCGCTCCGCCGCGTTTGGCCGACGGGCCGACCCAGGAGCCGTTATCCTGCAGGCCGCCGTAAACGTTGAAGGGTTTTTCATTGTCCACGGTAAGGTGGTAATACTGGGAGAGGGGAAGGCCTTTAACCATTTCCCAAATGTTGCCGCCATCCCAGGAGCGGTACACGCCGCCGTCGCAGCCCAGAAAGAGCTGATCCTCGTGCAGGGGATTGAAATAGAAGTCGTGCACGTCGGCATGGACGCCGCTGCCGATGGCCCGGAAAGTCTTGCCGCCGTCTTCGCTGATGGAGCCGTTGAGGCCGGCTTTGCAAACCATGTCGGGATCGTGCGGACTCACGACCAGCCGGGAGAAATAGAAGGGGCGCACGGCCAGCTCGAAGTCGCTATTGGTCTGTGTCCAGCTTTGGCCGCCGTCCTCGGAGCGATACAGGCCCTTATCCTCTTTTTTTTCCGACTCGATCACCGCGTAGAGGCGATCCGGCTCGGAGGGGGCGATAGCTACGGCAATTCGCCCCAGCTCGCCGGCCGGGAAGCCGTTGTGGATCTTTTTCCAGTTTTTGCCACCGTCCGTGGATTTGTAGAGGGCGCTGTTTTTGCCGCCGGAGTTAAAGGACCAGGCCGTGCGGCGAAACTCCCAGAAGGCCGCGTAGAGGATATCCGGGTTCTCGGGGTGCATGGCCAGATCGGAACAACCCGTGGTCTCGTTGATGTAAAAGATCTTTTCCCAGGTTTTTCCGCCGTCGGTGGTTTTGTAAATGCCGCGTTCGGAGCTGTCGCCCCACAGCGCCCCCAATACCCCGACGAAGACGACCTCGGGATTTTCAGGATGAATTGCGATGCTGCTGATTCGCTCGGAGGCTTTCAGGCCGAGGTGTTTCCAGTTTTTACCGCCGTCGGTGGTCTTGTAAATGCCGTTTCCCACCGAAACGCTGTTTCGGGTCCAGGTTTCGCCGGTACCCACCCAGATGACCTGATCGGGCTTCTGGGGGTCTACCGCCACGCAGCCGATGGACTGGGGGTGGTCGTCAAAAATAGGAGTGAAGGTGACACCGCCGTCATTGGAGCGCCATACTCCGCCTCCGGCACTCCCCACATACAGGATCTTTGGATCGGAAGGGTGGCCGGTGAGGTCGGTCACCCGGCCGCTCATCAGGGCCGGGCCGATGTGCCGGGCCCGCAGGCCGCCAAGAAGGGCTTCGCCGCTGAGGTCCTGACCCCATATCATCGACATGGGCAACAGCCCCAGCAGTAGAATTGCGGATAGGTATTTCATGATAGCCGTTTTGAAAGCAATTAATAAAAAAGGATTCCGGAACTTTTTTTCCGGAACCCTTTCGAAGTATGATCAAGTCCTATTTGCCTTCCTTAGTCGCCTCTTTTTCGGGAAAGGCGAAAAGCTCGTCATCTATTTCGACGTTCAGCTCCATTTTGTTCACGGTCATGTCCCATACGGGCTGATCGTTGAATTTCTGACCGATGCTGAAGGGGAAGTAGATGCCGTCTACTTCCTGGTAGTCGCTCAGGTAGGTTTGAATGGCCTGCCCTTTCTGCGGCCCGGTCTTGGCGAAGCTCTCCGACATGATGGGCACGTTGGTTTCCTTGTCGAAGTAGTGGAACTCAAAGTTTTGATGCTCTTTGCCGTCCAGTGTGACCGGTTTTTTCACGAGCTTGATCTTGAAGCACTCGGTGCCCTCTACCTCTGCCGAATCGCTTTCCAAAGACACGGTGTATCCTTTTTCTTCGTAATTGAGAAAAGGGTCCGGAAAGTCCATTTCGGCTGCTAAAGCCTTGCTTTGTTCGGCATCCCACTTTTCGGGTTCCATGGTCATGAAATTGACGCTCCAGCCCTCTTTGCCGTCAAAAGCCATCTGGGTCATTTCCTGGCCCTGAAAAACCATGTCCATGCGCTGTTTTCCAGGAGCTTTTTGGTACATAGTAATGGGAAGTTCCATGCCCTGCGCCTGGGCTTTGCCTTCGATTTTCACCGTCTTCAGCGCCTCGAGTTTTTCGGCACCACCGATGGTCTCCAAATAGGTATCAATGATCTCTTTAGCCTCTTGCGCTTGAAGTTGCAGGCTCAGGCCTAGGAGAAGAGTTAAAAAAAAGCTCGCGAATTTCATATGATTGTAGTTTTGGTCTGAAAAAGTAGGACATTCTTCATTTAAAAGCACCTCTAAAATAGGGATATCCAGGTCGAAAGCTGCAGGCTTTTCGACGAACGCTTTTCCCTTGCGGATTGATTGGTTTAGCCTTCCCCCAGCAGTTTGTTGAGCAGAGCGCCCAGCCGGTAGCCGGCCCGGCACAACTGGGCCTCAACCACTTCCTGGCCGCGCTCCAGATACAGGTCCGAAGGGGCTTCTCCGGGGCGCAACGATCGCTTTCGACCGCCGCTGTCTTCCTGGAGCCCTCCGTAGGCGTGCTGTACCGCCAGGTTGTGGCTTTCCATAGCCCAGGTTTCGGCTTGTAAGTCATCGAGGCCGGGCAGCTTAGCGGGCGGATATTCCTCGATAAGTGCCCGGGCAAAATCGTACAGTTGCTCTATTTCAGAAGGCCGCAAAGGCTGTTTGGGTTTGCCGTACGGCCGTATATTGTTGTACGGGCTGGTCAGTCCGCAGCCGTCGTCCCACAACATATGCAGGTTCCGCCACTTGCCGCTCAGGCGAAAGTCATTTCCGCCCCGGTTGCCGCGGGGCTGCTCCAGGGTGTACATGGTCGTACTGTGCAGGGGCTGGTGGATATCGCCCACAAAGTGGACCAAAAAAGCCAGATGACGGGCCTTGTCTACATCCGCAGCTTTGTCCGATCGAAGAACCCGGCGCATTTGATCGATGGCCCACACTACGTTAACCTCCGGGTTGGGGGGCACGTCCAAGCCCTCCGGATTGTATGGAATGTTGGTGTAGTGCCAGGTATCGTAGGTGCGCACCCCCATTTCCTTGAGGTCGTCGGGCCAGCAACCGGTGATCGCGAAGTGATTGACCTGGGGATAGTCGCGCTGCAGCACTTTCGTCAGGCGGTCTACCTCGGCTTTGGCCTTTTCGTCGAGTTGCATGTAGGCGATTAGAGCGACGACCATGTGGCCGGGGTCCCACCAGGCTTTAAGCGGAGCAAGGAGGTGAAGAGCCAGCAGGAGAAGAAGAATCTTTTTCATGGGTTTTGGGTTGTGGATTGGAAAGATAGCCGAAAAAGTCATCAGCACTTTTGTATTGCCCCAAAAACCCAAAGCCCCCTGTACGAAATGGGTGTACAGGGGGCTGTAGGGTCTGGCCAATGAAAATTAGTAGTAAACGGCTTCGTAGGTGGCTTTTTGCTTACCCTCACCGATCAGGATCAGGCGTTCGCCTTCGATGCGGTAGCTGTCCACGTCCTGAAGGGCCTTCAGGACCTCCTGTTCCAGTTTGCCCTGATCGCCGGGACAGGCCATGCGGGTACTGGCTAGCGGGCCGAATTTCAGCCTGGGGCCTTCCACCTCACAGGTACCCATAAATTGGTTGCAGCCCGAGTACCCGCGTACCCTGTTCTCGTCCTCCGACGAGAATTGGATGAAGAGTTCTTTACCTCTTTCAGGTAGGGTAAAGGTGTGATTGTTCACCATCCGCATTACCCAGCGAGTGTTTTTTAGCTCGGTGGTCGTAGTAATGAGGTGCGGTTCGGTGCCCACGAAGGTGGCCAATACCTCTTTTCCCTTTTTCAGCAGCAACTTGCCATCCTGCAAGTCGATCTGATCGGCAGTTTGGAGCGCTTGGTGAAAAGGCTGGTCGGCATATTCGGGCGGGCAGGCCATCATGGTTCCGGCCAGATTGCCCACTTTGAGCTTACCCCCATCCAGTTCATAGGAGCCCCTAAAGTGATTGCAACCGCCGAAACCGCTGATTCTCTGGCCGTCCGCGAGCTGGAAGTAGCGAGGTGTTTTATTCATGCCCAATCCGGCGGGCTCTCCGTTCAGGCTTTCCAGTATCCATGCCTTTTTTTCGATTTGTTCCATATCGTTTTGTTTTGGACAAGCTGCCAGGGAAAGCGCAGCTAGCCCCAACAGCCCAATTTTGAAGAAAAAAATTACCGGTTTATTCATCACAGTTGGTTTGGTTTACATTCAGAGGATGCTGCCGCGCTGAAATTTACACAAAGAAGGCTCGTGCTAATCGCCTGAAGAGCCATATACTTAAAATTTTTGCGCCTTTCGATGGAAAGGCCGGATTGGTTGTTCTTTTGATTTGCGGTATTTTGCCGCCTGCCCAAACGATGAGTTGTTGATATGCTGATATGGCTGGGGTTTTTGGTTTTCATTTTCCTTTTACTGGCACTCGACCTGGGGGTTTTTAACCGAGAAGCCCACGTGATCTCGGCTGCGGAGGCATTGGGATGGACCACGCTTTGGGTCAGCATTTCCCTGCTGTTCAGCATTGTTGTTTTTTTCGCCTATCGACAGGGTTGGGTGGCTTCCGATCTCGACGGGCAAAAGGCCGTCATGGACTACCTGAGTGGTTATCTGGTGGAGCTTTCCCTGAGCATGGACAATATTTTTGTCATCGCCATCATCTTCCGGTACTTTCAGGTGCCCGATCAAAATCAGCACCGCGTCCTGTTCTGGGGAATCCTGGGGGCTATTGTTTTCCGCGGCCTGATGATCGGTTTGGGGATAATCCTGCTTTCCCAGTTTTCCTGGATGACGTATGTGTTCGGCTTGTTCTTGTTGTACGCAGCCATCCGAATGATCCGGTCGGATCAGGAAATAGACCCCGAACGAAACCCTGTGATCCAATGGGTGCGAAAGCTGATTCCCGTTACCAAGGAATATGAGGGGAGCCGCTTTTTTGTGCGCAAACGACACGTTTTAGCCGCCACGCCCTTATTTGTAGCCCTGATGGTGGTGGAGGTAACCGACATCATGTTTGCTTTTGACTCTATTCCAGCCATTTTCGCCATCACCACCGAGCCGTTTCTGGTTTTTTCGTCCAACATATTTGCCATTTTGGGGCTTCGGTCCATGTACTTCTTGTTGGCAGCTGCACTGAATCGTTTCGTTTACATCAAGTACAGCCTGATTGCCATACTCTTTTACGTAGCGGCCAAAATACTCTTGCACCAATGGGTTCATCTTCCGCAATGGGTTTCCCTGCTCGTTATCTTGCTCTTGCTGGGCGGCGGTATTGGGTTTTCTCTCCTTTTTGGAGGTAGAAATGGGCTCAAAACAGAGTGAAAAAAAATACCTATAATACGGGCGGAAGCTGTCCGAGTTCGACTAGCTTTGACCACAAAACCCGAGTTCGTGAAAAAGATCCTCTACAGCACGGAGTTTTCCGATCATGCCAAACACGTTCTGCGATACGCCGTGGAACTGGCCAAGACTTTTGAAGCCACCCTGCTGGTGATGCACGGTTTTGGAAAACCCGATGTCCGCATTACCGGGGAAGACAAACAGGAAAAAGCACGCAAGGTTATTCAGCGTCTGGAAGAGTTTGTCGAGAAAAATGTTCCCGATCACAAATTGATGAACATCGAACTCGTAGCGGAATATGGCTACCCCGCGGATTCCGTGCTGGAGGCTTCCGAAAAACACGATGCCGACCTCATAGTGCTGGGCATGCAGGGCAGCAACAAGGCCATGGAACGGCAGGTCGGTTCAACGGCCCGCGAGATCATTCGTCGCTCCGAAGATCGCATGATCATGGCCATTCCGGCCACGGCGCGATACGAGGGCTTCCACAACCTTGCCTTTGCCACCAGTTTTGAATTCCGGGATTTTCGGGCCCTTAAAGTCATCAAGGAAATCGCCGATCTCTTCGAAAGTCAAATTCACATCGTGTACGTCGTAGAGCGTCCGGGTCAAAAGGAAATGGCTCGCCAGGACCTCGAAACGCTCACCTCGCTTTTCCGGGATGTGGAGCGCATGGAATTTCGCTTGCTGGAAGGCGATATCCGCTCGGAACTGGAAGCCTATGTGTCCGATGAGAAGATTGCCATGCTGGGCATGATGTCTCACCGCAAAGGCTTTTGGAAATGGCTTACCGAGGGTAGTGTGACGCGGGAAATGGTTGGCGAATTGCACGTCCCTCTCCTGATCTTCCGGGATTGAACCCCAAGCGAGGACAGCAGCTCTCATCCGGGCCGGAATCTGCCGGCATGCTTCGTCGAAAAGGTCTTTTTTTTCATTGGAATTGGCGTACCTTTCAACGACCTGAGCCCATGTGTTTGAAGTACATAATGACCATCACAATTTAAGTCGTTGAACACATGATCCATCCGGATACCGAGCTTCGCTTCATTAACGAAGCGGTGGGTTACGGCGTCTTTGCTACCCAACCTATTCCCAAGGGTACAATCGTATTCGTCAAGGACCCTCTGGATATCGAATTGTCAGAAGCCCAGGTGAATCAATTACACCCCAGCATGCAGGCGGCAGTGGAAAAATACAGCTACATCGATGAGCACGGAAAGCGGATCGTAAGTTGGGACCATGCCAAATTTGTGAATCACTGCTGTCAGTGCAATGCCATCAGCACCGGATACGGCTTCGAAATCGCGATTCGCGACATTGCCGTGGGTGAAGAAATAACCGATGAGTACGGACTCTTCAACCTGCAAGGCCCTATGCCGGTATCCTGCCCGAATACGGGCTGCCGGAGGTGGGTGAAGCCTCGGGATGTTGAGCTTTTCGCCGATACCTGGGATCATTGGATCCTGGATGCACTGAAGCAGCTGAACCAGGTCAGCCAGCCCCTTATTTTCCTGCTCACAGAAGCGGTGCAGGATCAGTTGCAGGGGTTTCTGCGGGGAAGGCTTCCCTATCTTTCGGTTCGTGCTTTGCTGTTTTCCAGTCGCCTGAACGAATCGCTTCTCAACGATCCAAACGTCGCCGCCTGATGTTTCGCCCCTGCCGATAGAGGATCAGCAATAGAATGCCGAGAAAAATGATCAGCCCCACATAGAAAAAGGGGGTGTCGTACCAGGCGGGGCTTTCGGGCGGATCAAAGGCCTGATCGCTGTAAGGGCTTTCACTTTCGGGTTGCGCCTGAATGTGGACCAGCCGGAACAAGCCGAGTAGACAAAGAGCCAGCAGGCGGAGAGGGTACTGCATGGAAGTGATTTTGGAGTGTGCACACAACCGGTAAAGTATCAATTTTTTTCACACCCTGCGGAGGACACTACCGATCAGAGAAATCACCAGCAAAGCCAGAAAGACGTAGAAGAGAACCTTGGCCACGGCAGCAAAGCCTACCGCAATACCGGTAAAACCGAAGATGCCGAAAATGATGGCGAGTACGAGAAATAAAAGAATCAGGCGGATCATGATCCGAAAGGGTTTTATGGATTAATGGATTAAGCGTAGAGCGGAAATTCAAGGCCGGCAACCTTATACCGTTTCAAGTATGAAATAACTTCTAGGTCATTTCATACTTGAAACGGTATTCACGGTTTTCAGGATAAAATAGGTCTTGGTAAAAAGGTCATTTTATCCTGAAAACCGTATTAAAACAGCAAACCTGCGCGAAGGAAGAAGGCATTGTTCTTAGCCGTTTGGATATCGGAGTCGAGCATGTCGCTCAATCCGAATTCGTATTCCAGGTCAAAGGTGAATATGCCGATATCCACTCCTGCACCGGCGCTCAGACCCCACACGACATTTTTGTAGTCGAATTCATTGACAACTTCTTCGGGATCATCGGCCGAAAAGAAGAATGTACCGTTGGGGCCGGCGAAAACGCGTATGCCCAGTCGTTCATCTTCGATGAAATCAAAGCCTATATGCACCGGAAGGCGCAGTCCTTTCCGCCTCAGGGTTTCCTCAACCACCAAAACTTCGAAGCCCTCCGATTCGTATCGACGGTACCGATTGGCGTATTGCACGTAGTACAAACCGGGCTTAAAGAAGAACTTTTCACCGAATCGAAGGTCAAAACCCACCGTAAAACCGGTTTTGCCTTGAATTTCACTGAGTTCGAAATCCTTGTTGACCACGGAGAAGGCAACGCCTGCCTGCGGATTAAAGCGGATTTGGCTGAACAAGAGCAAGGGTAGAAAGGAGAATAGGGTAAGAAACAGGAGTCGGGATAGGTTGCTCATAAGCGTTTTCTATAGTACCGCTGGGATTGCCCTCGTGTTCGCTCATCTTCGAGCTAGGAAATCCCGTTATCTTTTGCAGGTGTCAAAAAGGCATTTGAAAGCGACTTTTACTGACAAAATGTCTTTTTTGAGGTGTAGGTAGAACTTGGCATTAGAATTGACAGAATGAAGGTAAATACCTTATATTCTAATCGCAGAACAAGCAAAACGAGGATTATGAACCTGAATAACTTAACGATAAAAGCGCAGGAAGCGCTGCAGCGAGCTCAGCAACTGGCCATGGAGCATCAAAACCAGGCCATAGAGCTGGGGCATTTGCTGAAGGGCATTCTGGAAGTGGACGACAGCGTAGCGCCGTTTGTGTTCAAAAAACTGGGTGTGAACCCCGATATCATCCTGCAGGCGGTGGACAGCATCGTACAGTCCTATGCCAAGGTCCAGGGGGGAAACCAGTATCTCTCCCGTGAAGTAAATGAAGCCTTGCAGAAGGCCAACAACTATCTCGTGGAATTTGGTGATGAATACATTGCCCTGGAACACATGCTGCTGGGTATGCTCGGGGTGCGCGACCAGGTAGCTCAAATGCTGAAGGATAACGGCATTGATGAAAAGGGGCTGAAAGCGGCCATTCAGGATCTGCGCAAAGGGAGCCGGGTGACCAGTTCCAGCGCCGAAAGCAGCTACAACGCCCTGAACAAATACGCCATCAACCTCAATGAGCGGGCACGCAGTGGAAAGCTCGACCCGGTGATCGGCCGGGAAGAGGAAATTCGACGGGTACTGCACATTCTGGCCCGTCGCACCAAGAACAACCCCATTCTCATTGGCGAACCCGGAACCGGCAAAACAGCCATCGTAGAGGGGCTGGCCCACCGCATTGTAGACGGCGATGTGCCCGAAGACCTCCGCGACAAGGAGATCTATTCGCTGGATATGGGAGCACTGATCGCCGGTGCAAAATACCAGGGCGAATTCGAAGAACGCCTCAAGTCGGTGATCAACGAGGTGGTGGCTGCCGAAGGCCAGATCTTTCTTTTCATCGACGAGATCCACACCTTGGTGGGCGCGGGCAAAACCCAGGGCGCCATGGATGCGGCCAACATCCTCAAACCGGCGCTTGCCCGGGGAGAACTTCGCACTATCGGGGCTACCACGCTCAACGAATACCAGAAATACTTCGAGAAGGACAAGGCCCTTGAGCGCCGTTTCCAGATGGTGATGGTCGATGAGCCTTCGGAGGAGGATGCCATTTCCATCCTGCGGGGCCTCAAGGAGCGGTATGAGACCCACCACAAGATCAACATCAAGGACGACGCCATCGTGGCTGCTGTTCAGCTCAGCACCCGGTATATCACCGACCGGTTTCTTCCGGATAAAGCCATCGACCTCATCGATGAGGCGGCGGCCCGTTTGCGGCTGGAGATGAACTCCATGCCGGAAGAGCTGGATGAAGTGGAGCGAAAGATCCGCCAGCTGGAGATCGAGCGGGAGGCCATGAAGCGCGAGCAGGATGAAAGCAAGCTCGAAAGCCTGAACAAGGAACTGGCCAATTTAGAGGACGAGCGCAATGCACTGCGCGCCCAATGGGAAAGCGAGCGCGAGGTAGTACTGGGCATTCAGCAGGCCAAGGAGGAGATCGAACAATTGAAGCTGGCGGGCTCCCGGGCCGAGCGGGAAGGCAACTTCAGCGAGGCCGCCGAGATCCGCTACGGCCGCATCCCGGAAGTACAGAACCGGCTCGACCAATACACCCGGCAGTTGCACGAAATGCAGGAGAGCGGCAAGCAATTGGTAAAAGAGGAGGTGGATGCCGAAGACATAGCCGAGATCGTGAGCAAGTGGACGGGCATCCCGGTTACGCGCATGTTGCAGAGCGAGCGCGAAAAACTCCTTCAGTTGGAAGACGAGTTGCACAAGCGCGTAGTGGGGCAGGATGAAGCCGTGGAAGCTGTATCCGATGCCATTCGGCGCAGTCGGACCGGCCTGGGGGCCGAAAACAGACCGATCGGCTCCTTCCTGTTCCTGGGTACCACGGGCGTGGGTAAAACCGAGTTGGCCAAGGCTTTGGCCGAGTACCTATTCAACGATGAGAACCTCATGACCCGCATCGATATGAGCGAGTATCAGGAACGCCATGCCGTAAGCCGGCTGGTGGGTGCTCCTCCCGGATATGTCGGCTACGACGAAGGGGGGCAGCTCACGGAAGCCGTTCGGCGAAAACCGTACTCGGTCATTTTGCTGGACGAGATCGAAAAAGCGCATCCGGATGTGTTCAACATCCTGTTGCAGGTACTGGACGACGGCCGGCTTACCGATAACAAAGGCCGGGTGGCAAACTTTAAGAACACGGTCATCATCATGACCTCCAACATCGGGTCGGATATCATTCGCTCTAATTTCGAGCAACTGGATGATTCCAATGCCGAGGAGATCATCCAGAATACCCGCGATGAGGTGTTCAACCTGCTGAAGCAAAGCGTTCGCCCCGAGTTTCTCAACCGCATCGACGAGGTGATCATGTTCCGTCCGCTGGATCGAAAGAACATTCGTCAGATCGTTGATATCCAGCTTCGCGAACTCCGCGACCTCCTGGCCAAACAGGACATCGAGGTTTCCGTTACGCCTGAGGCTATGGATTGGCTGGCCGAAGAGGGATTCCATCCGGAGTTCGGTGCCCGGCCGCTCAAGCGCCTCATCCAGAAGAAGGTCCTCAACGAGCTGAGTAAGCAAATGCTCCGCAATGAAGTGCAGGACGGCGGCCGCTACGTACTCGATGTGTTTGACGGAAAGGTGGTCTTTCGGGCGCCGATTAAGGAAGAGACTACTTCCTAGCACCCTGCGACAAGTGCCTAAGTATACGCAAAAAACCCCATCGCTGCGATGGGGTTTTCTTTTTTCAAAAAGGAGCTCGAATTAGCCCGGATTATGCATGAATTTACCCAACTATACTGACCGGTGCGGTTTGGGATACTCCCAAACCACTTCACAACGGGTATATCCCAAATTTGGGTACATATCAAATCAGTGATTACAATCAAAAACCCGGATAACGCATTGACGAACAAAATGTTACAATTCGTCAGCCCAAGGACTGGAAAATGCACAGCATTTTACGGCTTAGCTTCCGGTTAAAAAGGCGGGTGCTCGGGTTTATTGTCCAACAGCCCATCCAGGTGATCCATCAGGTCCTGGTCCAATTGCGGCAGCAGCTCCAGGGCCTGAATGTTTTCTTCCAGATGACCGACCTTGCTCCCCCCGAGGATGACCGTACTCACATTGGGGTTTTTAAGACACCAGGCAATGGCCAGTTTGGGCAGGGTGGTGCCCATATCCAATGCCACCTGCTGGAGTTCGCGCACCTTTTCCAGCCGTTCTTCGGTCAGTGAACGCTCTTTTAGCCATTCCAACCCTTCCATGCCCAGGCGGGTATCCTCCGGAAACTCTTCGAGATACTTGCCCGTGAGCACACCCGAGGCCAGAGGACTCCAAATTGTAGTGCCCAGGCCGACCGTCTTGTAAATTTGGCTGTATTCGACTTCCACCTTTTGGCGGTGAAACATATTGTACTGCGGCTGCTCCATGACCGGCCCGATGAGACGGTTTTCGCGGGCAACCATATGGGCTTCCATAATCTCCTGAGCCGACCATTCCGACGTACCCCAATACAGGATCTTGCCTTGCTGGAGCAAATAGTTCATGGCCCATACCGTTTCGGCCATAGGCGTGTTTTTATCCGGCCGGTGGCAAAAATAGAGGTCCAGATAATCGAGTTGGAGACGCTTGAGCGAAGCGTCGCATCCTTCCAGAATGTGTTTTCGGGAGAGGCCCGTTTGGTTGGGCTTTTTGCGGCCGTCGCCAAAGAACACCTTGCTGGACACCAGATAGGACGATCGGTCCCAGCCCTGGTTCTTCAGGATTTTTCCCATGACCACTTCCGATTGGCCGCGGGAATAGATCTCTGCATTGTCAAAAAAGTTTACGCCCAGTTCATAGGCTTTAGCCATGAGTTGTTCGGCTGTCTCGTCTGTGATTTGTTTGCCAAAAGTGAGCCAGGACCCCAGCGAAAGGGCACTCACCTGCAGGCCGGAGCGGCCCAATCGGCGATATTCCATAATGATGACTTTGGTTGGTTGGTGTAGTAAGGGTTCCGGTGCCGCCTGTGTTCAATCTTCGACCAGGCCGCGCTTTCGAAAATCTTTGAGAATGGTCTCCAAAACACTGTAGCTCAGTTGTTTGGCAGCGATATTGGCCAGCCATTTTCTCCAGATCCACAAGCTTGTGCTTTTGACCCAGCTAAACAGCCGGGAAGGTTCTTCTTTTTTGTTGAAATAACGGAGCATGCGATTGCTGACCCAAAGGTCTTCTTCGCTGCGATGGCCGTCCTTTGCACGGGTGACACTGCCTACGCCGTGCACGAGAATTCCGTGCAGGCGCTTCTGAATACCGGGCTGCAGGGCCATGACCTCGCTGGTGCGAATGGGAACGCGTTCCGGCGTTTGGATCTCGGTGGCATCCTCGATTTGTCCGATTCCGCTTCGCACATCGGGGATGATGGGCAGATAGTTTTGGCTGTCTTCGCCTCGCTTTACAAAGCGGGCGTGCGGGTTGGCAGCCCCTCTGGGCATTTCGTCATAGATGCGCACTTCCGCGGCCTCGTCCTTCTTGATCCCGAAGTACTTGCGCAAAAAACTCTGGCAGTTCTTGCGTCCCAGCTGGAAGTCGTGTTCCCGAAATTCGCGCTTGAAAAAGCCGCTGAACCCATCCAGGGCACCGCAGCTGATGGGGTAGGGGTCCTGCCCTCGTTTGGGAAAGATCATGCGGCGGGTGAAGTCGTTGGAAAAGCCCCGCACCACCTCGTTCTCCTTCATCATGGCCTGGCCCCGGATGGCCCCGATAATGCCGGGCACCAGGCCGGCCATGGGCGGCAGTTTATCGTAGGCAGGCGCTTCGTTGTCCTCTTCGAAATTGGGGAACGGATCGATCATAATGATGGCGTAATCTTCGCCTTTGGGTTTGCACTTTTCTTCCAGTACGGCGATGATCTCGCCGAAAGGTTCGTTGTTGATCGTGCCGCCGTCGATGGCAATGAAGTCAAACGGATCCGAACGGGTGCCCAGCTCAAAGTAGCCCCGCTCTTCCCCTTCCAGCCGAAACATGCGCTTGATCATGCCGTTGATGTATTTCAGCGAGGTACCTTTGATGAGCCGGGGGCGCAGCCCCAGCGGAAAGGCCCCCGAAGCGATGGCCGATTCGATCAAGGCCTGCCGGTGTTCTTCATTGGCCGGATCGAGGGGAAGCACGTGGTCCGGGGCCGATTCATCGGCATGCATTCTGAAGTGTGCCACCCCTTTGTGCAACTTCATCGTGTGAGCCGGCTTCAGAGGGTCTATCCCTCGCTTTTGGGCTTCCGTCTTGACGATGTCGAAGAAGTTGACGTGCAAGGGAATGCCCCGCAGGCTGGTGAGGGTGAGGATGACCTCCAGGTTGGGCGAAATATAAGAGGGTAATTCGCGCTGTCCTTTGAGGGCCAGCGCTCGTTTGGATATTTGTTCGATGGGGTCTGAATTGAGCAGGGAAGGGACGCCACCGGGGCTGAGGAGCAGGTCTTGCAGGGAAAACATTTGCTCAAGCGTAGACGTGCCGTTTTGGTCGTTCAGATTGACCCAGCTGTCGTACAACTTGTTGGGCTTTTCCGGGCGGGCCGCATGGAACCCTTCCATCAGGGTAAGGGCTGTAAGAGCTGCTGTGATCCCACCGGCCGACGCCCCTCCGATCACGTCGATCACGACATCATGCATGGGTAGGGTAGGGTCGTATCCCTTGGATTCGTCCCGGCCGAACTCGGCTTCTATGGCCCGGTTGTTGGCTTTGGCTTTTTCCCAGCTATCCAGGGTTTGCAACAGGTAGTCGATTACGCCACCGGTATAGGCTCCGGCCGATACGGCCCCGGCCATGGCAATGCCGATGTGAAAGGTTTTTTCTTCTCGATTGGGCATGGTGCAGTTCGTAGGGGTTAGGATAAGAGCGTTTGCCTGAAAATCTCGCCTTTGGGCAGTACTGGCCGGGCCAGAAAACCACTGAGGAAGTTTGGGTCGCGTTCGCTACCCAAGCGAGACCTGCCGGCCCGCTCAACGGCTATGTCAGCCTCAAAATGCACAAAATTCAGCAAAAAGTGCTAGCCGGCCTAGAAACCCAGGTGGCGGAAGGCAGGGGATGGAGGGGGCGGGTTCAGGGAAAACCGAAGGCCGACGCCAACTGCCGGGAGGGTTTGGAAAGGCGATGGTTCAACGGCCGGTTTGATTTTCAGGCTCAGGTCTTCGCTCACATCGAAGGATTTGAGGTGAGCATCTACAAACGCATCGATGCCGGTAAGCGCATAGACAAAGACCAGCCCGATCCAGGAAAGCTGCCGGTTTCGGTCGTATTGGTCTCGCAGCGTTTGAAGCGCATTTTCGTTATCCAGGCGCGTGCCGCTGAATTCGTGCATTTCATCATTCCGCTTCAAGTCCAAGGCCGTAGAAAAGCGGTTGTACCGGGAGGTGTTGAAGCTGATCGCGTAAATGAGCCCGCCGAAAGCGCCGTAGACGATCGGGAGCTTCCACCATCGCTTGTTGTAGATCTGCCCGGAGCCCGGCAGGACATAGGACATGAACAGGGCTTTTTTGGGGTCGGGATAATTGCGCTTGAAGAACCCCTCTTTCTTCTGTACCCCTGACGTATCCTGCTGGGTAGCCAGGTCCTGCATGCGCACAATGCTGTCCTGTGTCTGCGCTCCGGCCCAAAGGCAAAGGCTCGTCAACCCCACGATCATTAGAATACGGAATACCATATCGGTTCTTCAACGAAACAAGGGCGGGTATTCGTTGCCCTGGCTAGTGGAAAAAAGCTTAGTCATCGTCCAGGCGATCCAGCATAGCGTTGAGTTCATCCGCGCTTTGAAAGGGAATTACGATCTGGCCCTTATGCTGACCTTTGAGCTTGATCTCCAATTTGCCGGATCCGAAAAAGGCCCTCAGTTTCTGCTGTACATCCCGGTATTCGGAGCTCAGGCGGGAAGCCGGTTGGGCCGGACTGTTTTTTTTGTTTTCCGCCTTGCTGGTAAGGCGCTCGGTTTCCCGCACGGAAAGGCGCTGGTCCAGCACGTGGCGCAACCATTGCGCCTGCCGGGCTTTGTCCTTTACGCCCAACAGGGCGCGGGCGTGGCCCATGGATATCTGGCGTTCTCGTATGGCCTGTTGTACCTCGGCGCTGGCATCCAACAGCCGCAGATAGTTCGTGACCGTCGTGCGTCTTTTTCCCACCCGCTCGGAGAGCTGCTCGTGGGTCAGTTGGCATTCTTCCATCAGGCGGTTGTAAGCCATGGCGATCTCGATGGCGTTGAGATCTTCCCGGTGGATGTTCTCCACCAGGGCCATCTCCAGCATTTCCTGCTTGTCGTTGGCCAGGCGTACATAGGCCGGAATGCGTTCCAGTCCGGCTCGACGGGTTGCCCGCAGCCGCCGTTCGCCCGAAATGAGTTGGTACTCGTCCGTTCCCAGATACCGAACGGTTACGGGCTGGATGAGGCCGAAAGTTTGGATGGAATCGGCGAGCAAGTCCAGTGCTTCTTCATCGAAATCGGCCCGGGGCTGCTCGGGATTGACCCGAATGTGCGCCAGCGGTATCTCAGCCACGGTATTCGAAAGCTCCCGGGTGAGTTCTTCTTCGGAATCGGTCTCCAGCTTTTTTTGGGCAAACAAGGCATTGATGCCCAGGCCCAGATCCTCGCGTTTTACTTTTTTGGCCATGTCGGCGGGGGTTCGATGCGTTGGGTCTTGACAAAGGTAACAAACAAATACCCGCTTATTGGGCAGCCGACGGGGCGGCCTGGCCGACCGGATCCCGGTTGTTGTCCAGAAACTCCTGCGCCAGGTTGAGGAAGTTGACACTGCCGCGGCTGTTGGCACTGATCATAACCATCGGCATGTGCAGGTTGGGCGCTTCGCCTATGCGGGCGTTTCGGTGAATGATGGTATCAAAGACTAAGTTGCCAAAGATGTCGCGCACCTGGCTGACCACTACATTGGCCAGGCGGAGGCGGGCGTCGTACATACTCAGCAGGATCCCTTCGATCTGGAGTTTGGGGTTGAGCTGTTGCTTGACCAGCGAGATGGTATTCTGGAGTTTGGACAAGCCCTCCAGCGCGAAGTATTCGCACTGAACCGGGATAAGCACACTGTCGGCAGCTGTCAGGGCATTGACCGTGATGAGGCCCAGCGAAGGCAGGCAGTCGATGAGCACATAATCGTAGTACGGGCGCACCTTTTCGGTCAGTTCGCGCAGCTTGAACTCCCGTCGGTTTTGATTGGCCAACTCCAATTCGGCGCCCACCAGGTTGATGTGGGAGGGAATGAGGTGCAGGTTGGGCGTATCGGTCTCATAGATGGCGTCCAGCGGATCCGCCCCGTTGATCAGGCAATCGTAGATCGTGCTGTCCGCCTCCTCCGTGGATACCCCCACCCCTGAAGACGCATTGGCCTGCGGATCGGCATCGATCAGCAATACCCTTTTGTCCAGGGTGGCCAGGCTGGCCGACAAATTGATGGCGGTCGTGGTTTTGCCCACCCCGCCTTTCTGGTTGGCAATGGCAATGACTTTTCCCATAATTTGTGCTAAAAGAAAAGGTTGAAGCTAAGCGATATACTGACGAGTAAATCAGATGATTCGCCTGGCTTCAACCAGCTGTTGTGAAATGAGGGCTAAAGGCTTAACTCCTGCCCAATGGATAACAAATGTAAGGTTTTTCCCTTGTCCTGAAAAGCTTTTTTGGCCGTCTCGTGATCAATCTCAATGTAGCCGAAGGTATCGTAATGGCAGCCAATGACCTGAGGGCATTCCACAAAGTCGCTGGCAATGACCGCTTCCTCAACGCCCATAGTGAAGTTGTCGCCTATCGGGAGGATGGCTGCATTGAGCTTGGGGCAGATCATGGGAATTAACTTCATGTCCTGGGTGAGGGCGGTGTCTCCGGCGATGTAAAGACAACCCTCTTCGTTCCAAAGGACAAACCCCCCAGGATTCCCACCATAACTGCCATCGGGAAGGGAGCTGGAATGCACGGCATTTACGTACTTTAAGGTTCCAAACGGCATCTCCACCTTGCCCCCGTGGTTCAAGGGGTGGCCCTTGAGCCCTTTTTCCGAAAACCAGCTGACCACCTCGAAGCCGGAAATGACCATGGCATCGTTCTTTTTTCCGATGGTTTCGGCATCGGCTACGTGGTCCTGATGACCGTGGGTGAGCAAAATGTAGTCGACGGCCATCTCGTGCGGGTCGAGCAGGTCCTGCAGGTCGGCATGCTGCTGCAGCGCTTTCTGCACCAGGGGGTTGGGGGAAATGAAGGGATCGACAATGAGCCGCTTTCCCTGGGTTTGTACGAGAAAAGCAGAGTGTCCGAGATAGGTTATTTGCATGGTATGGGTTTTGATTTCCAATATACCTCACTTCGCGGAAAAAGGCATGCAATGAACTAAGGAGAACGGGAGGAGTTAACTGGTCACATTGAATCCAAACAAATGATTACGGTCATCTCCGGAACCAACCGAAAAAACAGCGAATGTCTTCACTTTGCCAAGGCGTATCAAGAGCTGTTGCAAAAACACTCTTCGGAAGAAATAAAGCTCCTGGCCCTGGAAGACATTCCGCACGATTGGTTTCACCCGCACATGTACGCCAAGGGAAAACAAAGCCCCAGCCTGACAGCCATACAGGACGACTTCATGCTGCCGGCTGAAAAATTCGTCTTTCTCTCTCCGGAATACAACGGGGGCTTTCCCGGGGCCCTCAAACTCTTCATCGACGGCTGTTCGGTCCGGGAATACCGGGCTACCTTTCAGGGAAAAAAGGCCGCACTGGTGGGTATCGCCAGCGGCCGGGCCGGAAACCTGCGAGGCATGGACCAATTCACCGGCATTCTCCATCACGTGGGCATGATCGTGCTGCCCTACCAGCTGCCGATCTCGCGCATCGGGGGGCTCCTGGATGAAACGGGACACATTGCAGACGAATCTACGCTGATCGCGATGGAAAAGCAAGCGGTGGAGTTCTTGGCCTTTTAGCCCGGAAAATTCATCGAATTTTCCGCCCGGAGGGCTGACGAATTGCAAAACTTTGTAAATCAAACAATTAGGAATAATACAGTTCGATTCTTACTGTTATTATCCGTATCCAAATTTGGGCACACAAATTTTTGCAATTGCCAGGGTTAATCCTGACATAAGTGGTTGAAAACAAGCGTGTCTTCAGCCACTTATCGTCATTATTCACGGTAATCCGTGAATAATCCGGATTAGCTCTTCTCCTGCTCCTTTCGCGCCTTTTTTTGTTCGTTGTTGCTCTCGTAGATGCAATATTGCTCATAGCGAACCGGGTCCTTCTCCGCCCAGATGTCCTTCCCGATATTGCAGAGTGTCACGAGTTCCTGATAGAGGACATTGCCCTTCTCGATGCGCCGTTCCACCGCTATATCCCGGTCAGCTACTTTGTCCTGCTGGATATTGAGGGCGCGCTCAAAGGTGCTGGCCGAATCGCTGATGCGCTTCAGTACGCGCTCATTTACCCCGACATCCTCGAGGAAATCCATCTGCTGGCGAGCCACGCGAACCACCCGGCGACCGCAGAACAAGAGCTGGGCGTCCGTCATGTCGCCCATTTTAGCGGTGCCAAATTTGCGGTACCGCCCGGTCCGGTTGCCGAATTTGGTGGCTACCCGGGTCATCAGACTCCGAATGGCCGTTTTGAGTTGTTCGGCAGCCCGGTATTTTTTCTCGGTGGTCACCATCTGGTCGCCCAGCAGCTCATCGTCGCTGGGTAGGGCCTGAAACTGGCGGCAACGTTCCAAAAAGCCGCTGAGCCGGGCAGCCGAATAGCCGTAGGATTCGAATTCGGCCAGATCGCGTTGGGCATGCTGGATGCGTTCCATGCATTGCAGATAGAGATCAGCATCGGGAAAGTTGTATTGCCGGTGGAGGGATTGCTTTTTCATAACTCATTGGATTACCGAGGTGGTTCAAAGATAACCAAATGATTTGTTAAATCAAATTGTTTTACGATGCAAAAAATATTTACTCAAGCAAAATTTTCTGTTTATATAAAATCAAAAAAAATTAAAACATATAGCCGTTTTTTCGCGTATCTTGATCCACAAAACGAAAACCCTGTTGATCATGAACGAATACGGAACCAACCCTTATCAAGACATCCCACCTGTTCTTTGGGTGGTCTATGGATTGCTGGTCATTTTTACCCTGTACTGCTGGTGGAGAATCTTTGAAAAGGCCGGCAAGCCCGGCTGGGCAGCGCTCATTCCCATTTACAACGTCATCGTCTTTCTGGAGATCATCGGAAAGCCGTGGTGGTGGCTGCTTCTTTTTTTGATCCCGATCGTCAACATTGTTTTTGTCGTCTGGTCTTACAACCTGTTGTCCAAGAGCTTCGGGCAAGGTGCCGGCTTTACCGTCGGCTTGGTGTTGGTGAACATCATATTCATAGCTTTGCTAGCCCTTGGAGATTACCAACACCTCGGGCCGGCTGGGGAACAGGCCGAAAAACAGCTGGAAGACCACATGGTCTAGATTTTGCCGGTTTGGGTGTATTTCGAAAAAGGAACGAGACAAAACCCGGTGCGGAGTAGAATTTTTTTCTATAAAAATTCCGTACTTCGCTGCATTACTTGGCTTTCCGGTCGGCTTTCTGCCGGGAAGATTTTGACCAAATGAATTCGGCTATGTTCAGGCTTTTGACCTCCCTGTTCCTTTTCGTCCTCTCATTTCCCATTTATCTTTTTTCGCAGCCTCTTGCGGCAGTTTCCTGGTCTGCTTACGAAGGCTTTATGGGGGAAGAGCGACCGGTGCGCGTGCTGCTTCAGCGAGATGAAAAATCGGTGCGCGGCCTGATCCTGGACCTCGACCGCCTTCAGCTCATGCCCATGCAGGGAAGCTGGAATGAGGACGAGCTGTTGCTCACGGCCGGTCTGCTTCGGGAGGAGCCCGCTTTGGAAGACGGCATGCTGGGTTTTGTTTCCGAAAAGCACACCCGTGCGGGTGAATTCAAGGCTTTCAGGAATCCGGATGGCACGCTAGCCGGCGAATGGACAGCCATTGGCCGCATGGCCCAGATCCCCGGCTCAACTGAGTTTTCACTTCAAGAACGCAACATCCCCTTTGCCGACTCGCCCTTTGCGCTGCGCAGGCTGCTGAAGCGAGCAGGCCTGTCTCGGGCCGAGTTTCAGTTCGCGTTGGCCGAACAGCTCCTGGGCGTTGATTTTGAAGCCCTTTATTATTTCAACGATCAGGGAGAAGCCCGTCAGCTTGGGGCCGAAGAGATGCGCGCCGATATTTTGGATCGCAACCTGATGGGAGACCCCTCCGAAGAGAGCTTGATGATCCTGAACTTCGGGCATGGTATGTACATCCTGGCCCCCTTTGCCGGGCCTCAGAAGCAGACATTGGGTTATCACTTGCTCATTAAAAAACCCGAACCTCTGGCCCAGCCCTGCCGAACCGAGGCGCCGGGTCAAGGCTATTTCTTTTTTGAGTTCAAGGAGGTCTTCCAGCTCAATGAATACGTACTGTTGGGGCGCACCTATGGCGGGCAGTGCAGCGGGGTAACTCGCAGCGATGACATCCGTTTTTATCTGTGGCGTTTTGAGCCCGATGAGGTCCGAACCCTATACCGGGATGTAGAAACCCAATGGGTGTATGAATCTCCGGACCCGGTAGCTGTGCAACCGGCTATCTCCAATTCCTTTTCGCTTACCGAAGGAGCCCGGTCGGCTTTTCCCAAGCGGTTGAAGAAGGAGGAACTTCCCGTTTCGCCCGCCGCCCGAAAGGACGCTGCGCAGGCGAAACCTAAAGTAACTTTTATTGAGTTGGAATGACCCTTTTGCAGATCGACCGGAATGGCGACTGCACTCGAACTTCAAGGTAAATATGCGCAAGGAAACAGCGCTTAATTGTTATACATAAGAACCCCAAAACCTATGAGAATTCTCGTCTTTGCTTTCGTTCTTTTTCTCGGATTGAGTGCGTGCTTCGGAGGATGGGCCCTGATGGAGTACCCCAGCGGGCAGATGCTCCAGATGCCTACCCAGATGCTCGAAAACAGCCCGTTTGCCGATTTTTTCTGGCCGGGTTTGATCCTGTTTGTCATTTTGGGCCTTGGAAGTTTACTGGTCGCCGGCTTGATCTTTCGAAGGGTGCCGAATTACCACCGGTGGGTCATTCTGCTCGGCTTGAGCCTGGTCATTTGGATCGGAATGCAGCTGATCTGGCTGAGTACCTATTCCTGGCTCCAGCTGTTGTATGGCGGGCTGGGGCTGGTGTTGGTCGCCCTGGGTTTTTTCCTTCCCAGTCTGGACGCCGAGGACTCCTTCGCCTAAAAAAAAACCGGTCCGCCTTTACTCCGGAAAGGCGGACCGGTTTGCGTTGAGCCCGTGGGAGAGTACTCCCTTCCGGGCTACTTCTCCAGATCTGCCTCCGGGCAGTTTTGGGGGTAGTAGTATTTAATGAGTTCCCGAAAGACGGCCGGAGGGCTGGTTGCCACTGCACTGCGCATCACGCCGGTCTGGAGACTGGGAATTTTCAGGGTGCCGTTGTTCCACTCAAACTGGTCGCCCTTGTTCGTGTTGAGCATGTAGTTGTTGCCGCCCATATCATCCAGGTCGACCTCCAGGAAATCCGTTTCGAAACTGCTGCCCGTGGGGTAGCTGACCTTCGCCATAAACGACTCTTTATTCTGGGTGAACATCTGGAACTTGCAGGTGTACTGCGTCATGGTCGTGCGCACCTCCGTGATTTGGGAGCGCGAGATTTTCCAGCCCTGATTGGTGTTAACGAAGGTTGTCGTCACATTTTGGAACCCGCCCAGGGTGACCTTCCCGTTCGATTTGATTTCAAACTTGCCCGTGTAGTTGGCTACTGCCGTGGAGCCGAGAACATTAATGAAGTTGATCTTGTCAAGGGTATAGGTCAGGGGATTGTTGGAATTCAGGGCATAGCTGTTGATCCGGTTTTGCATGGATTCTTTGGTTACCATGGTGTGATTGACCGTGCCGTCCACCAGGTAATCGGAGCGCGTAGCCGTGTAGTTGGGGGTGAAGATGTCTATGTATTCTTTTACGTCCAGGGGGTTGCGCATGGAGTTGATGAGGTTGGCTCTTTCCTGGATGATCTTTCGGATTTCCTGTTCGTTACCCTGGGCCGAACCCAGAGTTGCGGCACAGAGAAAAAGGCAGACAAACAGGTAGCTGAGAAGTTTCATGTTGGTGCTTTTGATTAAGAATGAATCTTGCGCAGTTGGCTTTTGACGGGCTGAAAATAACTAAAAACCCAATACGATATGGATCAGGTTCTCATTGTGGTCCACGCATCGCTGGGCGGACTGGCCCTGCTGGCCGGTATGGTTGCCTTGGCGAGCCGAAAAGGGGCGAGCCGGCATATTCTCAGCGGAAAAGTGTTCTTCTGGGCCATGCTGGCCTCGGCTCTTTTAGCTTTGGTCATTGCCTGCCTTCCCGGCCATCAAAACCGGTTCCTTTTTGCGATCGGGCTTTTCACCACCTACCTTCTTCTATCGGGCTACCGGGCGGTATCGCTCAAGGGGAATGTACAGGCCTCGGCAGGGGATTGGACGCTGTCGGGGGCCATGGTGCTGGCCGGTTCAGGCATGGTGATATACGGCCTGAGCTTGTTCGGAGCGTATGTCCAGGATGGAATCATTCAGCTCGTTTTTGGGAGCCTGGGGTTGATTTTCGGGCTTCAGGACCTGCAGTATTACCGAAAACCCGGCAAAAAACCGGCCACCTACTGGCTGCGCCGGCACCTGGGGCGCATGAGCGGGGGCTACATCGCGGCCTTCACTGCGTTTGTGGTCGTCAACGACGTACTCCCCACCTTATGGGCTTTTCTGGCTCCTACGGCAGCCGGTAGCTTGTTTATCGCGTACTGGATACGCCGGGTGCGGCTGGGCAAGCTTTGATGCTGAAGCAGGCATTGGCGCTTAGTCGGGGATGAAAATCCGGCCTGTGAGGTAGGTGATGGCCTGGCCTTCCAGGACTACGCGCTCGGGGCTGACCAAACAACGCAGTTGCCCTCCCCGGCGGGAGAGTTGGCGGGCCTGCAGATCGTTTTTCTTCAATCGCTTGGCCCAATAGGGGGCCAGGGTCGTATGGGCCGAACCCGTTACGGGGTCTTCATCGATGCCGGCATTCGGATAGAAACAGCGGGAAACAAAATCCACTTTTCGACCGGGAGCCGTGGCAATCAGGCCTCGCTGAGTAGCTTCGGCCAGGGCGTGAAAATCAGGACTCAGGTTGAGCACCTGTTCCTCGCTTTCCAAAACAGCCATCAGATCTTCACGACCCTGATATAGGGCTCTTGGCGCCTCACCCAAAGCTTCGACGATATCGTGCGATACTTCCAGTTCCTCCGCTTCATCGGCTGGGGCATCCATGCGATAGAAATGCTCGGACCGGCTGACTACGAGCTCTCCGATCCGGGTATAGAACAACACGGCCTCCTGGTCCAGCCCGAGGTGTTCGAAAAGCACATGAGCAGTAGCCAGGGTAGCATGGCCACAGAAATCGACTTCGATGAGGGGCGTGAACCAGCGGAGGTGGTAGCCGTCCTGTTCCGGCACGAAAAAGGCCGTTTCGGAGAGGTTGTTCTCCATGGCGATTTTTTGCATCTGTGCATTGGGCAGCCAGGCTTGCAGGGGAACAACAGCTGCCGGATTGCCTTCAAAAAGCCGGGCAGCAAAGGCATCTACCTGATAAAGGTCGTATTCCATGACGATTTGGGTTTTTGGCACAAAAAGCTAACACTGAAGCAGTCAAAAAGGGTTGAATCGCCCGGTCTTTTTCATTCCAGGCTTTCAATTGGGGCCTTCGATGCCCTCTTGGGGGTGCACAGCAGGATACCTCTATTCCCGGAGTGGCCATGGGGTTCTCTTTTTCCAATTATATTTCTTATTCTTAACGGAGGTTGCGCAAAAGGCGCCAGACCATCAGATCGTGAGCCAGCAAGGGGCTATCCGTTTGCAAAACAGCCGCGCTACCGTCTGCGGTCCCGGGCCTGAGGTCTTGCCACAGCTGAATTGATTTTGATGACAAGGACTCTCTAACACGCGTTTTGCCCAGGGGGGCAATGCGGATAGCTCAACGACCGGATTTACCCGCTTCATTTGAACAAATGTTTGGTTAGCCCTTTGTTTTAATGAGGAAAGCCAAACGATATTTTATGTCCGAAAGACCAAGAGTGCTGCTGAAATACGGGGGCAATGCCATGCAATCCCAACAGCTTCAAGAGCAAGTGTTGGAGCGTCTTGCGCGCGCGACCCGGTCAGGCGTAGAGCTTATTCTGGTCCATGGAGGCGGCCCCTTCATCCAAACCTTGCTCGAGAAGGTAAAGGTAGAATCCGAGTTTATTGACGGACACCGGAAAACCACCCCCCAAGCCCTTCGATACATCGAAATGGCCTTGAAGGGCGAAGTGAACGGCCGGCTGGTCAATGTGCTCAACCGCTTCGGCGCGAGAGCCGTTGGCCTATCGGGTAAAGATGGCGGTCTGGTCCGGGCCCGCAGGCGCTATCACCAGGCTCTGGTCGACGGCCGGGAGCAGCAGGTGGATCTGGGCCTGGTGGGCGATGTTGCCGAGGTCGACCCTCAGTTGCCGCAGTTGCTTTTGCACCACGGCTATTTACCCGTCATCACCTGCATCGCTTCCGACGAGCAAGGGACCGATTACAACATCAATGCCGATTTGTTTGCCGGCCATTTGGCCGGTGCGCTCCAAGTGGATCTGTACTTGGTACTTACCGATGTGGATGGCCTGTTGCGAAATGTGCACGACCCGGAATCTCTCATTTCCCACCTCAATGTGACGGACCTCTCCACCCTGTACGGCAATACGATTAAAGGCGGGATGATCCCGAAACTGGAGTCCTGTCAGGTCGCTCTGGAAAACGGCGCCCGGTCGGCAGCGGTAGTCAACGGCACGCGGCCCGAAATCCTGGATCAGGCCCTGAGCCCTCCTCATTCTTTTCGCGGAACCAAAATTCAACTTGCATGAGTGATCCTACTCCGACCAACGCCCGATTACACGAAATCGATCAAGCCTATTACTTGCCCACCTTCAAGCGCATGCCCCTCGCCCTAGCCCGGGGAGAGGGAGCCCGGGTATGGGATGTGGAAGGCAGGGAATACCTCGACGCCTTGGCCGGCATAGCCGTATGCAATCTGGGGCATTGCCACCCCAAGGTGGTCAAAGCGGTCCAAGAGCAGGCCGCCAAGCTTATTCACATTTCCAATTTCTTTGTGAGTGAACCCCAGGTTGCACTGTCCAAAAAGCTGGTGGAGCTCTCGGGCCTGGATCGGGTTTTTCTTTCCAACAGCGGAGCGGAATCCGTGGAAGGCGCGATCAAGATCGCCCGGAAATACGCCCACTCCCACGGCCGCGGAGGAGGCATCGTGAGCATGCACAGTTCCTTTCACGGACGCACCCTGGCCACCATTGCCACCGGCAAGGAAAAAATGCAGCGCGGCTTCGGACCCATGCCCCCGGCTTTTCATCGCGTGCCGTTCAACGATATTCAGGCCGTCCGAGAAGTGGTGGACGATTCCATTGCCGCAATTGTCCTGGAACCGGTACAGGGGGAAGGCGGCATCAATGTTGCCAAACCCTGTTACCTGAGAGCCCTCCGAGAACTATGCGACCGGGAGAACATCGCGCTGATTTTTGACGAAGTGCAATGCGGTGTTGCCCGCACGGGGGAGTGGTTTGCCAAAGACCACTACGAAGTGCAACCCGACATCATGACCCTTGCGAAAGGCCTGGGCAGCGGTATCCCCATAGGTGCCATCCTGAGCAATGAAAAAGTAAGCCAGGCTATTGATTTCGGCGACCACGGCACGACCTTCGGCGGCAACCCCCTGGCCTGTGCAGCTGCCCTGGCCACCCTGGAAACCATCGAATCCGAAGACCTGCTGCGCAAAACTACCCGAAAGGGGTTCTGGTTGAGGCAGGCCCTGGACAGCGCTCTCGGTAAAGAGGCCGGCTTGCGCGAAATCCGCGGCCTGGGCCTGATGCTGGGCATCGAATTCGACTTTGATACCAAGCCCCTGGTCATGGAGATGTTGGAGCGGGGCGTCATTGCCAATGCCACTGCCCAGAATGTTCTTCGCCTGGTTCCTCCCTTGATCCTGTCCTATGAGCAGATCGAAAAGCTGGTGGCCACTATTTCGGCCTCCGTGCAAGCCCTGAAAGGCCGAACAGCCGCAAAATCCGTATCCTAACGTGAGGTTGGAGGTCGAGTTGTTCGTTAAATGGC
>CAZQSF010000024.1:0-45100 GCA_964595955.1 uncultured Saprospiraceae bacterium
GCTCCAAAAGCGAAATCCCAACAAGCTCTAACAAGCTGTATGCGCGCTATGAAAGCTCTGTTGATCTCTCTTTACCTGTTGGCCGGCACGATCGCGCTGGCCGCTCAGCCTTCGATCATCTGGCAGGAGGACTTTTCGGACGGCCTGACCGGATGGACCTTTGCCTCCGAGCGCTGCGAGCACTTCAATTCGCCACTGAAGGGCAGTTGGCGCGTGGTTGACGGGCAGCAAGGCGGGCAATCCATACCCACCGACCTGGAAGCCGTACTGCATTTTGTATCGCCCCTGGAATTTTCCCTTCAATGGCAATGGGGCGACTTGCGGGCCGAAGCGCAGGGCCAGTATCGCCTTCAGGAGGGCCGAAGCCAGGCCGAACCCGACCTGTTGCTGACCAGTCTGCTGGGCCAGGCGCCGGATCCGGGCCCTATTCAATACCAGTTCGTGGGGCGGCAAACCCTGTGGGCTGCGCGCCTGGACACCGGGCTTACCCCCCTACCCTTTTGGGGGCGCCTGCTCCTGGGGCTGGACTCCCTCATCATTGAGGTCGACGGCAACGCGATGCAACTCCAACACACCGACCTGGATGCCGCCCTTCAGCTGGAACGAATTGCCGCCTGCCCTGCGCTTTGGCTGTGGCAGCCCAAGGGCGAAGCCCGCATGGGCATCTTTAGCTTTCCGGGTTCCGTACGCCAGATGGATTCACCCACCAGCAACAGCGGAGTTGCTTTGCTTCATGCCGACTTTCTTCACACGCAGGGAGACCTCGCCAACAACGGCACCCTGCCCTTTCCCTTTTTGCGCAGCCACCTCATCTCCCCGCCCATTGACCTGCATCAGCAGACCGAGCGCCTGGCCCTTCGCTTTTTTCAGCATACCTGGATCGGCACCGCTGCGCCGGAAGGCCCTCAGGGCCCTGCCGAAAAGCCCTTGCTTACCTCTTTCAGCTTTAGCAGGGATAACGGGCAGAATTGGAGTTCGCCCATTCCGCTGGACCTGGAACTGGAGCCCGCTGACACCCTGCGCACCCGGGAAAGCTGGTTGCCGCTGCCCGACGACATTCTGGGCGAAGATTCGGTGCGCTTTCGTTTTACCTGGTCGGGCGACCTGTTCTACTGGATGCTGGACGATATAAGCCTGGAAATACGCCCAGGCCGGGACCTGGCACTGAATCCCCTTTTCGTGGCTCGCTCGCCAAACCGGCAATATCCGCGAAGCCAGTTCGCCCCCTTTGCCTTGCTGGCCGACTTACAAAACATCGGCCAGGACACGGCACGACAGATCGCCCTGACTTTCGACCTTAGCCCCGAAGCCCAACCTCAGCACGTTCGATACGCCGACACCCTGTTCCTGGATCGTCTGTTGCCCGGCCAGACGGCAGAGAACCAGCTGTTTGCTTCGCCCGTGCCCGCCCTGGACCTTCCCGCCGGCACTTACCGGGCCCGGTACCGCTTATCCAGCGACCAGCCCGACGCGCGCGAGCAGGACAATATTTACGCTTTCAATATCACCCTTTCCGATAGCCTGTTTGCCAAGGAAGAGGCCACTACCCGCTTCATCGGCCCAGCCGGTGGAGGAGACTTCACCTACGGCAATTGCTTTTATGTACCCCGGGGCAATGAGTACTATGCCCGAACGATGCGTTTCGGCATTCTCCTTCAGCAGCCCTTACCTTTCCCCCTCACTCTGGAAACGCTATTGCTGGAGTGGGATGGCGATCTCAATAAAGACCTGAAGATCAACCCCCAAGAATACCGGCTTATCGCTGTGAATGCCCTGGAACTGAGTCCGGGGCTGGTCGGAGAACGTTTCTTTACCCTACCGGTGGACATCAGCGGGCAAGGCGTGCCCCTCCGGGACGGACACTATTACGTGGCTTTGGTACAATACACGGCCGAAAGCGATCTACCGCTTTTCTTTTCTGCCAGTGGCCGGGACGATTTTCTGGCTTCCTATTTCGCCAACGACTCCCTTCAACAGGGGCGTTATGCCTCAGCTCTTTTACTGGGCCTGCCGGGCGCAGACCCGGAATACGACCTGGTTGCTTTCGGCTTCGATGTGGTGCCAAGGGTACGCCTCAGCATAGGCGACAACCCGGATCTGAACAACCCGGCCGTCGTAAGCCTGCGCGACATTCCGGCAGAACGCACCCTGCCTGTCTTTCCCAACCCAGCGCACCGACACTTGAGGGCGGTAATCCCCCCGCCCCTGGCCGGAAAGTCCCTGGAATGCCGCGTGTTCGATGCGGCAGGCCGCGAAACGGCACGCCAATCGGTGCAGCAGGATGCCGGACAACTCCTGATCGTCCCGCTCGACGGACTACCTGCAGGGCCGTACAGCCTGATGCTGTACGCTTCCGAAACAGGGCCTGTCTACCGGGCATCTTTTCTGAAGGGTTCGGTCGATCGTTGAGTCCCTTACATGTGACGGATGATCTCCGTTCCGAATTCTGAGGTTTTCAGCAAGGTAGCTCCTTCCATAAGGCGGTGGAAGTCGTAGGTCACGCGCTTGTTGGCAATGGCGGCTTCTACACCGTGCAATAAGCGTTCCGCTGCTTCATTCCACCCCAAATAGCGAAGCATCATCTCGCCCGACAGAATGACCGAGCTGGGGTTTACTTTGTCTTGGCCTGCGTATTTGGGTGCTGTGCCGTGTGTGGCCTCGAAGATGGCGATGCCGGTCTGGTAATTGATATTGGCCCCGGGAGCAATACCGATACCTCCCACCTGGGCAGCCAGGGCATCTGAAATGTAATCGCCGTTGAGGTTCATGGTAGCGATCACGTCGTATTCCGCTGGCCGGGTGAGAATCTGCTGGAGGAAAGCATCGGCGATCACGTCCTTAATTACCAGTTCGTGCCCGCCGGCTTTTATTACATGCCAGGGGCCTCCGTCCAGAGGTTCGGCACCATACTCCTCGGCGGCAACCTGATAGCCCCAGTCGCGGAAAGCCCCTTCGGTGAACTTCATAATGTTCCCTTTGTGAACCAGGGTCACATTGCGGCGCTTTTGATCCAGCGCGTAATCAATGGCAGCACGCACCAGCCGCGCCGTACCTTCCTGCGAGACGGGCTTGATGCCGATGCCGCTGGTGTCCGGAAAGCGAACTTTGCCGAATTGCTGGGGAAAAGCTTCCCGAAAGATCTTTTTGAACTGATCCACTTCGGCGGAGCCGCTCTGAAACTCAATCCCGGCATAAATGTCTTCGGTGTTTTCGCGAAAGATCACCATGTTGATGTCTTCGGGTTTGCGCACCGGACTGGGCACTCCCTGAAAATACTGTACGGGGCGGACACAGGCATAGAGGTCCAGTTTCTGCCGCAAGGCTACGTTGAGCGATCGAATGCCGCCGCCTACCGGCGTAGTCAGAGGCCCTTTTATGGCCACCAGATAGGAGGAGATATCGTCCAGGGTTGCCTGGGGAAGCCATTCCTCCGTGCGATCGAAAGCCTTCTGGCCAGCATACACTTCGTGCCAGTGAATCTTGCGCCGGCCGTCGTAGGCCTTTTCCACGGAGGCGTCCAGTACGCGTACGGCTGCCGCCCAGATATCGGGGCCGATCCCGTCGCCTTCGATGTAGGGAATAATGGGGTCGTCGGGAACGTGCAATTTGCCGTTCGATAAGGTGATTTTTGTTCCGCTCATGGATTTGGATGTTGAGAGTTTGTTCGGGTGATTCTGGGAAAAACTCTGCCGGCAGGCCCGGTAGAGTCGCCTGCCAAATGTACGCATTTCTTCGCCTCGCCCAAGCCGGCATTGCGCTCCCAAGCCATCCATTCGAGCCATTCAGATGTTTTATCCAAAAACCGGATATGCATAAGGCAATTCTTTTTCTCGGAGTCGCCACTTTGCTGCTGACGAACTGTAAAGTGGGCCGCAATAAACAGGATCTGAGCCGTTGCGATACCCTGGGCACCTTTGTGGACTATTCCCACATTGACGGCTGCACGTATTTGATCGAACTGGAAAACGGCGACAAGCTGCTGCCGGCCACCATACTGGATACCTCTTTTTTGCCGGAGGACGGCATGAAGATCATGTTCGGCTATGAGATTCTTCCCGAAGCGGCTTCTCTGTGCATGGCAGAAACCCGGATCGTGGAGGTAATCTGCATCCAACGGCTGGAGCCTTAGTAGGGGTAAAAGCCGTATCTTTATACATTGAGTTGCCGGGGCCGGCCATCGGCCCGGGACGAAAGACGCGACCATGCGAAATCCTCATTTAGACGCCGACGGGGCCGGCCTCCCCGCCGATGAGCAGCAACTGGAAAAGACCCTGCGGCCCAAAGCCCTGGACGACTTCCGGGGCCAGCCGAAGATCGTAGAAAACCTTCAGGTGTTTATCGCAGCGGCCCGGCAGCGGGGCGAGGCACTGGATCACGTGTTGCTTCACGGCCCCCCCGGCCTCGGGAAGACAACCCTATCCCACATCATCGCCCACGAGCTGGAAGCCGGATTGAAAATGAGCTCCGGGCCGGTACTCGAAAAGCCCGGCGACCTGGCCGGGCTGCTCACCAATCTGGAAGATGGCGATGTGTTGTTCATCGACGAGATCCATCGCCTCAACAATGTTGTGGAAGAATACTTGTATTCGGCCATGGAGGACTACCGCATCGACATTATGATCGATTCCGGGCCCAATGCCCGCAGCATACAACTATCCCTGAACCCTTTTACCCTGGTGGGTGCCACCACGCGCATGGGCTTGCTTACCGCCCCAATGCGGGCTCGTTTCGGCATTAACTGCCACCTGGACTATTACGATCTGCCGACCCTGGAGAGCATTATCCGGCGTTCAGCAGGTATACTGGATGTACCGCTCACTCAGGAAGGCGGCCGGGAAATTGCTCGCCGCAGCCGGGGCACGCCCCGCATTGCCAATGCGCTGTTGCGCCGAATTCGCGATTTCGCCCAGATAAAAGGCGA
Source organism: uncultured Saprospiraceae bacterium (assembly GCA_964595955.1). Taxonomy (GTDB): domain Bacteria; phylum Bacteroidota; class Bacteroidia; order Chitinophagales; family Saprospiraceae; genus JAJDFU01. Next base: position 4,922 of record CAZQSF010000024.1, read on the forward strand.
CGGGACCATTACCCCCGAGATCGCACGCTTCGGCCTGGAAGCCCTAAACGTGGACGAAGGGGGGCTGGACGAAATGGACAACAAAATCCTTTCTACGATAATACACAAGTTCAAAGGGGGCCCGGTAGGGCTGTCCACCATTGCTACCGCCGTCGGCGAGGAAGCCGGTACCATAGAAGAAGTCCACGAGCCCTTCCTCATTATGGAGGGATACATTCAGCGAACCCCCCGGGGGCGGGAAGCTACCGAGAAAGCCTACAAGCATATCGGTGTGGTGCCGCCGGGACGGGAAAACACCTTGTTTGACTGAGGTTGCCGAACGAGGCTGTACGAATGCGTTTTGCCTCGGCAGCGACCGAATCCGGACCGGCCGTGAATCGGGAAGACGGCTCAACCCTACCGGGGCTGCCCATTCGAAAGCCGCTGCCTTTCTGCGACTTTTTTGATCCGAAACGAAAAAAAACCAAAACGGACCGATACCTGTGGGTACCGGTCCGTTGAGCAAGAGATAGTCTTCGCCCGGCCGTCTAGCCGCGGCCCTGGCGCATGCGCTTGCGCTTCGGCCGATTTTCTTTCATCTCGGCTTTTAGCTTCTCGTATTGGCTCATTTGTTCGTCGCTCAGGATCTCAGCCAGGTCGGTCTCCTTTTGCTCTTGGAGGGTTTTCATCTCCGCCATTTTTTCTTCACGGCTCAGCCCCTCGTCAGCTGCGATCTCCTGGAAAAACCCCTTGTACTCTTCGTTCAGATTTTGCCACTGGGTCACCTGTTCTTCGCTGAGCTGCAGCTCCTCGATCATCTTCTGCTCGAGTTCGTCCTTGCGGGCTTCCATACGAGCGGAAGCCTCCTCTTTGATCTCCAGTTTCATTTGCTCGTATTGAGCGTACTGCTCTTCGGTGAGAATCTCGGCCACCCCGGCCTCGCGTTCGGCCTGCAGCTTTTGCATCTCGGCCATGCGATCTTCCCGGCTCATATCCTCGTCGGACAGGATGTCGCGACGCTTATCGGTCAGGGATTCATTGAGTGCTTTCCAGTCGCTCACCTGTTGGTCCGAAAGGTTGAGTTCAGTTTTCATTTTGTCCAGCACGTCTTTACCGCGTACGTTGCGCTGAGCAAAGGATGAAGTAGTTGTGATGAGCAGGAAGCTCATTACCAAAAACCAGGTTGTTTGTTTCATTGTCGTATTTTTTGAAGAAAAATTCGGGTTTTTGACCTACTCAAGATAAGCTTCGTTTAAGCGGCTAAAGGCCGGAAGGTGTGAAATATTCGTTAAAAAGCTCGATAGCGTGCCCGGGCTTGATCCAAGAGCGATTGCCAGGCAGAATCCACCTGTACGCTGGGCCGGCTGCGCAGGTAAATAAAGCCGGGATCGCGGGTTAGGGGATGGGTTACGCTGTCCACCAGGGTTTCGCGTTCAAAATATGGCTGGGGTGTTTCGTACTTGCTGTCTTCTACGATGATCTGCCAGGTAAAGTCCACGCGTTCCGGCGCCCACAATACAAAGCTGCCGTTGAAACTCAGCGCTTCCGGCAATCCCCAACGATGGCCGTAATAGTTCAGGGCCCCGGCATGGCCGTAGCTTCCCCCAAAGATCGAACAGGAATCCCGTACAGCTTCGGGCAGGCTTTGATACAACCGGCCTACCTTGGCAGCCATTTCGTCCCATCCACACATATCGGCATAGTCTTGTGGAAGGCTGTGCAGCTCTCCGTCCTCCCACACCAGAGGTCCATCCAGTCCGAAGCGGTCTTTCATTAGGCGTCCGTAATCCACCATTTTTTCCAGGGTCAACACGGGCAAAGCGTAGGGCAAGACGACCAGGCTGAGCAACACCAGTACACCGGCAAACAGGCCTTTCCAGACGTTTTTTCTCAGCCAGCGATCAAGAGCCAAGCCGCCGAAAACAAAAAGCACCAGATACCCGCCCAGGCTGTAATACACCTTTCCGCTCAAAGCCAGAAGTATGCCGAGCATCAGCAGAAAAGCGATCCCCAAAAAGCGATACGGAGCGGCCCATCGGCTGTTCAACAAGGCCAGTAAGCCGGGAAGCGCAATGAAAGAGGCGGCAAAGAGCATGAGCGGCTGGCCCAGAAGGAAATCGGCCGGTTCCACATTTACCAGTTGGGTGCGCCGCAGTTCTTCCATGTGGGCCCATACGGGCCAACGGTGGGCCGCTTGCCTGAGGAGATTGGGCAACCAAATGACCAAGGCCAGCAAGCCGGCCAGGTAGGGATGCGGGCTGTTCAGCCAGGCTTTGCGATGGGGGCTCAGTAAGAACCCCACCAGCAAGCCGAGAATCCAGAAGGCGATAGCATACTTCGTGAACATACCCAGGCCGATCACTACCCCCAGGCCGTACCAGTACGCGGCCCGTTGTGTGCGCACGAGCTCCATCATCATCAGGCCGGCCACCAACCACCACAATTGATTGAAGGCAACCGGCTGAAAGAGCATATGCGTGCGAAGGAAGGCCGGAGCGATGAGCGGTCCCAGCATGGCCAGGCCCTGAGCCCAGCCACCTCCGCCCAGCCGGCGGACGGCCAGGCCGATGCCCACCACAGCCGCAACCCCAGCCAGGGTGGGCAACAGGCGAACGAGCCAAAGTTCCGCTCCACCCAACCAGGCCAGGCCGGCCAGCCAACCAATCAAAGGAGGCACTTCAATATAGCCCCAATCCAGATGCCTGCCCTGAGCCAGGTATAAGTACTCATCCCGGTGGAAGCCGTACCGGGTATTTGCGGATAGATGCAAAGCCAACTTGAGGAAGGCAAAAAGAAGCAGAAGCCCGTTCTTGTGAAACCAGGATGGCATAGCGGTTTTCTATTCCGATGCTCAATCGGAGGGCTCACCCCCAAGATCGTCCAACAAATCCCGGCTGACGTCCTCTACGTGCCTGAGTTTTTCCCGGCAGCTTCGAAGCAATTCCCGGGCCCGGCGAACCCGGCTTTCGAGTTCATCCAGGGAGAGGCTTTGGTCCTGCAGCTGATCGACCAGCTGCTGAAGTTCGGCCAGCGCTTGTTCATAGGTCAGGTCGTTCATACCGATGGTGGCTTTCGTTGCGGCAGGCTGTGCACAACCCCGTCGTAAAAACGGGTTTCGAGCGGTTGATCGGAGTCCACCGCTTCGGCAGATCCGATGATCTTGCCGTTCTGGATGGTGAGGGTGAAACCCCGTTTTAGGGCCAGGGCCGGATCGAGCAGATCCAGCCTGCTTTCGAAATGGGCAAGCGCCTGAGCTTCGACAGAAAGATATCGCTGCACGGTTCCGGGAAGTTCGCCGGCGATGAACTCCAGCAGCTGCTCTTCCCGCCCGAGCCGCCGCCGAACGGAACCCTGGATATCCTTTTGAACTCCTGACAGCTGAAACCGGACTTCCTGCAACTGCCCTTGACAGGCGCGATAAAGCTGCCCGGCCTTCTCGCTGAGTTGCCCTTCCAGCCGGCGGGCCCGGTTCAACAAAAAGTCGGCCACGGCCGTCGGCGTCTTCAGGCTGGTGTGGGCCACTTCGTCGGCCAAGGAGCGGTCTATCTCATGCCCGATGCCTGTAATGACGGGCAGGGGAAAGATAGCCAGGGCACGAGCCAGTTCCGGTTGATCGAATGCAGCCAGGTCCAGCCGGCTTCCGCCGCCGCGGATCAACAGCAGTGCATCAAATTTGTTTTTCTGACTTCTTATCTGCTTCAGCTGACGCAGCATGTCCGGCATGGCCCGGTCGCCCTGCACTGCTGTGGGAAAGAGCTCGATCTGAAAGCGATAATTCGCGGGGTCCTCCTGGAGTTGATGCACAAAATCCTTCCAGCCGGCAGCGGCCGGCGAAGACAATACAGCCAGGTGCTGAGGTACCAGCGGCAAGGGCAACCGGCGATTTCGCTCCAGCATTCCCTGGCGGCGAAGAGATGCCAGTGCTGCCCGTCGGCTGCGTTCCAACTCCCCCAGGGTGAAAGCGGGATCAACATCCCGGATGTGCAGGCGCAGGCCAAAGCGCGGATGATGAACGACATCTACCTCAAGAAGCACTTCCATGCCCGCTTGCAACAGGGCGAGGAGATCCTCACCCAGCCGCTTCTCCAAGAGGCGAAAGCGATCCTGCCACAATACAGCATCTGCCCGGGCGAGAAGTTCCTCGCCTTCCACTTCCTTTTGGATCAGTTCCAGAAAGCGATGGCCGCGAAATTCGGACAGATGTGCGATTTCGGCGCGAACCCACCAGGGCGCGGGAAAGTTGAGGGCTACGGCCCGCTGCAGGTGTTCCTGCAATTCGTAAAGGGAAACAGCGTTTGCCATGCCCTAAAATAAGGGCTTCCGGCCAAAAGCGTGCAAGGAGGCAAGCAGACGGGCTGCCCGGCCTCCTGCACCGGATGTGACTATCGAATAAATCGCGTCTGATACAACTTCTCGGGGGCTTGCACCTGCAGTACATACCAGCCGGCAGGAAGGTCGGCTACCGGTAAGCGAACGAGCTGCGATCCGTCCAGAACAAACGTGGCTGCCACGGCTGACCGCGCATCCAGAATCCGGGCGATGGCCCCGGCCGGGAACGCCTGGCCTTCGGGCAGCTGCAGCTGGATCCATTGGTTTGCCGGGTTCGGGAAAACCTTCAGGGGAAGGGCCGCCTGGGCAGCGAGAAGGTTCAGACCAGTGAGGATATCGGATTCCGGCAAGTCCGTATCCTTTGCATCTGAAGGAGCAACCTCCTCATGGTAGAGAATGATGCGATCCACGCCATGTCCATTGGAGCGCCCGGCGATCTCCAGGGTGTAGATACCCGCCTGGTCAAACCGAGCGTAGATGTCGTGCGCATCGTTATCGCTGGTGCGAGCGTGCCAGCTCCACTTGTCCTTTTGGTTTTGATACACTTTGAACCATCCGTCCTTCCCGGCCCCTTTGGGATTGGGCGATTTACCGCTTCCCTTGGGGTAAACGATGCTGTTGTTCCGCTGGGCGAAAAAGTCGTCGGCATCGGGCAGGCGAAGCCAGGAGTCGTTGTGTTCCGAATTGGAATTGCCCAGGGTAATGCGGGATCGCCATTGAAACCGGTAAAGACCGGTTTTCTGGATTTGCACCTGGAACGAAATCTTGGATTGACCGGGGTTGTTGTACTGGTTGTTGCCGGTATAGACCAAGTAACCACTTCCGGTATACCCGGAAATTCCGGTCTCTTTTTTCCAATCGCCCAGGGAGCCCGTGGCCGATTCCATTTCGATGACGACCAAACCGTTTTGTTCCTGAAAAAGCGGCACTTGGGAATAAGTGCTCAGGGCCAGGCATAGCATGCCTAGCAGGAAGAGTGCGTGTTTTCCTTTCATGATTGTATGTTTCACCTATGTTCAGCAAGAAGCAAGAGGACCTAAAAAAGTCCTTTCCTTCAAATAACGACTTGTTCGGCAAAGGGGAAAGGCCCATTGCGCCATTCCGGCCAAATGCCATACCAAGGGCTGATTCGGATTAGGGAACGGTGGGGCGGGTGTGGTCAATTGGCCTTGCCGGAGACGTGCCTGTAGCCTACCTTGCAGCCCGGACATACCAGGCGGTCGCCCTGCTGCTTGAGGCGAATTCCAGTGACTTGGTCTTCTATGAATTGCTGAACAAAGGCTTTCTGCGCGGTACGGTCCCCGTTCAGGATGTCTTTCTCGCGATCCTCTGCGAAATCGATGAACCGGCCCTCCCACTCCTGTTCGCCCCATCAATTCGGGCAAACGCCGTTGATGATAAGATCTTCAGGCTCCAGTTTTAGCCTGGATCGATGTTTAAACCCATGTTGAAAATCCACGAATTCGGGTGTCCCCAAGAAGGGGGTCAACTGTCTACGACCTCTACGCCGCGCCAAAAAGCGATGTAGCCCTCTATCTTTTCAGCAGCAGGTTTGGGTTCGGGATAGTACCAGGCAGCATCGGGATTTTGTTCGCCCGCTACCGTGATCGTGTAGTAAGCGGCTTTTCCCTTCCAGGGGCAGGTGGTTTGATGGGAACTGTCGCTGAAAAATTCGCGATGAATCGAATCGGGCGGAAAATAATGGTTGCCTTCCACTACAATGGTGTCCTTACTTTCGGCCAGGACCTGGCCTTTCCAAATGGCTTTCATGCTTGGTTGTAAATTTTGAGTATGGGTTGCCTGAGCATAGCGCCTGAGTCCGAAAGCAAAAACCGAATAGCTTCCGCTACCCGAACGGGCGACACCCAGTCAGAGGGATCGGCCTTCGGCATGGATTTTCGATTTTCGGGCGTGTCCAGGGTAGAAGGTACGACTACGGAAGCTACGATCCCTTCTTTTTCACCTGCCGCATTGATCAGGTCAGCCAGTTGAAACACCAGGCCCTTGCTCAGTGAATAGGCCACCAGGTGTTTGCCCTGTGAAGGCAGCAAAGCCGGCCGGGTACCTACCAGCACAAAACGGCCGCCTCCTTGCGAGCGAAATAACTCCAGCATCGGACGCACCATGTGGTAGGCCGTGTAAAAATTGAGTCGAAACATCTCGTCCAGTGCCGCAGCATCGGTCTGTACCAGTTTTCCGGCAGAAAAGCCGCCTACCAGTAAGATACCTGCCTCGATTCGACTGTGCTTTTCTTTCATGCTGTGTACATAAGCCGCTGCAAGTTGCTCGTCGAACAGGTCGACTTCCCGGCTGTGCAGATTCGGATGCTCCATGAAGCTGGGGTCGTCCTGAGGGCCCAGTACGGCCTCCACGGTATGGCCTTCGTTCAGCAGGGTCTTTGTGACGGCTGTTCCCAGATTGCCGGCCGCGCCGGTAATAATGATGGTATCAGGCATATGGATATTACAGGTTGGTTGGGTTGATATCTTTCGGAGGTAATGCATAGAGGGCATCGCGGAGCCAGGAAATACTTATCCCATGATGAGAAGTATGGAAATCCACGCGGCCGTCGCGAAAAAGCAACAACTGAGGCGACTGGTGCACAATGCCCGTTTGCTGGGCAATCCGGTTCGAAAGCGGCCGATGCCGGAAAATATCCAGGTACCAGACCTGGAGCTCGGCAGGATCGAACGGCCATTCGCTGGTCAGTTGCCAGAGCGCCATGCTGCTCACTCCGCAACGCGCACTGTGCTTGAATACAGCCACCGGCTGATCGCGAGAATTTTCGATCAGGTCGAGCCACTGTTCATCTCGTTCGAGTGATTTCCAGTCCGGGGGCATGTCCGGCCGTTCGGCCTGGAGCAGACGATCCAAAAACCCCATAGTCCGTTCTGTTTTGATGTCAAGCAGGAAACGGTTAAACCCCATTGGGAGTTCGATCTCCATGCTCTAGAAAGCCTGTCATGCGTCTGCATCCGGACGATCGGTCCGGGGCAGCAATTCGCGGACCGCGAGATCGAGACGCTGAAGGGCATTGGGCATGGAGCCAAAGATCGAACGCACCACTTGTCCTTCGGCATCGGCCAGGATCCAGTGAGGAGTACCTTCGGCTCCCAGGGCGTCATAGGAAGCGTGATCGTTGTCCTGGTAAACGGTAAAGGGCAGGCGGTAGACGCTGGAAACCTCCGCTACCTGAGCGGGTGAATATTCGGGACCTTCCAGGCGAGTGTGCAGCCCGATCACCTGAAGACGGGGTTGCCATGCTGCCAAGTCCCGGGCAAAGGGCAACGCTCGGGCTTTGCAGCCCGGGCATCCAATGCTATAGACCAGGATCAAAAGGGGGCGGCCGAGAAATGCGTCCAATGGTGGGGCCGGTTTGCCGTCCAGGTCAAACGCAAGCCATTCGGGCAAAGCGGTCATGAGCAGATTCGTTCTGGCAATTGCCGGTGTTTCATGCGAATATCAATTCGACCTATGCAATCCGAAAAGGGTTGGAGAGCCTGAGAAATAGCCCGGCAACCCGCAGAGCCCTTGGAAAGTCCTTCGGTCCACTATTCCGATGCGGCCGGGGAATCTCCGCCTCTTCAGCCCGGGCGATGGTCCGGCTGATAGAGATAAAGAATAAGGTCCCCGGCTGGGTAGGATCGCCAAAAGGAAGATGTACTTTTCCAACTTTTGGATGGAAAATGCGGCAAAAGAGCCTTGGAAAATACGGTCACTTCTATCGGATACGCACGGAAAAGAAACGCCCGATCCTCTGGAAGGCTTCCTGTTTAAGCTCCTGGTAATCGCGGAGAAGGGTTTCCGGTGAATGGGAACGGTCCGTTTCCGGACGGGCCGATACCGTCTGATTAAGGGGGTTGAAAGCACGGGTGTTCTTTCCTCGCTGTTTTAGACTCTGTTGAAACGTCCGAAACCGGTCTTTCAGGCTTTGATATTCTTTTTCCATACCCGGATCCGGATTGGCAGTCTCGCACTGATCGAGCAGACGAATGAAGAAACGAGCCTCTTTTTCCAGAAAAATGACATCCTGAAGGGAGGCTTCAGCCCGGTTCCAGGACCGCTGAGAAGAAGAGCGAAATCGGTTGTTGGTCAGGGTTGTCATAACAATTTCGTTTTCAGTACACAAAATCCTCGTTGATACTACTTGCTCGTTCGTTCGGAGGTTCGCGGAATGCCAGGCATTCTGCCCGCACGCACGCTGAAAAATCGGTATCAAAACAAGAATAGTACTACTTCCCCTTCAATTTCAATGATTTTTGTGACGAAATCCAGTGATTTTTGCACTAGGAAGAGCTGATTTTGTCCATTTTCTTACCTGAGCAAGCCTGCGGACAAGGTTTTGAGAAAGAAGCAAACTCCTAAGGCATGCATTTGTTTGTACATTCGATATTGCGCGATTTGGATTCAGGTGCGCCGGCACGGCCTGGAAGTGCGCTAAGCGAAATTCGAAAGTGACCGGCTGACGGCCGTTCTTTTTTTGCCGGATCTAATTGACTTATATGGCTACTCCCAATTTCAGACCCAACCAAAACGCGGGGAAACCTCAAAACGGCAAGCCGGAGAACGGTGGCCGACCTTCCGGCTTCAACATACGCTGGCTATACTTCCTGCTGCTGGGTATCCTTCTCGTTCAGTTTGGCCTCAGCTACTTCGGCAGCCAGCCGGAGGAGATCTCCTATACCTCCTTCAAGCAAGATCTGTTGGCCAACGAACAAGTGGAACGAATCACGGTGGTCAATAAAGAGCAGGCTGAGGTTTACATCAAGAAAAAGGAACTCGGAACGGGCCGGCACAGCGAGATCGACAGCTCGCAGGCCGGACCTCACTACACCTTTGTCATCGGTTCGATCGAAAACTTCGAAGCCGACCTGGAAAAAGCGCAGGAAGATGTAGCCCCGGAGGAACGCATCGAACTGACCTATCTGTCGCGAACCAATTGGTTGGGCGACATCCTGGCCTGGGTCCTCCCCTTCCTGATTATCATCGGCATCTGGTTCTTCCTGCTCAACCGCATGCGCCCGGGAGGCGGACAGATCGGTGGGCGCAACATTTTTGACTTCGGCAAGTCCACCGCTCAGCTGTTCACCAAAGACACAGAGAGCAAGGTCACCTTCGACGACGTGGCCGGCCTGGACGAGGTGAAGGTGGAAGTGCGTGAAATTGTAGATTTCCTCAAGGATCCGGAAAAATACACCCGCCTGGGAGCCAAGATTCCCAAAGGGGTGCTGTTGGTAGGGCCTCCGGGTACCGGGAAGACCTTGCTGGCTCGCGCCGTTGCCGGCGAGGCTGGGGTGCCCTTCTATTCCATTTCCGGCTCGGAATTTGTGGAAATGTTCGTCGGCGTGGGTGCCTCGCGGGTACGCGACCTGTTCAAAAAGGCCAAACAAAACGCGCCCAGCATCATCTTCATCGACGAGATCGACGCCATCGGGCGGAGCCGGGGCAACGCGGCATCCTTCCAAACCAATGACGAACGCGAAAACACCCTCAATCAGATGCTGGCTGAAATGGACGGCTTCGGAAAGAACACCGGTGTAATCGTGCTGGCGGCTACCAACCGGGGCGAAATCCTGGATCGCGCCCTGATGCGTCCCGGGCGATTTGATCGCCAGATCTATCTGGAGTTGCCCACCCTCACCGAACGGAAGGCCATCTTCAAGGTCCATACCAAACCCCTCAAACTGGCCGACGACATCGATCTGGACATTCTGTCCGCACAGACCCCCGGGTTTTCCGGTGCGGACATCGCCAACATATGCAATGAGGCGGCTCTCATTGCCGCCCGCCGGGAAAAGGACCGTATCGAAATGGCCGACTTCTTTGATGCCATGGACCGGGTCATCGCCGGGCTGGAGAAAAAGAACAAGATCATTTCGGATAAGGAAAAACGCATCATCGCGTACCACGAAGCCGGCCATGCGACCGTGAGCTGGTATCTGCCCAATGCCGACACTTTACTCAAGGTGAGTATTGTACCGCGCGGCCGATCCTTGGGTGCTGCCTGGTATTTGCCTCAGGAGAACGTGATCATGACGAAAGAGCAATTCCTGGATCGCATTTGCGCCACCCTGGGCGGACGAGCAAGCGAAGAGGTTGTCTTCGGCGAGATCAGCTCCGGAGCGCTGGATGACCTGGAGAAGATCACCAAACAGGCCTACACCATGGTGGCCTACTACGGCTTGGATGATGAGATCGGTAACCTGAGCTTCTACGACAGCACGGGCCGCTACGACTCCGGATTTACCAAGCCGTACAGCGAGGAGACGGCCAAACGCATCGACGAGCGCGTCAGTGCGTTGGTCGAGGAGGCTTACGAGCGCACCAAACAGTTGCTGCGCGACCACCGCGAGGAACTGGATCGCCTGGCTCATCGACTCCTCGAGAAGGAAGTGTTGATGAAGAATGAGCTGGAAGAAATATTCGAATCCCCGCCGGCCCGCTCAGCCCGCGAGGAAGCTCTCAAAGAAGAGGACCCGTCCTGATCGCACGAAAAAAGCCGCTGGCCCGACTGGACCAGCGGCTTTTTTGCAAGGGGCCTGCAGATCCTTAAACCTCGGCCGCTTTGGGCACCGGCACCTCTTCGATCCAGCCGTACGGGTCCGGAATAAGTCCTGCCCGCATATCGTTGATCGTTTTCTTGGCCAGTTCGCCTATGCGGCGTTCCTCCATCGGAGGCAGGGTGAGCACCTCGCTGCCGATCCCGATCTTTGAAACGTGGGCCACTACGGCTGCCGTACCCGAGCCAAAGGCCTCTTCCAGTTTTCCCGCGCGATGGGCTTCGATCAATTCGTCTACCGTGATGGGCCGGATATCTACCTCGTACCCTTTATCCCTGAGGATGGTGAGTATACTATCCCGCGTAATGCCTTTCAGAATCGTGCCTCCGGTGGGCGGGGTCACTATGGTGCCGTCGATGACGAAGAAGATGTTCATCGTGCCCACCTCTTGAATGTATTTAAACTCGTGGGCATCCAGCCACATGACCTGGTCGAAACCTTCCTCCTGGGCCCGCTTGGCCGGGAGCAGGGCCCCCGCGTAGTTGCCGGCCGTCTTGGCTTCGCCCGTGCCACCTTCCACAGCGCGTACGTATTTTTGCTCGGCCCGCAAGCTTACCGGTTTGGGATAATACGGCCCTACCGGCCCCGTAAAGATGATGAACTTGTAGGTGAGCGACGGCTTCACCCCGATAAACTCATCGTTGGCGAACATGAGGGGGCGAATGTAAAGGGCGCTACCTGCCTTCGGCGGAATCCAGGCTGCATCCAGACCCACCAGTTTTTTCAGCCCCTGAAGAAAAAGCTCCTCCGGAAAAGCCGGCATACACATGCGTTCTGCGGAGGCATTGATCCGTTTGGCATGCATCTCGGGGCGAAACAGGAGCGGACGACCATCGTGGCTCTTACTGGCTTTCATCCCTTCGAATATGGATTGCCCGTAGTGGAGTCCCATGGCAGCAGGGTGAATGGAAAATGGGCCGAAGGGGACGATCAGCGGCTCTTCCCAGCGACCATCTTTGTAGTCGCACATAAACATGTGGTCGGAAAAAACGCGTCCGAACGGAATGTCGTTGAAGTCCACCTCTGAAAGGCGGGATTGACTCGTTTTCGTCACGGGAATCTCATATTTCATCATGGCCGAATTTTTGATCCAAAGCTACTAAAGCTGATGAATTTATTCTACATTTAGACTTGTTTGCCACGTTTTATTACGAAAAACTCATCCTTTTGCAGTCTTCACAGAATAATATTTGGAGCGATTCGTTTTTCGATTTTCCGGCTTACAGCCTCGAACATCCGGTGGAGGATGCCCGGCTGGAGCTGCCCGAAAGCCCGAGGCCTACGGTAATTGTATGGGAAAGGCCCGGGCATTCTCCGGATGAGTTGGCATCCTTTCTGCAAAAGATCCTGAGCGCGCTACCCATCCAAAATCGACAGGAGATTTTCTCCGTTTCTTTAACGGCTGGACAGAAGCTTGGTTTGCTCGTTTTGCTTCGCCGGTTGGAGGCTCAGCGGGTTATCGTCTTCGGGCTTTCGCCTATGCGGCTAGGCCTGGCTATACAACCCGAGGAATATACGCTTTTTCGCCTTGGTATGCGCCAGTATCTTTGGGCTCATGATCTGAAAGCGATACAGGCCGAGCGGCAGGCCGGGGGAAAGAAAATGTCCGGTCCGTTGTGGAAGGCTCTTCAAATGATGTTCAACGAAACATGAAGCGATCCATTCTTTTTGCCACACAGAATCCCAACAAAGTACTGGAGGTCAATCAGCTACTTTCGGGATCGCTCGAAGTCATTCCCTTGCAGAAGGCGGGGGTCACCGAGGAGTTGCCCGAGACCCAGGACACACTGGAAGGCAACGCCCTGCAAAAAGCCCGGTATGTGAAGACGCGCTGGGACGGCCCCGTTCTTGCCGAGGACACCGGCCTGGAGGTCGATGCACTCGATGGGGCTCCCGGCGTGTACACCGCACGCTATGCCGGCCCGGAGCGCGATGCCGGGCAGAACATGGCCAAACTGCTTGGCGAGCTCGCGCCCAAAGCCGACCGCTCGGGCCAGTTCCGCACAGTCATTGCCCTGCTTTGGGAGGGACAGGAATATTTATTTGAAGGCATCGTACGGGGGCACATAGCCGAAGCGCCGAAAGGCAGCGGTGGGTTCGGATACGACCCCGTTTTTATACCGGAAGGGTTCGACCAAACCTTTGCCGAAATGGATAGCGGGCAAAAAAACGCCATGAGCCACCGCGGACGAGCCATTCGCAAGCTAGTGGCATTCCTGAAAAACCAGGCCTAACAATTTGGCAATCAAGCCGTTTGTTCTTATCTTTTCGGGCTTGCAGAGGTAACAGCCTATGAATGCCGACAATTTTGCATCTTTCCTGGTAGACCCCTCCCGTCTTTACCAACTCAACTACTACGAGTTGAAGAGCCTGGTACTTCAGTATCCTTACTGTGCCAATCTGCATCAGCTCCTGCTTGAAAAATCCATAATGGAGGACCATCCGGACGCTGCCAAAAATTTGGTGCGCGCCTCAGTAACCAGTATTGACCGCCCGGCGCTTCGCCGGCAAGTCTTCCGCCTGCGTGCCCAGTTTCAGCCACTGGATACGCTCAACCTCGAGAGCCGCGAAGAAGTGCTTGAACTCCGGGAATTATCTAGTCTTCCAGCCTCGGCATCCGCACCTCCTCCGGCCGATGCGCAACCCAGCCGGCCGGCACCCGTTGCTCCGGAGCCCGAGCCCCCGGAAGCCGGGCCGGAAGAATCCCCGGCACGGGAAAATGAGCTCCCATCTTCGGAAGCAGCCCCGCCCACTGCCCGGCGGGAAGAGGCGCCCGCCGAAAAACCGGAACGGGAAGGCAGCGAAAAGCCGAAGCCGAACCCCAAGAGTTCTTTCACCAGCTGGGTCAAACAATTTCAGCCCGCCCATATAAAGGTTCAGCTGGGCGAGATCATGGAATCCGAAAAGCGCCCCTCGCCCCGATCGGCCCGCAAGAAGTATCTCGACAGCCAATCCGTCCGAAGAGTTGAGGAGATCGCACAGCAAAGCATTACGCCCTCGGAAGAAACCGTTTCCGAGACCCTGGCTTCACTCCTTGAAAAGCAGGGCTTGTACAAAGAGGCTGTGGCGATGTACGAAAAACTCAAGTTGAAATTCCCGGAAAAAAGTAGTTTCTTTGCCGCCAAAATAGACGCGATAAAACGAATGTGATATGCTGGTAATGATGACCGTATTGATTGCGCTGATCAGCGTTTTGCTCATGGGAGCGGTTTTGATCCAAAATCCAAAAGGCGGCGGTGTGGATTCCACCTTTGGCGGCTCCCAGGCCAACCAGATGTTCGGTGCTGCCAAATCCGCTGACTTTATCGAAAAAGCTACCTGGTACTTGGCTATCGCCCTGTTTGCCCTTTGCATTCTCACGACCGTACTGGTGGGCGACATGCCCGAAGGGGCCCAACAATTATTGAGCGAATAATTTCGCATACAGGCTTATCGCGGCCGGCGCCCGGAGAAATGTGCTGTTTCTCCGGGCGTCCTTGTTTTTGCCACAATGGCAAGCCAAGTATTTTCCCGCTGTCAGCCACCTGCCATCGCCTGCAATTCTGACAGGTATTTCACATTGGCACGGGGTTGGCAGTGCCTGATAGTGTTCGTTGAACTACTTCCGAATGACCTTAAACTTTTTTCAAAATGAACATGAAGCCAATTAACGATCGGGTCGTTGTCAAACCCGCACCTGCTGAAGAAAAAACCAAAGGAGGAATTATCATTCCCGATACGGCCAAAGAAAAACCGCAGCGCGGTGAAGTGGTTGCCGTTGGCCCCGGAAAAAAAGACCACGACATGACGGTACAAAAAGGCGATATCGTCTTGTACGGCAAGTATTCCGGCCAGGAGATCACGCTCGATGGGGAAGATTATCTCATCATGCGCGAAGACGACATCCTGGTCATCGTGGGCTGATCCAAAGGCCCGACCCATTCACCTACCTTTTTCACAAAAAAACCATAAACCAACATGGCCAAAGAGATAAGTTTTGACAGAAATGCCCGGGAAAGACTGCGCGCCGGCGTAGATGCCCTGGCGAATGCCGTTAAAGTAACCCTGGGACCCAAGGGTCGAAACGTTGTGATTCAGAAAAGTTTCGGCGCCCCCCAGATTACCAAAGACGGGGTAACGGTTGCTAAAGAGATCGAACTGGAAGATCCCGTAGAGAATATGGGCGCCCAGATGGTCAAGGAAGTGGCCTCCAAAACGGCCGACATTGCCGGCGACGGAACCACCACGGCCACCGTACTGGCCCAGGCAATGATCAATGCCGGCCTGAAGAACGTCACCGCCGGTGCCAACCCCATGGACCTCAAGCGCGGAATCGATAAAGCCGTGAAAGCTGTGGTGGAAAACCTCAAGAGCCAAACGGAAGTCATCGGCGACGATTTCGAGAAGATCCGCCAGGTCGGTGCCATCTCAGCCAATAACGACGACCAGATCGGCCAACTGATCGCCGACGCCATGAAGCGCGTATCCAAGGACGGCGTCATTACCGTAGAGGAAGCCAAGGGTACCGAGACCTATGTGGACGAGGTGCTGGGTATGCAGTTTGATCGCGGCTATCTCTCGCCGTACTTCGTGACCAACACGGAAAACATGACGGTGGAGTACGAGACGCCTTACATCCTCATCCACGATAAGAAGATTTCCAATATGCAGGACATCGTGCCTATACTGGAAAAAGTGATCCAGGCCGGCCGCTCCCTGCTCATCATTGCTGAAGACATCGAGAGCCAGGCGTTGGGCGTACTGGTGGTGAACCGCCTTCGCGCTCAGCTGAAGGTAGTAGCCGTGAAAGCCCCGGGCTTCGGCGACCGCCGCAAAGCCATGCTCGAAGACATTGCCGTACTGACCGGCGGCACTGTCATCAGCGAGGAAAAAGGCTATAAGCTGGAAAATGCGGACATCAGCCATCTGGGTACTGCCGAAAAGATTGTCATCGACAAGGACAATACCACCGTCGTTAACGGGGGCGGCAAGCAGGAGCAGATCGACGCTCGCATCAACCAGATCAAACAGCAGATCGAAAATACGACCAGCGACTACGATCGCGAAAAGCTGCAGGAGCGCCTGGCCAAACTGGCGGGCGGCGTAGCTGTACTCTATGTGGGTGCCACTACTGAGGTGGAAATGAAGGAGAAAAAAGACCGCGTGGACGATGCCCTGCATGCCACCCGCGCAGCTGTGGAAGAAGGCATCGTTGCCGGAGGCGGCGTTGCTCTCGTTCGCGCCATCGACGCACTGGAGGGCCTGACCGGCGATAACGAAGACCAGACCATTGGCATCCAGATCGTGCGCAAGTCCCTGGAAGCGCCCCTGCGCATTATTGCCGACAATGCCGGCATGGAAGGCAGCGTCGTTTTCCAGAAAGTAGCTGCCAGCAACGAGGCCGAAGGCTACAACGCACGCACCAATGTATACGAAGATCTGAAAAAGGCCGGTGTGATCGACCCGACCAAGGTGACGCGCATCGCCCTGGAAAACGCAGGCTCCATTGCAGGCATGGTGCTCACGACCGAAGTAGTGGTGAACGACAAGCCCGAACCGGAAGAGCCCGCTATGCCCGGTGGCGGTATGCCGGGCGGCATGCCCGGCATGATGTAGGCTCCCGCTGATACCTCAATCCGTACCAAAGTCTATTCAGGAGGTCTCCTGAATAGGCTTTTTTGTTGTCCTGTATCCCCGATTCCGGCTCTGAAGTATTCATGGACCGGCCCAAGAGCACAAGGGAGTCAAATTGTAGAATACTGGTTTTAGGATCAAAAATAATAGTCCATGAGGTGCCTTCGGACTGCCCATGACCGGGAATAGTTCCTTTGTCCCGAATCGCTTCCATCAGCACAGTCCGGGCCTTGGAAAAGCCCAAAATCGGGCACATCTCAAGCCGATGCACCAGGATGCTTAACCCAGGCAATCCCTCAACCTCAGGCGCTTCGCAATTCGCATGCCCAAGGGGTGGGAAGCGCTCTATGTTTTCCGGGCGAAAGGGTTTCCTAATATGGAATGCCGACCTTTCTATAGATAAAGTGAAGCAGCCAGGCCGGCCCGATGAGCAGAAACTGCACGTCTTCCAGAAAGGACGGTTTCTGCCCTTCGATCTTGTGGCCGATGAATTGCCCGACCCAGGCCACCGCAAAAATACCCAGGGATACCAGGGCCAGAGTGCCGGCCTGACGCCCGACGGCCTCGTAGATGGCGTGGTTGCCCAGCAACAACAGGGATCCGATGAGTAAAAAGCCCAGGAACATGGGAATGGACAGGCGGAGGTAATAGATCAGCGCTCCGAGCAACAGCACAGCTGCCCAGTTGGTGAATAAGCTGCGTCCTCCGGGAAAGGGAATGGCGTACAACAGGCCAAATAAACTGAACATGATCGTGGGAACGCAAACCCAATGGATCAGCTTATTGGTGTGATTCTGATGGCTCTCACCGTATTTGTCCAGGTACCATTGCATCGTTTTTGCCATAGCTCGTTCGATTTTCTTGTGGGTTTAATTGCAATAGGGAAATTACAAAAAAACGTTTGGCAAACCACCTCCGAAGCCTACAGGGGGAATACCTCCTGGCTCATCCGCATCGCTTCCCGGAAGACATCCCGGTCGATGGACAGCTCCTCGCCGGCCTCATCGCAGAAAAACTGGACGAGATGCTCGGTAGGCATATTGCCGGTGAGGTCGTCCTTAGCCATCGGACAGCCGCCATAGCCTTTTATAGCCCCGTCGAAGCGGCGACAGCCGTTGTCGTAGGCCGTCTTCACTTTTTCGCGCCAGTTGTGGGGTTGGGTGTGGAGATGCGCACCGATCTCCAGCTGTGGGTATGCCGGAATGAGTTGGCTGAACAAATAGGCGATACTCTCGGGCGTAGCAACGCCAATCGTATCGGACAACTGAAAATAGGTAATATCCAGTTCGCGGAGTCGCTCCACCCATTTTTGAACGGTCTCTACGTTCCATGGGTCGCCATAGGGATTGCCAAAACCCATTGAAATGTAAACTACCATCTCCTTGCCGTTTCGCAGGCAGATATCCTGGATCACCTTGACCCGGTCCAGCGATTCCTCGATGGTGGCGTTGGTATTGCGCAACTGAAAGGTTTCGGATATGGAAAAGGGATAACCCAGATATCGGATCTCGTCGAACTCCACCGCTTGCTCAGCCCCCCGGCGGTTGGCCACTATGGCCAGAAGGCGGGTCTTGCTCTGCGCCAGCTCCAGTCGTTCGAGTACTTCGGCCGTATCGCGCATCTGGGGTATGGCCTTGGGAGATACGAAGCTGCCGAAATCCAGCGTGTCAAAACCCACGCGAAGCAAGACATTGAGGTACATGGCCTTGGTTTCGGTCGGAATAAAGGGCTTGATGCCTTGCATGGCATCGCGCGGACACTCAATGATCTTGATCATAAGCAGGCTTCGGCAATTCGTTAGGGGACTTAAAATTACTAATTTTACCAGTGAATCGAATTTTGAGCGTTTCGCATTCCACGCCCAACATGAAGAAAAACAAGGCATGGCTTACGGTGGTTGGCTTCTTGCTGGCAGGCACGGGCTTTCTAGCCATTATCCTCTCATTGGTGGGTCTTCAATTTACGTTTTTGGCCTGGCTCGACGATATGGGCCGGCTTTTGGGCTTTGTGCTAAAAGTGGCCATGGTCCTGGTTGGATTTATCCTCATGTACATTGCCCAATTGGATACTGAGGACGCCTGAAGCGTTTGGATGTTCGGACGACAAAAGGGTTTGGGAACCCTTTCGTACCAATCCTGATAGCTGTAGGATCGTCATGGATCAGCATTGCTGGGTTTGGGGTAATGAAAACTCCCAAACCACTTCGCAATGGGTATAACCTAATTGGTCGGCAACTGAATTCCCAATACGAAACCACTGTCCCACTCGCCGGCTGCATTCCTGCTGAATACCCCGTCCACCCGGAAGAATCGAAATACGCTCCAGCCGATATTTTCCATACCTGCCCTGAGTTCCAGGTAGTCCTGTTGCTCCTCTGTGTAAAGGAAGGCAGCTCCCAATACGATTTTCCACCCTAGTTTGCTCAATCCGGGCACCTTATCCAGTAGAAAGCCGTCGAAGTGGTGCTCTACAATAGCCTGCCCGTAGGCGCCGGAGGTTGAATACTCGTAATAAGGGAGTTGCAGGAAGGTGTGGAGATAGCGCTCCGGGTTCCCGAATATCGTCTGGTTGCCGAGAAAGTGCTGAAAATCCATGAAGAAAAGGCGATCCTTCTGCAGGAAACCGCCGCCACCCACAAAATAGGTGAGATACCCGGCAGCTCCCGTGGGCAGATAGACCTCTTCCAACCAACCGGAGAGGTGGTCGTAATTGACCGAGCTTCCCGCCCAGGGAAGGCCTTTGCGATAGCGCAAATAGATCTCGGGCCCTTTCCAGCCGAGAATGAAGCGGCGGCGGGGATAGCTGGCGTATTCCTGCCGGAAGCGGAGGCGGAGTTCTACGGTCCAGACCAATGCCTCGTGTGCCTCGAAAGCCGGGTCGAAATTCAGCGGATCAACGGGATCATTGCTCAGGTAGGTCCTGCTGTTCTGGTCTTTAAAGCTGTAGTTGGTCTGGTTCACCAGGGGGCTGCGACGGGCGTATTCCACTGAAGTGTTCAACCGGAGACCGTTGATCAGTTCGCGCTGAAAGGCCAGCAGGCCGAAGGAGCGATCGTACAGCTTCATGTAATTTCGGCGGTTGATCAGGGTAAGCATGCTGTTCAGGGTGGGGCTTATGGGGTTTTCCCCGTTGAACTGAGCCGCCTCCACCCCGCCACTCAGGCGAAGTTGCGTACGCCGTACCTGATCGAAGCGATAGATGAACGAGCCTCCATAGCGCAGACGACGGTCGGAAAAGCCGTAATTGAACCGCGCACTGGCTTCCCACCACCGGGTGTTGTACTTGCCGTACTCCTGGCGGTATGCGAGGTCGATGCCCACATTCCAACCCTGTACCGTATTAAATTGAAGGGTGGTAAGGGGCGAGCTTATCTCGAGCTCCCGTTTGCGAAAACTATTTTGCCGGTTGTAGCCGGTGATCAGATTGAATACCCGAAACCGGTTTCGCACCTGATCCACCGAGTCGAGATAAGACCTGGACCGGCGGACTTCCTGCAGGCTGTCTTTTTTCACATAGTCCAGGCGCTCTTCCGAAGTGAGCGGAACCGGGCGTATGCTGTCCCAGTAGATCATGGGCAGTTCGTTGGCCCCCTCCTCTACGCGGAATACCTCGCCGCCAAAGGTGCTTTTGGTGAATTCGGGCTCCAGTACGTATTCCGAAAAAATGCCTGTAAAATTCCCGGCCAGCCGAAAGGAAAAAAGGCCGGCCTTAAAATCGATGTGTTGCGAGAAAAGGCGCCATACGTCGGGCTCCTTCACCGGCACATATACCTGCCGGATGCGCAGCGAGTCGAGGGCAGGGACCTTGATCGAACCTTGCCGCAGCATGAGGTCCGCCTGCTGAATGTTCCACAGCCCTTCAGTGATGTAGATATAGCCCTGGTACACGGGATCCTCCGGGCGCCGGGGAATGACCTCGATCTTGTGAACCAGGCGGCCTGCTTCATCGGGCAGGGAGCCCACAAGGCGATATTTGTAGTACCCAAAGGCGTTGCCGGCAATAGGGCTCAGGATCTGGCGGTTGAAAAAGGCATAGTTCTCGTACAGATTGAAATCCATCTGGGAGGCTCGGTTGAATCCAAAGCCGTTGTCATCGCCGCTTACCTTGGTGGAGATCATCTCCTCCCGGTAATCATCCGGTGCGCGATAAGACAGGCGGGAAGTGGATTCGGCCAGATAGATGATGCCCTGGCGGTTGGAGTCCAGCGTGCCGCCGAGGTCGCCCAATTCCTGCCCCATAAACTTCTCCGGCGCCTCCAGGAACTTGATATTCCCCTTCACATAAGCCTTGCACTGGTAGGCGGGAACCTGGTCGCGATAGTATTTCCGTTTGGCCATGGCTTTGCGAATGATCGGGTAGGCGGGATCTTCGGCATCGGCCCGCACGACCACTTCCTGAAGCTCTACGGCATCCTCGCGAAGCGTCACATCTAGAGTCAGGGGGGCGGTACCCACTTCCACCCGGGTGGTAAAGGGCCGGTACCCGAGGTATTGAAACACCAAAGGGTATTGCCCCGGTTGCAACTCCAGGCGATAAGCGCCGTCCGGGTTGCTGGTGGTGCCCTGGGTGGTGCCCTCTACATAGACCGTGGCAAAGGGCAAGGGGTCTCCGGCCTCATTGCGAATGATGCCTTCGACCTGGGCCATCAGAGGCAGGGTCAACAGGCAGAGCGCCAGCGTTTGACAAGCAAGCGGAAGATATCGGTTCATAGATCCTATTCAGATTTGAAACGCAAAGTGCAATTAAAGCCGGTTGAGCAAGCCGGCGGGAAGCCGGCGCTTCTCCCGCCGGGCAAACTTACGCTGGACGATCTCTTGAACAGACTGCCCGGCCAACTTGCTTTCCAACCAGGAGATGATATCCAGATACAAAAACGGGCGGCGCTCCAGGGGGTTGCGTTCCAGTTGGATCAATTTTTGCTTTAATTGTTCGAACTCGGGCCGTAGCTGACCGGAGCGCATGCGCAAGGTGCGGCGCAAAAAGCGAAAGATCTCTTCCTGAACGGCCTGTAAGTCCTCCATTTTGGCCAAAAAACGATAAACGGACTTGGCCTGGTATTCCACCAGCTGGCCGTTGCCCAGCTCAAAATGGGCAATCAGGTTGAGTATGCGCGCAAAACACTGGATGTCTTCCCGGTAATCCGGATGTTTGACCAAAATGATCCGGTTGAGGAATTCGATGCAGCGATCGAAGTTTTCGCATCCGAAATACAGACAGGCAATGCGGTAATAGAACAACATGATGCGGTGGTCATCCCAGTGGTAGGGATTTTCGGTGAGCAGCGTTTCCAAGGCAGGCACCAGTTGGAGTCCCTCGCTGTAGGAGCCCTCGATGAAGTGCTTTTTGAGAAGGTGGGTGTAGCGATACATGGTGAACAAACCCTCGATATTCCGTTCCCGCCCAATGGGATAGTGGCGGGGAAAGTCCTCCAGCAGTTCCAGCACTTCCACAAAGCGGTCGTAATACCACATATTGAAAAGAGCGTTCAGCAGGTTGTGCAGCCCTTTGAGATAGAGGGGAGCATGAAGCTGGATCATCTCAGGCTGCCGATGGAAAAGGCGCACCCAATGAAAAGCATGACGGTAGCAATGGCGAAACTCCTGTGTGATAAAGTGATACCAGATGTGGGAATGGCAGTAGTGGACCTTGCCGAGAAAATCCAGCTCACCGAACGAACGCCCCGGGCGATTGGCGTTGAAAAAGGCCCGTACAAAATGGTAATCCTTTTCATTGCGGGCATAGCCTACCTTCAGGTATAGACTGTAGAGCTTTAGCGAGAGATGGGCGTACTTTTGCGCTCCTTCATAAGTGCTGAGCAGGCATTCGGCCTCCGTAGTGAGTTCCTCAGCCCGGCCGGCCACGCTGCGCGTGATGTATTGCCCTTCCAGTTGCTGCTCCAGGTCAAGGATCTCCAGCAAGATCGCGTGGAAATGGCCTTGTTCCGCCTTTTCCCGGGCGCGCTCCAGCATGTCCAGGCTCTGGCGATACAGGCCTTTGTCGTATAGCACCCGGGCGTAGTCCATCAGCTCCCGAAGTTGCATCTCCGGCGCGTGCTGGGTATTGAGCAGGCGAAGGCTGGTCAGCAATTGGCGATAGAGATGGGCTTTGAGATTGGACAGTTGCCTTTTTTTGATATCGGGAAGCTTGTGCAGCAAAAGCTCTTCGTCATACTCCTTGTGTTTATCCAGGAAATCGAAGAGCTGAAGAAACAGCAGATCGTCGGAGGCTTGATTTCTTCGCACAAACAAACGGAAATGCCGCTTTTCAGCCTTGGTAAGCGAGGAAATAAGCCTGAGCAACTGATCCGTTCTTTGGCTGGCCATTGTAAATCGAACGATTTAAAATTCTTGACTATCAAGGGTATACATCCAACAAGCCCTCGTTTGAACTCGTAGCTTGCTTCCAAATTGATTTGGGCTGGGGCCTTCGGTCAAATATATTTGAAAGTGTAGAGCCGACAAAAAGGTATAACCCCATGAGCGAAAAAGCCCCCAAGCGCATTGTTCTGTTGCCCGGCGACGGGATCGGCCCGGAAGTTATCGGGCAGGCCGTCAAGGTGCTACAGGCCATTGGCGAGCGCTTTGAGCACGAATGGGATTTCGCCGAAGGGCTTATCGGTCATGCAGCTTTGCAGAAAACGGGTTCAGCCCTTCCGGAGGAGACCCTGGAACTGTGCCAAAAAGCTGACGCCATACTCTTTGGGGCAAGCGGCAGCCCGGAATTTCGCTTTCAGGTGGATGGAACGCCTCGTCCGGAAGACGGGATCCTGCAATTGCGCAAGGCCATGGGCCTGTATGCCAACCTTCGCCCGGTAAAGCTATTCGAGGAGTTGCACTATCTGTCTCCCCTGAAGGAAGAACTGCTCGAGGGTGTCGATTTTCTGGTCATCCGGGAATTGACCGGCGGCATCTACTTCGGCGAACGCGGCTGGCGGGAGGGCCAGGCTACAGCTTATGACACCTGTGTGTACAGCCTGGTCGAGGTGGAGCGCATCGCGCGTTTTGCATTCGAATACGCCCGCGAACGGCGCCGGCACCTCACCTTGGTCGACAAGGCCAATGTGCTTGAAACCTCTCGCCTTTGGCGGAAGACAGTCCTGGAGATGCAGGCCGATTATCCCGATGTGGAGGTCGACTATCTCTATGCGGATCACATGGCCATGGAGTTGCTGCTCAAACCGTCCGCCTTTGATGTCATCCTCACCAGCAACCTGGTGGGCGACATCCTCAGCGAAGAGGCCGCCGTGATCACCGGCTCCCTGGGCCTGATGCCTTCGGCTTCCATGGGCGGCGCCACGGCCCTGTTTGAGCCCGTACACGGCACCTGGCCCAAAGCGGCCGGGAAAGATATCGCCAACCCCATTGCCGCGATCGCTTCCGTGGCCTTGATGCTGGAATACTTCAAGCTTCCCAACGAATCCGAAGCCGTCTGGCAAGCTCTAAGCGAAGTGTTGCGCAAGGGAATCGGCACCCCCGACATCCGTCCACGCATACCCTCGTCCTGCAGCCAGGTGGGCGATATGGTTGCCCACATGGTCATGGACGAAGAAGCGGTCAGCCTGCGTCCGGAAGCCATACAGGACCGGGTATCGACCATCATCTGAGCATTTTACTGTTCGAAATATTGCGATTTGAGTTGGTGAGAAGTGGCGTCCTTCGGGGCGCCATTTCTATTTTTCCGGCAAAGGGGGTAATTTTCCAATTACAGAATGGGACCAGAACCGATCGCCATACTCAAACGCCACTGGGGCTATGCCCGGTTTCGCCCATTGCAGGAGGAGATCATCCGGCATGTGCTGCAAGGCCATGACACCCTGGCTCTTCTACCCACAGGGGGAGGAAAGTCCATTTGCTATCAGGTGCCTGCGCTGGCCCGCCCGGGTATCTGCCTGGTGGTATCCCCCCTGATCGCCCTCATGAACGACCAGGTTGCGCAGCTTCAGAAAAGGGACATCCCGGCCGCAGCCATCCACTCCGGCCTGTCGTACCGGGATATCGACCGCGTTTTGGACAATGCCGTGTACGGCAAGACGAAGCTGCTCTACCTCTCGCCCGAGCGGCTGAGCACGGAACTGGCTATCGAGCGGATAAAACGCATGGAGGTCAACCTGCTGGCAGTAGACGAAGCCCATTGCATCTCGCAGTGGGGTTACGACTTCCGGCCCGCCTACCTGCAAATTGCCGCCATTCGCGAGTGGCTGCCCGGCGTGCCGGCCCTGGCGCTTACGGCTACGGCAACCCCACAGGTCGTCGAAGACATCCAGGAAAAGCTGGCCTTTGACTCCGGCAAGGTCTTTCAGGCCTCCTTCGCCCGCGACAACCTGGCTTATGTGGTTCGCCATGAGGAAGCCAAAATCAACAAACTCAAGGAGGTCCTGCTCAGCGTCCCGGGCTGCGGCCTGGTGTATGTTCGCAATCGACGGCGCACCAAAGAGGTGGCGCGCATCCTTCGCCAGGGGGGCATCGCAGCAGACTACTACCACGCCGGCCTCCCGGCGCCCATCCGCGGGGAGAAACAACAAGCCTGGATGGAGGGCCGCACCCGGATCATGGTTGCTACCAACGCTTTCGGCATGGGCATCGACAAACCCGATGTGCGCACAGTCGTGCATCTGGACCTGCCCGATAGCCTGGAAGCCTATTTTCAGGAAGCCGGGCGCGCGGGCCGCGACGGGCAAAAGGCCTTTGCCGTGCTGCTCTATCAGCCGGCCGACCGGATCAGCCTGGAGAAAATGGCACAGAAATCCTTCCCCCCCTTCGAGACCATCCGGCAGGTGTACCGCGCCCTGGGGTCCTATTTTCAGCTCGCTGCCGGAGGCGGCCAGGGCCAATCCTTTGACTTTTCCCTGGTTGATTTTTGCCAGACCTACCAGTTGAATGCCGGCAGTACTTTTTACGCCTTGAAGGTGCTGGAGGAAAACGGCTGGTTCGCCTTGTCCGAATCGGTTTACCGGCCGGCGCAATTGCTCATTAAGGTCAGCAAGGAAGTGCTCTACGACTACCAGCTCAAGCACCCCAACATGGAGCCCGTGCTCAAGAGCATCCTTCGCACCTACCAGGGGGCTTTCCAGCACTACATCAAACTTCGGGAAAGCCAGTTGGCCCGCTTTTTGGGGCTGCCGGAGCAAAAGCTGGTACAAATGCTGAATTTTCTGGATAAAGATGGAATCATCGACTACAAACCCCAAAAGGATACGCCCCAACTCACCTTCCTGCGCGAACGGGTCGATGCCGAAAACCTCACTATTGATCATCAGCTTTATCAATTCCGAAAGGAGCAGCACGAACTGCGCCTTCGGGCGGCCATCGGCTATGCCGAAACCGAGCAATGCCGCTCACAGCAACTGCTGGCCTACTTCGGCGAAACCGGCGCGCCCGAATGTGGACATTGCGACCTGTGCCTCAAGCGCAAAACGCCGAGACTGGATCGCCCGGCGGCGGAAGAGCTCATCCGGGTTATTCGTTCGGCCCTGCAGGACCGCCCCCTTTCGCTGCAGGCCCTGCTTCGCCAGTTTCCCCATCACATGCAGGATTCGGCCATTCGGGTGCTGGAACATTTGATGGAAACCGGACAACTGGTCAAAACAGGCGATACGATGCACTGGCGGAGCTGAAAATGAGCCAAATCCGCTAGCTTTGCCGGCGCATGACCCGCATTCTCTGCACCGTTACCAACGACCTGTCTTACGATCAGCGCATGATCCGCATCTGCACGACCCTGGCCGAAGCGGGCTATGCCGTGCAGTTGATCGGCCGCAAACGACCCGCTTCCATGCCCCTGAGTGAGCGGCCCTTCGCCCAAAAGCGCCTGCATTGCCTTTTCCAAAAGGGCAAGCTCTTTTATCTGGAGTACAACCTGCGCTTGTTCTTTTACCTGCTCTTCTCCCGGGCAGACGCCTTGTGTGCCGTAGATCTCGATACGCTGCTTCCCAACTTCCTGATCAGTCGGCTGCGCCATACCCCTCTGGTCTACGACGCCCATGAGTACTTCACCGAAGTGCCCGAACTGACCGGCCGGCCGCTTACCCGATGGATCTGGGAACAGCTGGCTCAAAGCCTGATCCCCCGGGTACAGTGCGCCTACACGGTCGCTCCCGGGCTGGCCCAGGTCCTGAGCAGCCGCTACGGTATTCGCTTTGGCGTAATTCGCAATCTGCCCTTTCGGCGCGAGCCCCCACCCCATATCGAGCCCTCCCGGCCGCCAGTGATCCTCTATCAGGGCGCACTCAACCGGGGCCGCGGCCTGGAGGAAGCGATTCTGGCTATGCATGACCTGCCCGAAGCCCGGCTTTGGCTGGCCGGGGAAGGGGATCTCTCCCAGGCCTTGCGCCAACTCGTTCGCAGGGAAAAACTCGACGAGCGCGTGTCGTTCCTGGGCTACGTGAAACCGGAATCCCTGTGGGCGCTCACGCCGAAAGCCACCCTGGGGCTCAATTTGCTGGCCGACATGGGGCTGAACTATTACCACTCCCTGGCCAATAAAGTATTCGACTACATGCAGGCGGGCATTCCGTCACTCAATCCCGATTTTCCGGAGTACCGCCACCTGCAGGAGCAATGGGGGGGGCTGATCCTGCTTTCGGAGCTCAACCCGCAGGCCATCGCCCACAAAATCCGTTGGTTGCTGGATACGCCCCAGGCATACCGGCAGTTGAGCGCAGCTTGCCGAACAGCAGCCGGGGAACTAATCTGGGAAAAGGAGTCCGAGAAACTATTGGCCATTTACCGGGACGTGCTCAAACCATAACCGGACTGGCCCGGGCAAAGGACTCCGGCCGGGCAGCCCGCCAGGCTCGACGATACAGGTCGGGCACGGTATCTTCCTGCAGCATACACCCCACGGGCAGGTAGGGAAAGATCTCATCGTAAGTGCGGAACTCATTCATGCTTACCCGGCGGAAGATATACTCCCGGCGCGCCTCACCGGGCTTGCGCATGCCGGCGGAGGCCAGAAGTTCCAACAGGCTGTGCACCGTTTCCCGGTGATAGTTGGCGACGCGAACTTTCTTGTCGGACACCACCAGGCCCTGCACCAGCTCCGGGTCCTGGGTAGTCACGCCCGTCGGGCAGACGTTCTTATTGCATTCGAGCGCCTGAATGCAACCCAGGGCCAGCATCATGGCACGGGCGCTATAGCAGGCATCGGCCCCAAGAGCGAAAGCGCGAAACAGATCGAAGCCGTTGGTGATCTTGCCGGAGGCAAAAACCTTTACTTCGTCTCGTATACCGAAGCCCTGTAGCACGTTGTGTACATGGGCCAGGCCGTCGCGGAAAGGCATACCCACGGAATTGGAAAACTCAAGGGGCGCAGCCCCGGTACCTCCCTCGCCGCCATCCACGGCTATGTAATCGGGGAAAAGTTGAGTTTTTACCATGGCTTTTGCGATGGCAAAAAATTCATGCGGCTGGCCGATGCAGAGTTTGAACCCCACCGGCTTTCCGCCCGACCACTCCCGGAGTTGCTGCAAAAACGCCAACAGCTCAATAGGTGTGGAAAAGGCCGTATGCCCCGGCGGAGAAACCACTTCCGTCCCCGGTTCCACGCCTCGGATCGCGGCAATTTCGGGCGTGTTCTTTCCGGCCGGCAGAATGCCCCCATGACCGGGCTTGGCCCCCTGAGAGAGCTTCACTTCCACCATTTTCACCTGCGGCAGCTGCGCCTGCTCCCGGAAGCGCTCGGGCGAGAAGCGGCCCTCCGGCGTACGGCTGCCGAAATAGCCCGTTCCGATCTGGTATATGAGGTCGCCGCCGGGCGCTTTGTGATACGGGCTGATGCCACCTTCTCCCGTGTTGTGTGCGAAGTTGCCCAGCCTGGCGCCTCCGTTGAGGGCGAGAACGGCATTCTTGCTGAGCGAGCCGAAACTCATAGCCGACACATTGAGTATGGATGCCGAATACGGCTGACTGCATCGCTTCTCCCCTACCACGACCCGGGGGTCGGGATCCAGTTCATCTGCCGACAGCGCACAGATGGAGTGGTTCATCCATTCATATCCCTCGTCGTACACATCCAGTTGGGTGCCGAAGGGCGAGGTGTCGAGCACGTTCTTGGCGCGCTGATAAACGACCGAGCGATTGATCCGGCTGATGGGCCTGCCGTTGGTATCGCTTTCGATGAAGTACTGGTAAAGCTTGGGGCGCCATTCTTCCATCAGGTACCGACCCCGGCCGATGATGGGGTAGTTGCGCATAATGGCGTGCTTTTTCTGCACCATATCATACAACCCCAGCAGGATAAAAGGGCCTACGAACAGATAAGCCCACCAGAAATTCGGCCAAACCCAGAGGGAGAGCCCGGTAATCAGCAAGGAGGAAATGACGGCAAATCCGATGAACTCGTTTCGCATGGATTTGGGGATTTTTTCCAAAAATATTCAAAATCGCTCGAGATCAACAGAAGTACGGCAGGCATCGCCGGCAGAGAACTTAGGAGGCTTTTCGTTCCAGGAGGTAGCCCAGTTTGAAAATATGAAGCGCCCACAAGCTGACAACTGACCGATGCCCGGTGAGCATCCGTCCCAGGATGGGCGAAATCAACTGCACCATCCAACGGACCGGAGCATCTAATCGCCGGGCCTCGAGCTGCCGGCCCCATCTCAGCAGGCGGACCGGCAAACGGGGATACGCCCCTTCGAGCACGAGCAGCTGGTCAATGGCCTGGCGTTGCTTCTGCAGAAACTTCTCCGCCGGCTCCAAGCCGGCATGGCAGGCCGGGTTGTCCAGATGTCGGATGGGAATACCGGCCCGTTCCAATTCCATGCCCCAAAGCGTGTCTTCATGTCCGTAGCTCACCAGATTCTCGTCGAAGGGGTGTTCGAGGAGCAGGCGACGCGGCACCAGAAAGTTGAAAGTTTTGAACCCGAGGTACGGCTGTTGCCGTCGCTGGGCGGCCGGCTTTTGCTCTACCCGGCTTCCGTAATACCAGTGCAGCCAATACCGGGAGTCTTCAGGCGGCTCCGGCTGGTAGTGCCCTCCCCCGCAAAGCACGGCATTGGTGGGTAGTTCTTGGACATAGCGCTCCAGGAAATCCGGGCGGCTTAGCCTGGCGTCGGAGTCCAGAAACAGCAAATACGGGTGGGCGGCTTCCCGGGCCAGCCGGTTGCGGATGCGCGCCCTGCCCAGGTTTTCGGTCAGCTCTTCGTAGCGGACGAGATCCTGCCCCTCGAGTTCCCGGTTGAGGCGCTGCCAGAAAGGGTCCGAAGCATCGTCCAGGCAGAAAATCTCCAGTGGTATGGGCAAAACCGCCGCCTGGGCCTGCAGGCTGCGAACCAAAGGCCGCACATCTACTTGGTAGACCGGTATGCAAACGGACAACATCGCAGGACAAGGTAAGCGGTTTTCCCCGCACGAACTGGCAGTTGGCGAGTGGAAAACCTACCTTTGTGCGCGAAGGATCACCACCATTATGCGCAAGAAAACCCTTTATCTGGTTCGCCACGGCGAAACCGAATACAATCGCCTGGGCATTGTTCAGGGCGGCGGGATCGATTCGGAACTCAATCCGCGCGGCCGCCTTCAGGCACAGGCCCTTTTCGAATATTACCGCGACACATCCTTCGATGCGGTGCTCACCTCCGAGCTCAAGCGCACCCATCAGACCATGGAGCCTTTTGTACAAAAGCCCTTGCCCTGGGAGCGTCATGCCGATTTAGACGAAATGAACTGGGGGATCTTTGAGGGTAAACGCAGCACCCCCGGCATGCACGAGCGATACAAGGCGATCATGGACGCCTGGTCTAGCGGCGATTTCCATGCCCGCCTGGAGGGCGGGGAAAGCGCCCACGAGTTGGGCCGGCGCATCGGCCGGTTCATAGCGAGCCTGCACGACCGCCCGGAGGAACTCCTGCTGGTGTGTTCCCACGGCCGCGCCTTGCGCTGCATGCTCACCCTTATGATGAAGCGGCCTCTTTCGGACATGCAACGCTTCAAGCACGCCAATACCGGACTGTATGAAATAGAATTGCAGGACGGGGCCTTTACGTTGGTTCGGGAAAATGACCTGAGCCACCTGCAAAAAATCGATTTCCGGTTGAAAAAAAGCCGAAGCTGAACGGCTGACCTTAGGTAAACGCCCTGTCAAAAAGTCCTTGGAGAGCTCCACCCAGCTCATGGCAACACCTCAGACCCCGGGTTGCCAATGTCAGAAAGGGTGGTTTGGGAACAGGTAAGCTCTCTGCTGGCCCACCGTCTACTCGTCTGACGTCTGTAAAAAAAGTATCCCCCCACAACGATACAACAGTGCGTAAATGCCAGGCAGTCGCAAAGCCCTACGTAACGAGAATCATCGCGACCTGAAACAATCCCCTACCCCGCCTGTTCCTCTTTTAAACGAAAGAAAGCTATGCCCGACAGCAGATCGCAGCAAACCGAAAAAGCCACGTTGGGGGGTGGCTGTTTCTGGTGTGTAGAAGCCATCTTCCAGCGCGTCCAAGGCGTACTAAAAGTAGAATCCGGTTATGCAGGCGGCACCGCCGCTACGGCGAACTATCGCACGGTTTGCTCCGGAACGACTGAACATGCCGAGGTAATCCAAATCACGTTCGACCCCGAGACCATCTCGTATGAGGAGATCCTGGAGATCTTCTGGAGTACCCACGATCCCACGACCCTCAACCGGCAGGGCAACGATGTCGGTCCGCAATACCGGTCCGTCATTTTTTACCACAGCGAGGAGCAGCGCGAGGCGGCAGAGCGGTCCAAAACCCAGGTGGCCACCGGCCTTTGGGACGATCCCATCGTGACGGAGATCAGCCCTTTACAGGCATTTTACCCGGCCGAAACCGAACACCAGAATTACTACAATCAGGTGGGGGCCCGCAATCCGTACTGCTCCTTTGTAATCACCCCAAAGGTTTCCAAGTTTCGCAAGCAGTTTGCGCACCGGCTGGCCAAATCCTGAGCCGGGTCCGTATTCCCGCTTCTGCCTTTGGCCCCGGCAGCAGCTGAGTGGAAAACTCTGATTTTTCCCTATCTTCCTACCGCCTTAGCAACCGAAAGCCCATGAAGATTGGATTTCTCAACGAACAAGACGATCCTCGCGTAAGCCTCATTCCGGCCGTGGCGGCCAAATACGAAAACCTGGGCGTTGAGCTCATGCTGGAAAAAGGCGCCGGCGAACAGGCCTACTTCTCCGACGAAACCTATGGCGAATCCGTGCAGCTGGCCGATCGGGATCGCATCCTGAGCGAAGCCGACCTGCTGGTGAGCATCCATCCCCTCCCGGAAACCGAGCTGCAGGGGCTCCGACCGGATACCGTGGTGGTTTCTGAGTTTGCCCCTTTTCGGCAGCCGGACATCGTCGACAAGTTAAAGCACCATCAGCTTCGGGCATTTAGTCTGGACATGATCCCTCGTACTACCCTTGCCCAATCCATGGATGTCCTCTCGTCCATGGCCTCCATTGCCGGTTACCGGGCCGTTCTGGAAGCGGGTGCTCACCTGCCCCGCTATTTCCCCATGCTCATCACGGCCGCGGGAAGCATCCGGCCGGCCAAGATTTTGGTGCTGGGCGCCGGGGTGGCAGGGTTGCAAGCTATCGCTACGGCAAAGCGCATGGGTGCCCAGGTGGAAGCCTCGGATACCCGCCTGGCCGCCAGGGAAGAAGTGTTGAGCCTGGGCGCTAAATTCGTGGACGTGGAAGGTGCCCGCGACGATACCGAGGCCGGCGGCTATGCCGTTCAGCAGAGCGAGGAATTTCTGGAGCGGCAGCGCGCCGAAGTTCAGGTCCGGGCCTCAAAGGCCGATGTGGTCATCACCACGGCCCAGGTGCGAGGCACCCGTGCGCCCGTGCTCATCCCCGCCAGCACGGTAGAAAACATGCAGCCCGGCTCGGTGATCGTGGATTTGGCTGCTTCCACCGGAGGCAACTGCGAGCTGACCCAAGACCAGGAAGTGGTCGTTGCCCACGGCGTCACCATCATCGGCAATTCCAACCTGGCGGCCAAAATGCCGCAGGATGCCAGCACCCTGTACAGCAACAACGTTCTCAATTTTCTGAAAACCCTCATCCGGGAGGGAGAGCTGCATGTGGACATGGACAACGAGATCGTCCGCGGCGCCCTCATAACGGCTCCCGAAGAAGTCGCTTAATTTGGAGTTCCATGGAAAGTGTTTATTTCTTTTTCAACGAGTATTACCTGCTGATTTTCCTGTTGTTGTTTACGGTATTGCTGGGGTTTGAGGTGATCTCCAAAGTGCCCACCGTACTGCATACCCCCCTCATGTCGGGCGCCAACGCCATCAGCGGCGTGGTGATCCTGGGTGCCATCCTCCTCATTCGGCAGGCCGACCCGAACGACTACCTGACCCTGGGCCTGGGCCTGTTGGGCATTATCCTGGGCATGGTGAATGTGGTCGGTGGCTTCGCCGTTACAGACCGCATGCTGGAAATGTTTAAAAAGAAAAAAAAGGGCGGATGATCGACGAAGGCTTTTCGCCCGGCCGGATTCCTAAACCGCATTCGATCACGCGTTTTACCCAAACGATATGACCACCTTTCTCCTTCAACTTGCCACCTTGATCGGAGCCTTTGCCTTTGTGTGGGGGCTGCGCCTGCTGAGTTCGCCGGATTCGGCCCGACGCGGAAATATCCTGGCCGGCATCGGAATGACCATTGCCATCATCGCCACCCTCCTGCTCCCGATGGACGGGGCGGCCAACAACTACGCCTGGATATTCGGCGGAATGGTCGTAGGCGGCGGTGTGGGCTGGGTATCGGCCCGCCGGATCCAGATGACAGCCATGCCCCAGATGGTATCTATCTTCAACGGCCTGGGCGGCGCCTGTGCCGTCGTGCTGGCCATGGCGGAACTCATCGCCTACTATGCCGGCGATACCCAGATGGCAACCGGGCAGGTGATTATCGCACTGCTGGCCCTTCTCATCGGCGGCATTTCCTTTACGGGCAGTATGCTTGCCTTTGCCAAGCTCCAGGGGCTGATCTGGGACAATACCCTCACGCTGCCCAAACACAATGTGCTCAACATCATCCTCCTGATCCTGACACTGGGCGTGGGCGTTTACCTGCTCACGCTGGGCAATGGCCCGCTGGCCAGCACCCTGGCCTATGTTTTTCTCGCCCTTAGCCTGATCTACGGCTTTTCCTTTGTCATCCCCATCGGCGGGGCCGACATGCCGGTGGTCATTTCCCTGCTCAACTCCTTTACCGGCCTGTCAGCCGCTGCCGCCGGCCTGATTTACAACAATCAGATCATGTTGGTAGGGGGTATCCTGGTGGGTGCCGCCGGAACCATCCTCACCGTGCTGATGTGCGAGGCCATGAACCGCTCCCTGCTCAACGTACTGGTGGGTGGCTTCGGCGGAGGCGCCGCCGGGCCGGCCGGTGCCCAGGGCGAACAGGTGGTCAAAGAGGTCAGCCACAACGATGCAGCGATCCGGCTGTTTTACTCGGACTCCGTCGTTTTCGTTCCCGGATACGGGCTGGCCGTGGCCCAGGCCCAGAAGGTACTCAAAGAAGTGGACGACCTGCTGGAAGCCAACGGTGTGGATGTGAAATACGCCATTCACCCGGTTGCCGGGCGCATGCCCGGCCATATGAACGTTCTGCTGGCCGAGGCGGACGTTCCCTACCCCAAGCTGCTCGATCTGGACGATGCCAATTCCGCCCTGACCAACACCGATGTTGTAGTCGTGGTAGGTGCAAACGATGTGGTCAACCCCGCTGCGGAAGACGACCCTTCCTCACCCATTTACGGCATGCCCATCCTAAAGGTTTGGGATGCGAAGAACGTGATCGTGCTGAAACGAAGCATGCGGCCCGGCTATGCCGGTATTCAGAACCCGCTCTTCTTCCACAAAAAGACGAATATGCTCTTCGGAGATGCCAAAGACACCCTGAGCAAATTGACCACCGAAATCAAAACCCTCTGATTTTTACGCCCTACTCGAATTTTGCAGCTTTTTGATCGAAAAGGCTGGCGAAAGCCCGCAAATTCAAGTATCTTAAAAGGTATTTTATCACCAAAACGAATAGCACATGTTTCCTCCCATATTGATCTTTTTGGTCCTGCTGGGCCTCATCATCGTCTTCTCCGGTATTTTCACCGTCAAGCAGCAATCGGCAGCCCTTGTGGAACGCCTGGGTCGTTTTCACAGCGTAAAATCCCCGGGCCTGCAGTTCAAGATCCCCATAGTCGACAAGGTTGCCGGGCGGGTTACCCTGCGGATCCAACAGCTGGACGTGATCGTGGAGACCAAAACCCGCGACAACGTGTTCGTCAAGCTCAAGGTGTCGGTTCAGTTCCACATCCTGGAGCGCTCTATCTACGAAGCTTTTTACAAGCTCGAGAATCCACACGAACAGATCACGGCCTTCATTTTCGACGTGGTGCGCGCCGAGGTGCCCAAAATGAAGCTGGACGACGTATTTGAACGCAAAGACGATATTGCCATAGCCATTCGGCGCGAGTTGGAAGAAGCCATGAACGACTACGGATACGGCATTGTCAAAGCACTGGTCACCGACATCGATCCCGATCCGGAGGTGAAGCATGCCATGAACAAGATCAACGCGGCCGAGCGACGCAAGATCGCCGCCGAGTACGAAGGGGAGGCCGAGCGCATCCGCATCGTGGCCAAAGCCAAGGCCGAAGCGGAGAGCAAGCGCCTTCAGGGGCAGGGCATAGCCGACCAGCGCCGCGAGATCGCCAAGGGCCTGGAGGAATCCGTCGAAGTGCTTAACCAGGTTGGTATCAACAGCCAGGAAGCATCGGCCCTTATCGTGGTCACCCAACACTACGACACCATGCAGAGTATGGGCGAAAACTCCAACAGCAATCTCATCCTGTTGCCCAACAACCCGACGGCCGGCAGCGACATGCTCTCTCAAATGGTCACCTCCTTCGCCGCTTCTCAACAACTCGGCGAAGAAATGAAAAAAGGCACAGCTCAATCGAAAAAGGCCAAACAGCGCATTCCGGAAACCTACGACTGATCTCAACCCGACCGGATCGCCTCAAAAACCGGGACCGCCCTACTCAGGGTCGGTCCCGGTTTTTCGTTTCAGGGGAATGAGAAAACCCAGGGTGAATGCCTTCCCCTGATGATAAATGGCGGCCCCTTCCGGGCGCAGGTTGAGGTTGAGCAACCCCAGGTAGTATCGAAAGTCAAGGAAAAGCACGTATCCGTCGGGCAGGGTTTTTTGGCCGCCCAAGCCTGCGAAGAATCCGAAATCAAACCGGCGCAGATCGGCTTCCCCCCAGTTCAGTTTTTCGATGTGCAGGCGTCCCATTTCCCGATACCAGGCCGTTGCCCGCATGCCGAAACCTACCGAGGGGCCGAAAAGTCCGAACAGGCTCCACGACTGAAGCCGGAGTTCCGCTTTGACCAGCAAAGGCAGCTCAACATAGCCGGTGGTTGCCGAAAAATAGCGGCGCTCCCGGTCCAGGTTCTGCAAAACGGCCGGTACTTGCCGTTGGGTAAAGGACAATTCCTGTCGAAGGGAAAAAACAGAGCTCAGCGGGATCTCCAGCGGCAAGCCGCCCCGAAAAAGGACTTCGGAGCCAAAGTCACCCCCCAGGCTCAGGCCGAGGCGGGTTTGGGCTTGCGCAAAGACGGACGTCAAGGCCCACACCAAGCAAATGGATCGCATGCTCATAGGCTGTTTTTTTATAACGGCCTATGCGGGATCGTGGTATCAGTTCCAACCGCACTTTTGGGCCCATAACGACGGAACGGCCTCTTTATGCAGGAGAATGGAAACGGTCTTCAGCCGAAAATAGGGCCGCGACATGTACAGGTATCCGCCAAAGCTGGTGCGATCGCCCCAGCTGTTTTTGATGATGTAGTAAGCGTTGCCTGCCTGGTCCGTGGCCTTTCCGACCAGATGCATGAGGTGATCGTCAGTAGTGGCATAGCTCTCAAAGGTCTGCTGGCGGAGCTCTTGCGTTACCGTTATTTCAGGTCCTGGCCTCTTGAACCGGTCTTCGCGGCTTTCGTCCAATGGCAAAATGGCGAGCCCCTTGGCGGCACTAAATCCACGCTCGCTGACATCGCCATCCCACACCACGGTGTAGCCCGCTTCCAGGGCGGCATCCACAATTTGTTCCAACCCATCCATCGGCACATTCCAAAACGACCCGTTGGAGTAATTGTCGGGGATTTCCAAAATAAAAGGCCGGTAAAAGGGGTGATGGGTGTAGGAAGAAAAACTGACGTAATCCGCCGGCTCCAGGCCTAGCTGTTCGGCCAGTTGTTCCGGCGAATACTCTTTTCCGTCATGCCGGAATCCTTCGGGCAACGGCCCCAGGTGGGTATCCAGGATCAATTCCACCTCCTCGCGCCAGTTGGAGGGAGGGGCGCCGCTTTCAATGTAGCCATCCAGGAGTTCCTTGAGGTCGCGTTCCAACTGCCGGTGATCGTGCCGGCCATTCTCTTTGTCGGTTCCGGGATAAACCGTTTCCGGCATGATCCCGCCCAGAGCTACGGCATGGATCAGGTCGTGCCCCAGGCTGCCCTGGCTAAATTGGGCTTTACCCTGCCGAAGCAGATAGTTTCTGGCCTTATCCACATATACGAGCCGCACGCCGTACATCTCCGACAGGTCTACGGCCGACTGGCCCATGCGAAGCAATTCGGATTCCAGGAAAGAGGCTGTGGAAAAACTCCAGCAGGTTCCCGTGCGCCCCTGATCCTCCACCGGGAGGCAATCCAGCCGCTTTTGCTCGGTAAACTCGTATTGCGCCAGAGCGCTAATCGGCAACCAGAGGCTGAGCAATAAAAGAATGCGATTGATCATATTCGAATGGTAAAGGGTAGATAATCAAGATTCATCCGTCGATAATCGAAAAGCCACCTGACGCACCGAACGAGCCGTCGTCCCGTCCGCCAGTTGTTCTTCGAGCACCATAGCCTGCCCTTCAGGCATTGCAAAAACTTCCTGCAGGGTCCGAATCTGCCCCGCCGGCACACCGGCCCGGTTCAGCCTTTGAAGACAGTCCGCACTCGAATAACGCCCAAAATGGGGCGCTAGTGCCTCCTCCAACTCCGTCCGGTGCTGTACGCGCAGGGCATTGGTGCAAAATCGAGGTGCACCGGCCAGTTCAGGAGCTTCCAGGGCAGTACACAGGGCCTGGTACTGCGCCTCCGTTCCCGCAGCCACAACTACCTCCTTGCCGTCGGCACAGCGGAACAGGGAGCCGTAGGGAGCAATATTGGGGTGTGCCGTTCCCATCCGTCCGGGATTGATCCGGTTCATCAGCCAATTCGACGCCTGATTCGCCAGGCTGGCTACAGCCGACTCCAGCAGCGAGGCCTCCACATAAGCACCCCGGCCGCTACGCATCCGTTCCATTAAGGCCAGCAGGATACCTTCTTTGAGTTGATGTGCGGCCAGCAGATCGATCAGAGCAACCGGCATCTTGGCCGGCGGCCCGTCCGGATAACCGCACATATGCAGAAAACCGGCTTCTGCCTGCAATACCACGTCGAATGCAGGCCGTTCGTCTCCGCGGCCAAAACCGTGGATCTGTCCATAGATCAAGCCGGGAAAACGCTGGCGAAGAGTCTCTGCATCCAAGCCAAGCTTGCGGGCCGATGTAGGCTTGAAATTGCTGATGAGGACATCGGCCTCGGCGATAAGGGCCAGGGCCGCTTCCCGCTCGTCCGGATTTCTCAGGTCCAGAAGCTTTTGTTCCTTGCCCCAGTTGGTACTGCAATAGTAAGCCGAATACGGGCTGTTCGCATCTTCCCCTTTCTGCCGCCAGTGCCTTGTTACATCCCCTCCGGTGCGCTTGTTCTCAATCTTGATCACCCGGGCGCCCAACTCGGCAAAGAACTGTCCCACGGCCGGGCCGGCCAATACACTGGCTAGCTCTACGACCACCAGCTCGCGGAAGAAAGCAGAAGATTCCATACTCCCAAAGTAAGGACTTGCGGGGAGATGGCGCAGATGCCCGGACAAATCGCTTTTCTTCCGCTTCCCATCCTTCCTCCGCCATACAACTATTGCGCACCAGCCAACCCCATCCTTTACCAAAATCCTTAGCTTCGCTGAAAAAGCCGGATGAAAATTTTAAACGCAGCTCAGGTCCGGGAACTCGACGCATACACGATCGAGCACGAACCCATTCCATCCATTGACCTGATGGAGCGCGCTGCCGAAGCCTTCGTCCAATGGTTTACCCACGCCTTCTTCGATCTGGATCGGTCGGTTTTCATTTTTTGCGGGCCGGGGAATAACGGAGGCGACGGACTGGCCATTGCCCGCTTGCTGCAACAGCGCTTTTACGATCTGACCGTATTCGAATGCCGCGTCAGCGATACGGCTTCGGAAGATTACCAGATCAACCGCGAGCGACTTCCCGCCCGCGAATCGGTAGAAGTGCAGCAACTGACCAACGGCGACACCTTCCCCGACTTGCCGGAAAACAGCATTGTAATCGACGGGCTGTTCGGCTCGGGGCTCAACCGGCCGGTGGAGGGCTATTGGGCCGAGTTGCTGTCTTACCTGAATGCCCAACCCGTCTTGCGCATCGCCATTGACATCCCTTCGGGCCTGTTTGCCGACCGGCCGTCTGCAGGGGTGACGTATCAGGCCCACCACACCTTCAGCTTTCAACTGCCAAAACTCAGCTTTTTCTTTCCGGAGAACGACGCCGCCGTAGGCGATTGGACGTTAGGAGACATCGGCCTGGATACCGGCTTCATTGCCCGTACCGAATCGCCTTATTTCTATCTCGATGCCGGCTACATACGCCAACTGCTCCGCCCTCGTCGCCGTTACGATCACAAGGGTACGTATGGCCATGCCCTGCTTATGGTCGGAAGCTATGGAAAGGTGGGTGCGGCCATCCTGGCTGCGCGAGCCTGTCTGCGCAGCGGTGCAGGCCTGTTGACCATTCACGCCCCTTCCTGCGCCTATGCCATTCTTCAACAGTCCGTACCAGAAGCTATGGTCAGCGTCGATCGGCACCAGTTCTATTTGTCGGAAACACCCCGCTTGGACCCTTATCAGGCTGTAGGCATCGGCCCGGGCATCGACCAGCGGCAGACCACTGCCCAGGTGATGGAAGAACTGCTGCTGCGCCGGGACACCCCCCTGGTCATCGATGCAGACGGGCTCAACCTGCTGGCCCAAAATAAGGGGTGGCTGGACCAGTTGCCGAAAAACAGCATTCTCACACCCCATCCCAAGGAGTTCGAGCGATTGTTCGGGCCGTCGGCAAACGGCTTCGAACAGCTGGCGCTGCAGCGGGAAGAAGCGCAAAGGCTGGGCATTGTGCTTTTGCTGAAAGGCGCCCATACGCGCATTGCCCTGCCCGACGGCTCGGTTTACTTCAATGCAACCGGAAACCCCGGCATGGCGACCGGTGGTACCGGCGATGTATTGACCGGTATGCTTACCGGCTTACTCGCCCAGGGGTATACCCCGGCCCATGCCGCCCAACTGGGCGTGTATCTGCACGGCCTTTCCGGCGACCTGGCCGCCGAAGCGACCCAGCAGGAGGCCATCATTGCCGGCGACCTGATCGAATTCTTGGGGCATGCCTACCGGCAACTCCGCAAGCCGATGGAGCCGACAGCCTGAGTGGGCATGCAAAGCTAATCGACAAGAACCGGCGGAAAATTTTAAGGCCCGGCGAGTGGATGCCGGGCGCAGATCGCCGGCATGTGTTGAAATTCGTAATTTAACGTGAGGTTGGAGGTCGAGTTGTTCGTTAAATGGCTGAATGTGAGAACCT
>CAZQSF010000025.1:0-44268 GCA_964595955.1 uncultured Saprospiraceae bacterium
AATCCCGCTTTCAAAATAGGTTCAGTTTCTGCATCCAACCTATTTTAAAGCGGGATAGGTCATTTCATACTTGAAACGGTATTATCCTTGAAACTTCAGAAGCCGTCTCAATACTACCCCTTGGCCCGCCAATGGGTTTTTCGGTATCCGAATTTCGTTACAAAACATAATCCGGGCTAAATCTCAAGGAGCACTAAGGCCGCTCGCCGGCATCCTGCAGGCGCGCCAGTCGGTGCCTCAGCCAGTGATCAGCCAGAACCAGCGCCGCCATCGCTTCCACAATAGGTACAGCTCGCGGTAGTACACAGGGGTCGTGGCGCCCTTTGCCCTTGACTGTGATCGCTTCGCCGGCTTCGTTGAGCGATTCCTGATCGGAGACGATGGTGGCCACGGGCTTGAAAGCTGCCCGGAAGTAAATATCCATGCCGTTGCTAATGCCTCCCTGAATGCCTCCTGAGTGGTTGGTGCGCGTGCGAACGGCTTCGCCTTCGCGATAGAACGCGTCATTTTGTTGGGAACCCCGCAGGTGCAACCCTTGAAAGCCCGACCCGTATTCAAAGCCTTTACAGGCATTAATGCTGAGAACGGCTTTGGCCAGATCGGCATGTAACTTGTCGAATACCGGCTCGCCCAGGCCGGGCGGACAGCCGCTCACCAGGCCACTGACCACGCCTCCGATGGTATCTCCTTCTTTGCGAACCTGGCGAATCAGGCTTTCCATTTCCCCGGCCTTTTCCGCATCCGGGCAGCGCACGGGGTTCGTTTCGATCAGGTCGAGATCGAGTTCCTCATAGGGCTTGTCCAGGCTAATGTTCCCTACCTGGCTGACGTAGGCCCTTACCGATATACCGGCCCGGCTGAGCAATTGCCTGGCGATTCCGGCTGCTGCGACCCGCGCTGCCGTCTCCCGGGCTGAAGAGCGGCCTCCGCCCCGATAATCGCGGAGGCCGTACTTGGCGTGGTAAGTGTAATCGGCATGAGACGGGCGAAATGCCGTGGCGATGTGGCTGTAATCCTTGGAGCGGGCGTCGGCATTGTGAATGATCATGGCAATGGGGGTACCCGTACTTTGGCCATCAAAAAGGCCGGATAACACCTGCACTTGGTCGCGCTCCTTGCGCTGGGTGACGATCGCCGACTGGCCCGGGCGGCGCCTGTCCAGTTCCCGCTGGATTAGGTCAATTTCTATATCGAGCCCCGCCGGACAGCCGTCGACGATGACACCTATGGCTTTGCCATGTGACTCCCCGAAAGTGGTGATGCGAAAGGCCTGGCCAAATGAGTTTCCTGCCACGAGATCAATTTTCCCCAAAGGTAGGCCCTTGCCGGAAATGGACAACCGGCCTTACTCGGGCAGTCGGTCCCAGCCCTGGCCCGATTGGAACCACCAACTCACGTAGTAGTAGCGGACCAGGCCCCCTTCTGGGTGGTAGGCATAGGTAAAGCCCAGCGCGTCGTGTTGCATGGCTTCGTTATTGATGATTACATTGAGGTGATCGTAATGCTGGCCCAGGATCAGGGAGTTCTCCGCATAAGCTTCGCGATAGCACTCGCAATACGGCAGATCGGTTTTCCATCCGGAAAATGCTGTTTTGGGACCGGCAATGAAGTCGAGGGGCAATTTCCGGCTATCCAGCGCCCCCTGAAAGAAGTGACTCACAGTAAAGGGGCCTTCCTCAGCGAAAAAATGAACGGAATCGGTTTCGACCTGCATGTAGTACCGGTAGACCGTGTCGGGATGGGGCAGATAGGCAGTGTCTGCGGAGCGGGCGTGCGAGCCTTCGCTGAGCCGCTCTTCCAGCAAAAACCCAGCGTCGTCCTGCCCCACAATCTCTACGATCAGGGTGTCCGAACGATAGGTCCAGGCATCCGGTGCCTGGGGGTCGGCATAACGCGAACCCTGAAAAAGGACGTAACGCGACTGCTGCCCGACCTCAGGCTGGTCGAAGCGGATCTGTCCCTTCTTTACCGGCGGCTGGGAGTTGGGCGTGAGGTCCTCTTTCTGACAGGCAGCAAGGAGAAGTATGCAAAGCGAGACGAAAGCAAAAAACGAGCGGTTCATAGGTTCTTTTTTCTAGGCAGACCGGTTGCTGGTGGCAAA
The DNA here is from genome assembly GCA_964595955.1 of uncultured Saprospiraceae bacterium. Classification (GTDB taxonomy): domain Bacteria; phylum Bacteroidota; class Bacteroidia; order Chitinophagales; family Saprospiraceae; genus JAJDFU01. Next base: position 2,102 of record CAZQSF010000025.1, read on the forward strand.
GCGTTGGAACTCTCGGGCGGGCGGTTTGTTTGTTATTCTGTATTTAGCGCTCGGACAGAACAAGGGGGGCAGGTGAAAGGCGGCGTTGTGACCGGAAAGTGCCCCGGGACTTTCAGATGCTGTTGATTTCGACAACGAGGAAGCACCGAACCCATGAAGCCCTGAGGCAGTTTCTCAATGCGTTTCGACGAACTCAGCCGATACTCTGACTCTACCCGGGTGCATTTCAACAGGTAATACCGTTTAGAAGGTACAAGGCCGCAAGCTTTTTTATTTTTTTGACGCGTATTCGCGGTTTTAAGGACGAGAAATCACATGGTACGCATTCCGAAGGACCTTTTCCAGAAGCTGGAGTTTGATAAGATTCTTCAAATCCTTTCCGAATATTCCTATGGTGCGCTGGGGCGCCAGGCCGTCGGCGAAATAACGCCCCGCACCGATGTGGACTGGGTGCGCGATCGCCTGAAAGAAGTACACGAGTATGCAACCGGGCTCCAACAGGGGGAGCGTCCGCCCATTTCCGCCTATGAAAACCTGAATGAGGAGTTGCGCTACCTGGAGGTGCCCGATTATGTTTTGCCTCTGGACGGCTTGCAGCGCATTCGCAATACGCTGCGTCTTACGGCCGACCTGATGGCGTTTTTCACGCCGGAGCGTCAGGACGGCTATCCTGGCCTGTATCAAATTGTGCGCACCATTCCGTTCGACTCCGGCCTCCAAGAGGCCATGGATCAGGTGTTGGACGAGGAAGGAGAAATTCGCCCCGATGCTTCTCCGGGCCTGCTTCGAATACGCAAGGGGATCATCTCCAAGCAAAAAGAACTGGATCGCAGTTTCCGCCAGCTGGTGAATACCTATCGCAAACACGGTTGGCTGACCGACAATGTGGAGAGCTTTCGAAACGGTCGGCGGGTGTTAAGCGTGCCTGCCGAACACAAACGCAAAATTCGAGGGATCATTCACGATGAATCGACCACCGGCAAGACGGCTTTTATCGAGCCGGAAGGTGTCATCGATATCAACAACGATATATTCGACCTTCAGACCGAAGAAAAGCGAGAAATCTATCGCATCCTTAAGGAATTGTGCGACACCTTGCGCCCGTATGTAAGCCACATCCGAACCTATCAGGATTTGCTCGTTCGGTTCGACCTCATCCAGGCCAAAGCAAGGCTGGCCAATGCCATGGAGGCCAACCTCCCTCGCGTGCTTGAAAAACCTCATCTGGGGATCGTTCAGGGATATCACCCGCTTCTGTTTGTACACAATAAGGCAAAGGAAAAACCGACGGTCCCTTTCGATCTCCAGCTGTTCGGGGCCAACCGCATCCTCATGCTCAGCGGACCCAATGCCGGCGGGAAGTCCATCACCATGAAGAGCGTCGGCCTGATGCAGCTCATGCTGCAGTCCGGCATGCTCTTGCCCGTTCGGGAGGAATCGGAATTCGGTATATTTTCGAAACTATTCGCGGATATCGGGGATCAGCAATCCATCGAGCAGGACCTGAGTACCTACAGTTCTCGTTTGGAAAATATGCGCCGTTTTTTGAAGGAGGCTGACGAAAACACCCTGTTGGTGATCGATGAGTTCGGCTCCGGTACCGACCCCCAAATGGGCGGGGCCATTGCGGAGGCCATCCTCCGGGACCTGAATCGAAAACAGGTTTACGGCCTCATCACCACCCACTATTCCAATCTCAAAATCTTTGCTTTCAAGACAAAAGGCCTGGTGAATGGGGCCATGACCTTCGACAAGGATACCCTTTCGCCCACCTATGAGCTCAAAATCGGAAAACCGGGCAGCAGCTACGCCTTTGAGATCGCCACCCAGGTGGGCCTGTCAACGGGCATTATGAATTACGCGCGCAAGCGGATGGGAAAGAGCGACCAGGCAGTGGACGAGTTGCTGGTCGATCTGCAGCGCGAACGGCAGGAACTGAGCGAACGGCTCGCCAGGCTGAGTGGTCAGGAAGAGAAACTGGACAAGCTGATCAAAAACTACGAGAAGATGCATCGCGAGCTGGAGCACCGGCGAAAACGACAGAAGCTCGAAAGCCGGGAGCAACAACTCCAATCTGCTGCCCGGGAGAATAAGGAGCTGGAACGGCTGATTCGGGAAATTCGCGAGGAGAAGAACCTGGAAAAGGCCAAAGCCCTTGCGTCGAGGGTGCGAGAGGAGCGAAAAGAACTATCCGAAAAGGTCGGGGAGCTTCGGGAAGAGGTCTTTCGCCCGCCGAGTGAGAAAGAGGCTCCGATTCAGGTTGGCGATTTCGTCAAAATGCGAAGTGGCGGTGCCAGTGGGGTAGTAGAGGCGCTGGAAAAGGACAAGGCCATAGTTCAGATGGGACTAATGCGCATGACCGTTCCCCTGCGGGATCTTCGTCATGCTAAGGCACCCCTGGACGTTAGCGATCAGCGCAGTGTCCGCACCGATACGGTGACCCGAACAGCCGGCTTCGAGTCCAAAATCGATATTCGCGGCATGCGCATGGAAGAGGCCATGCGCATGGTGGAAGAGTTTGTCGATCAGGCCCTGATGGCAAGTGCCACCCAGCTGGAGATCATCCACGGGAAGGGCAGTGGGGTGCTGCGCAAAGCGGTGCATCAGAAACTGCGGGAATACGATGTGGAAATGGACGTCCGGCACCCGAGTCCTGAATTGGGCGGAGACGGCGTAACGCTCGTTGACCTGGCCTGACCCGCCTGCTGCCCGGCCAGGCTTCGAGAGTCAGGCCAGGTAGCAGCATCAGTAATCGAACATTTCTGTTTCGGCAAAGTGAAAGCCGGCTTCCCGGGCTGCGTTCTCATCGCTATCGGCTCCGTGAACGGCATTTTCCCCGATGCTTTTGGCGTATTTGGCCCGGATCGTACCCGGTGCCGCTTCGGCCGGATTAGTAGCGCCGATGAGCTTGCGAAAATCCTCTACGGCATTTTCTTTTTCCAATACAGCTGCCACTATGGGGCCTGAACTCATGAAATCAACCAGCTCCTGATAAAAAGGCCGCTCTTTGTGCACTTCGTAAAAAGCCCCTGCTTTCTGGGGCGAGAGGTGGGTGAGCTTCATGGCGACAATGCGAAACCCGGCTTCGTTGATCTGATGGAGGATAGCTCCGATATGGCCGCCTTGCACGGCGTCGGGTTTGATCATGGTAAACGTTCGATTTCCTGCCATAGTAAAAGGAGTTGTTTTGGTGAATGGTTAAATGGCCGTGCAAAAGTAACCATTGACCCGGTATGCGCCCAGGTGAGCCCATCCTTTTTGGTTAAGTTTGCTTTTTTTGACAACTTCGCCTTCTATTTATGGAAAACCTCCACGAGCTGAAGAGCCTCCTTCAATCTCCCAAAGAGATTGTCATTACGACCCATCGCAATCCGGACGGCGATGCTATCGGCTCATCCCTGGCGCTCATGCATTACCTTCGGAAGCACGACCACGAGGTTTCCATCATCAGCCCGTCCGAATATCCGGGCATGCTCTCCTGGATGCCGGGCATAGACGAAATCGTCGTGTACGACCTGGATCCCGAAAAGAGCAAGTCGCTCATGGATGAGGCCGAAATCGTTTTTTGTCTTGACTTCAACTCGCTGGATCGCATCGACAAGGTCGGAGAGCTCATTCCTCAGGACCGGGTGACTATGGTGATGATCGACCACCACCTTTATCCCGAGCCCTTTGCCCAGTATACCTTGTCAGACTCCATGGCCAGCTCTACAGCTGAGCTGATATTCGATTTCATTCACCGGCTGGGCGACGGTCGGTCCATAGATAAAATCATTGCCGAATCGATCTATACCGGCATCCTCACGGATACAGGCTCTTTTAAATACAGCACTTCATCGCGTCTCTTTCGCATTGTCGCCGAGCTCCTCGATCTGGGTGTGGACGACTACAAGCTGCAGGATCTAATCTTTAACAGCCTGGAAGAAAAGGGGCTTCGGCTGCTTGGCCACTGCCTGGCAAATCGAATGGAGATTTTGGAGGAGTACCACACCGGCATCATCACGCTGACCAAGGATGACTATGTCAACTTCGACATCAAGCGTGGTGATACGGAAGGGATCGTCAATTATCTGCTGAAGATCAAATCCGTACGCCTTGCCGCCTTTATCACCGAGCAACCTACTATTGTGAAGATCTCGCTGCGTTCCAAGGGCGACTTTTCCGTGCAGGATCTGGCCCGGAAATATTTCAAGGGTGGCGGGCACAAGAACGCCGCCGGAGGTGCCTCGTTTATCGGGCTGGAAGCCACGGTCAAAAAATTCAAACGCGCATTACCGCTCTACAAGGAGCAATTAACCGATACTGCATTGTTCAACTCATCAATCTGACAACTACAATGAAAATCCAGATAACCGCCTTTTTCACCATTGCTCTGCTCGGCCTGCTGGCCTGTCAGCCCGGAGGTTCACAACAGGACAAAGAGCTCGTTACGCCCGGCGGCTATACCTATGTTCTGCACGAAAGCAACGACGGGCCCAAAGCCCAGATGGGCGATTGGGTATACTTCAATATTTACTGGCGCAACGACGATACCGTTCAAATGAGCAGCGTGGAGCGCGGGCAGCAGCCCTTCTTCCAGGTTCGCTCGCTGGATTTCGCCCTGTTGGCCAAAGCCAACCCCGTGGAGCAGGTCGTACCCTACATGTCGGAAGGCGACTCGCTGACCATTATCATTCCGCTGGATACCATGCCCAGCCGCCCGCCCGGCTTTGAGCAATCCGAAAACCTTTACATGGATGTCGTGCTTAAGGATATCAAAGGAAATGCCGAACTCGAAGCAGAAAAGGAAGCTTACCAGGCTCGCCTGGCCGAGGTAGAAGAGAAGATTTCCGACATGCTGGCCAAATACAAGGCCGGTAGTCTGGGCCAGGAATTCCAGACGACTGAAAGTGGTTTACAATACGTAATTCACGAAGAAGGAAGCGGCCCCTCCCCCCAGCAAGGCCAATCCGTGGCGGTGAGCTACTACGGCGTATTGCCCAGTGGCGAAATGTTCGACAATTCCTATCGCGCCGGGCAACCGATCCGGTTCCCGCTCGGTACCGGCCGGGTGATCAGCGGATGGGATGAAGGCATTGCCCTGCTTAAGGAAGGAGCTGAAGCCACATTTTTCATTCCCGCCGAGCTCGGCTACGGGGCCCAGGGGCAAGGACCGATACCCGCCAATTCCGAACTCATCTTTCACGTGGTATTGGAGGATGTGAACGCGATGTAAGGCGAATTTTCAGTGAGATTAAAAAAAAGACACCCTATCTCTTTTCTCGGTCGGAAAAGAATGGGGAAGTCTAGGGTTTCATACTCAAAAAAAGAACCATGACAAGCGATCAGTTAAATAGCTTGCAGGACCGCATGGCCTCGATAAGGAGGTATCTTTGACGTGGATGAACGAATCATCCTGATCGAAGAAAAAGAGCAAACCACGCTGGACCCCAACTTCTGGAATCAGCCCGATGAAGCTGAGAAAGTGATGAAAGAGCTGAAAAGCCATCGAAACTGGGTGGAGAAATTCCAGCGCGTAGCGACCAAAGTGGAAGACCTGGAAGTGCTTGAAGAGTTTCGCCAGGCAGACGAAACCACCGAGGAGGAAGTAGACAAGGCGTATGCCCGGGCTCTGGAGGCCGTGGATGAACTCGAATTCCAGTCTACGCTCAACCAACCGGAAGATGAGTTGGGAGCGGTTCTGGAGATCAACTCCGGTGCCGGAGGTACGGAAAGCAACGACTGGAGTGCTATGCTGCTGCGCATGTATACCATGTGGGCCGAGCGCAAGGGGTTCAAGGTATACGAACTGAACCGGCAGGATGGCGATGTTGCCGGGGTGAAAAGCGCGTCCATCGAAATCGACGGAGATTTTGCCTATGGCCTTCTGAAGGGAGAGAACGGCGTGCACCGGCTGGTCCGGATCAGCCCCTTCAACGCGCAGGGCAAGCGCATGACCTCTTTTTCCTCTGTTTTTGTTCATCCCATGGTAGATGAACGCATCGAGGTAGAGGTGAATCCCGCGGATATCGAATGGGACACCTTCCGGTCGAGCGGGGCAGGCGGACAGCACGTAAATAAAACGGAGTCCGCGGTGCGCCTGAGGCACCTCCCCAGCGGGATCGTGGTGGAGTGCCAGCAAGAGCGATCCCAGCATATGAACCGAGATAAGGCCATGCAGATGCTGAAATCCCGTTTGTACGAGCTCGAAATCCAGAAGCAATTGGAGGAGAAGAGCAAGATGGAAGCGGAAAAGATGAAAAACGAATGGGGGTCTCAGATCCGGAGTTATGTCCTGGATGATCGCCGCGTAAAAGACCATCGAACCGGCTACCAAAGCCCGCAGACCGAAGCGGTGCTTTCCGGCGATCTGGACGAGTTCCTGAAGGCCTGGCTGATGCACGGCAGCATTACCGCTGCGGAAGACTAGGGCTCAGAGCCGGGCGATACGCATTCTCGTATCCAGTTTTCGTAGGCTGGGTTGGCCGTCACCTCCCATTTGATGATACAGGGCAGCTCGTAGGGGTGCAACTGTTCGATCGCTTTCACAAGCGGATCCCACATTTCGGGGGTGGTCTTCAGGAGGCTTACCCATTCGCCTTCGTGTTGCACAGCGCCCTTCCATCTGTAGGCGCTGGTTATGGGAAAAATATTTCCACAGGCGATCAGCTTTTTCTCGAGCAGCACTTCCACCATGCGGTCGGCTTCTCGCTCTCCTGCATGGGTCACGTAAATCAGAGAAAAACTCATAGCATACGTCATTCGATCCGGCGTTAAAGCTACGCAATACCCCTTCAAGGATAAAAATGGAAAAACCCTCAGCTTCCGCTCCGCATCTGAAGCCGGAAAAGGTTGCCGGGTATATCACCTGGGCCACCAGCCTGCTTTTTGCCGGGCATGCCTGGGTCTGGATATTCTGGGACGGGCCACTGCGCGAATTCCTCTGGGACCAGGCCTTATTCGAACCGATCCTAACCGGTTGGTTTGATATGGCCTGGGCTGATTTTGTAACCGACCTGAGGATCACAGCGCAAATCCAGAACGTCAGCGTGGCCGGCGGCCTGGTATTGTTGCTGTGTGCGGCAGCTGTTCACCTCGGCGACCGATTCCGAAAGCCGGTATTCGCGTTGCTTGCGCTGGGGTGGTTGCTTCTGAGTCTGCAGGGTGTGGTTTGGATCCGAAACGGCTATCCGGCCTGGGGCGTGGCGCTCGAGTACATGGCCCAGTGGTCGTGCCCCTTGCTGTGGTTGCTCTTGCGGGCCGGCCGCAAGTTCCGGGGGCTCAGCTTTCAGTGGCTTCGGCTGGCCGTTGCGGCGACCTTCATCGGGCACGGCTTATATGCATCGGGGACCCTTCCGCTTCCGGGGCACTTTCTGGACATGAGTATGAACAGCCTGGGGATCAGCCAGGCCCAGGCCGTATTATTTCTTCAGGTAGCCGGAGGGCTCGACTTCCTGGCCGCTGCGGGCTTGTTTATGCCCCGCCCGCTCAATCGTTGGGCAGCCGGTTATATGGTGTTTTGGGGGCTTTCCACCAGCCTGGCCCGAGTAGCGGGGCATTGGGCAATTTCAGATGCCCAGATGCTTTGGGGGTATTGGCTCTTTCAATCGGTTCTGAGAGCCCCGCACTTTTTGTTGCCGATGGCTCTCTGGTCCCTTTTTCGGGCCGGCTTTACACAGCCAGGATTTCGGCCATCCGCACCAGATCCTGGTCAAGGGGTTTCGGCTGTTGAATGACCTTTTCAAAAGGCGTGTATGCGAGCTGGTTGTTGACCAGGCCGACCATGGTGTTTTTCTCACCTTTCAACAGACCTTCCACTGCTCCATACCCGAGTTTGCTGGCTAAGACCCGATCGAAACAGGACGGCGCCCCGCCTCGTTGCAGATGGCCGATAATGGTGACTTTGGTGTCGTAGACGTCCAATTTTTCCTGCACCAATTGGGCAATGGCACCGGCTCCTCCAAAGTGATTGCCTTCGGCTACCACCACCAGACTGAATAGTTTTTTTCGGCGATAGTCCTTGCGCAGTTTCTCGATCAGGCCGTCCAGAGAGGCCTCGGACTCTGGGATGAGCACGCTACCGGCTCCGCCGCCTATGCCGGAGTGCAGGGCGATGAAGCCCGAATGCCTTCCCATGACCTCGATGAAGAAAAGCCGGTTGTGGGAGTCGGCTGTGTCGCGAATGCGGTCGATGGCCTCCAGGGCAGTGTTGCAGGCCGTATCAAAACCGATGGTGCTGTCGGTACCGTACAGGTCGTTGTCGATGGTTCCCGGAATACCCATAAAGGAAATGGGATGTTCCTGAGTAAAAATATGGGCACCGGACAGGGTGCCATCGCCGCCGATGGCTACCACGGCATCGATCTCAAAGGCCTGAAGCGCTTCGAAGGCCATATGCCGCCCGTTCGCTGTTCGAAACGCATCGCTGCGCGCCGTCTTCAACACGGTTCCGCCTCTGTGAAGAATGTTGCCGACGCGCCTTACGTCCAGGCGCTGCAGGTCGCCCTCGATCATGCCTTGGTACCCGCGGTAAATACCATACACGTTCACATTGTGAAAATAGGCCGTGCGCACCACGGCGCGAATAGCCGCGTTCATGCCGGGAGCATCGCCCCCCGAAGTCATAACCGCGATGCGTTTAATGTTTGAATCCATGAAGTACCGTTAATTGGGCTGGTGAAAGGAAATCAGGTTGGCAATGGGGCGCCGGACGAACAGCCCGGGCTTCAGGCCAAACTTCGCCAGGGCCTCCACTAACAACGGCCTGAAGAAATGCGCGATGGAGCCCACAAAATGAATGGGTAGGCTTTCGGCATTCGGGTATTTGAGCACGTGGCGCTCCAGAAAGCTGGAAAAGGATCGGAGTATCATTTGGGTGAGATAGGGGTGGTCGAGGTGCTCGTGTAAAAAGGGGGCAAAACCGGCCAGATAGCGGTTGGGGTGAGGCTCGGAATATACGTGCCGGACGATTTCGCCCCGCCCGCCCGCCAGGTGGGGTTCCAATGCGCGCTCTATTTCGGGAGGGAGTTCGCGGTAAAAATAGGCCCGGATCAGCTGCCGGCCCAGATCTGCCCCGCTTCCTTCATCTCCGAGAATGTATCCCAGGTTGGGAATGGCATCTTGTATGTTCTGCCCGTCGTACAGGCAGGAATTGGAGCCCGTACCCAGGATGCAGGCTATGCCGGGCTGCTTCCCGCAAACCGCCCGGGCGGCTCCCAAAAGGTCGTGTTCTACCGAGATCTGCGGGCCTTCCCGAAAATAGGTGCGCAGGGCCGATTCCACCTGCCCTTTTTGCTCTTTTTCCCAACAACCGGCCCCGTAAAAGAAAATGGCCTGTACCTCCCGGCTTTCGGGCAGGGCATCGAAGGCCAGGGTGGTTTGCTCTAATAAATAAGCAGGGGAATGCAATACGGGGTTCATGCCCGCTGAGCGGGTGTATACGGGATCCCCCGAGGCAGGAAGCCAAACCCAATCGGTTTTGGTAGATCCACTGTCCGCCAAGATGATCATAGGAACAAACGGATTTGCTGCAAAGATAGTGTAAAATATACGCTAACACCTTTCGTCCGCAAAGTTTCAGGAGGCCTTGTTTTTAAAACAAAATGTTTTAAATTTGCACAAAAAGGAATGATGCACATGTCGTCCTCGCTGCAATCGGAGGGGAATCCCAGCTGGGAATTCCGCCTGTCTGACGGAATGTTCTTCCGGATCCTGATCCTGGCCCTTTTTGCTTACCTGTTGCTGGAGAAAGACATCCGGATAGACTTTAATTTGAGCAGCCTGAATGCGGCGGCTGCCGGCCCCGCAGCCGAGGCGCCACTCCACCAATCGGGCTTTTGGCCCGTTGCAAGGGCCCGGGATGAGGCAAAGCCCTTTCCCGATCCGGCCACTCGGGCTATTGCCGATCGGTACAATCACCTCTCATTCATTCTTTCTCCGGATCTGGCACAAAGGCAGCGGGTACCTGGATCGGTCGTTCGCTATAAAAGGCAACTGATCGATGCCTATGTGCATGCCTACGGCGATCTGGCAAAGCGCCACAGGGAGGCATATGGCATTCCCGCCAGCATCACCATGGCTCAAGCGCTGCTGGAATCCAATGTCGGTGCCAGTGATCTGGCCCGGCAGTCCAATAACCATTTTGGCATCAAGTGCCGAAGGAAGTGCAGGGGATGCACCTGCCGCAACTATGCCGATGACGATGCCTATGATATGTTTCGGGTGTTTTCCCGGCCTTGGGAAAGCTTCGAGGCTCATGCTCGATTGCTTCGCAGCCCCCGCTACCGCCATCTTTCCCAAATTCCCATCCAGGACTACCGGGCCTGGGCCAAGGGGCTGAAACGGGCCGGGTATGCAACAGATCCACACTACGCTCAAAAGCTGGTCCGTCTCATTGAGGCTTTGGATCTGCACCGCCTCGATACGGCCTAGGCGGCTACCGGACTTAGTTTGGGCAATAATTCCTGTAAAATCAGTAACTTAGCTCTTTGACCGGACTGGTTTTGCCCAATTGGGCAGTACGGATATGAAGAGCAGCTTTCCATTTTATCATCAGTTGGATGCTATGGACTGCGGAGCAACCTGCCTCCGTATGGTTGCTCGCTATTATGGCCGCTTTTATTCTCTGGACTATCTCCGCGATCTGACCTACCTCGGAAAGCAAGGGGTTAACCTGCTGAGTATCAGCGATGCAGCGGAGAAGCTGGGCCTGCAAACCCTCCCCGTCAAAACGACCGTCAGCCGTCTGGTTTCCGACCTTCCCCTCCCTTGTATCGCGCACTGGAAAAGTGAGGAGCATTTCGTGGTCATTTACCGGGCCAGCGATAAATTCGTTTGGATTGCCGACCCCGCTGCCGGCCGGTTTAAGTTGCCGGTCGAAGAGTTCATTTCGCAATGGGCCTCCGAAATCGACGTCGAGACGGGCGAGCCCGTGGGGGTGTTGTTGCTGCTGGAAACCACACCCGACTTTTTTGCCCGCGACAACCAAAAGGTCAACAAAGCCGGGTTCGGGTACATCCTGTCGTATTTCGGAAAATACGGTTCTCTCCTCACCCAGCTGGCGCTGGGGCTTTTCTTGGGTATGATCATCCAATTGGTCCTTCCCTTTCTGTTCAAGTCGATCGTAGATGTGGGGATAAATAACGTGGACCCCAACTTCATCCGTCTTATTGTAATCGGCCTGGCCGTTCTCTTTGTGAGTCAGATTGCCGTGGAATTGTTTCGCAGTTGGATCCTTTTGCACGTGGGTGTGCGGGTCAACATCAGCCTGGTTTCCGACTTTCTGATCAAGCTGACTCAGCTGCCCCTTCGCTTTTTCGAAACCAAGCTCACCGGCGACCTGCTGCAGCGGATCGCAGACCACGAAAGGGTGCAGCGCTTCCTGACCTCTACCTCGCTGATCTCTATTTTTTCCACCTTCACCTTTCTGGCGTTTGCCGTGGTGCTGGCCTTCTGGAATTTCAACGTCTTTCTGATCTTTTTGGCCGGGACCGCCCTCACCATTGCCTGGGTCGTATTGTTTGGCCGCTGGCGCCGCGAAACGGACTACAAACAATTCGACCAGTATGCCGATAACCAGGGTTCGCTGATGGAGCTCATCGGAGGTATGCGCGACATCAAGCTCCACAATGCTGAAAAACAAAAGCGCTGGGCCTGGGAGCGGGTGCAGTCGCGTTTGTTTCGCACCAGCCTGGATGCTACCCGCATCGACCAATTCCAGCGTTCGGGTGCATCTCTGATTAATGAGGGAAAAAACCTATTGATCACGGCCGTGGTAGCGCATGCGGTTGTGGACGGGCAAATGACCCTGGGCATGCTGGTGGCGATCCAGTATATCGTAGGGCAACTCAACAGCCCGATCAACCGGATCGTGGAATTCGTCCGGGCGCTTCAGGAGGCTAAGATCAGCCTGGAGCGGATGAGCGAAATCCACGACAAGCCCGGCGAAACCGGCCAGGGTGAAAAGATCACCCTGTTGCCGGAGAGCGGCGACCTGGTGTTGCAGCGCGTATCCTTTCAGTACGACGGCCCACACTCCAAAAAGGTATTGCGGGACGTCAGCCTTCGCATCCCGAAGGGCAAAACCACCGCCTTGGTGGGTACCAGCGGCAGCGGTAAAACGACCCTCATCAAACTGCTGCTTCACTTTTACGAGCCTACGGAAGGCTTCGTCCGGCTCGGCGATATCAGCCTGAATAACCTGGACAGCAGCCTGTGGCGAAGGCAGTGTGGGGCGGTCTTACAAGACGGCTATATTTTTCAGGATACCATAGCTCGCAATATTGCCCTGGGCGACGAGATCATCGACAAGGAAAAGCTGCTGCGGGCTGTGAAGACCGCCAACGTACAAACCTATATCGAATCACTGCCTCTGGGGTACAATACGGTGATCGGGCGCGAAGGGCAAGGCCTTTCACAGGGGCAAAAACAACGTCTTCTCATTGCCCGCATGGTATACAAGGATCCGGAGTACATTTTCCTGGATGAGGCCACCACGGCCCTCGATCCGTTTAACGAGATGCTCATCATGGAAAACCTTCGCGATCTGTTTCGGGGTAAAACCATCGTTCTGGTGGCGCATCGGGTGAGCACCATTATGGATGCCGATAATATTGTAGTGCTGGAAGACGGTGAAATGGTCGAACAGGGAACCCATGACGAGCTGACCTTTGTGCAGGGAGCTTATCATCAACTGGTGCGCAACCAAACTCAACTGGGGGGGTAATGGAAAACCCGGACTACATCGATGATTTGCGCAGCGAGGATGTTCAGGAGGTACTGGGCACACCGCCACCCTGGATCGTCCGCTGGGGTTCGGCTGTGGCTTTTGCCATTGTCGTGGCCCTGGGATGGCTGGCCTTTTGGGTGGAATACCCCGATGTGGTGGAAGCCGACATACGCATTACTACCTCCGACCCGCCGCGCCGGCTTTTTGCAGAAGAAGGCAATACCATTTCCCAAATTCTGATCACCAACGAAGACACTGTGGAGCGCGGACAGACGCTGCTGGTTTTCCAGAGTAAGGCCAAGTTTGAAGATGTGCTGTCGCTGGAAGACTACCTGCTCTCCCTTACCGAGGTGAACGACAGCAGCCTCCTGGCCCTTACTCTTCCGCAGAACCTACTTCTGGGCGATCTTCAGGAAGACCTCTTTGAATTCATGGACCGCCAGAATGAGTACCGTCAGTTACTCGACGAGAACCCCAATGACCTATCCGTTTCCGAGCTGCGAAGGCGCATTCAGCAGTTGCTGCGGGAGATGGAAATCGAGCGGTCGAGAAGAGAAAAGCTCGCCAGCCAGCTGGATCTCGTCAACCAACGGCTTTCGATTACCCGGACGAGGCTCCGAGCGGGCGAGGCCGATGTCAGCTTCGACGACATTCGCCGCATCGAGGAGGACATCCTGGCGCTGGAGCGAGAAATGCAAGGCATTGAGGCGGCCATGCGAAACAAACAATTCGAGATCGACAACCTGCGGCGCCAGATCGGCGGAGCCAAGCAGGTCAGCCGCGAATCCCTGGTCATTGCTGCCGGTCGCTTAGAGGAGAGCTACATGCGCCTGCAAAATAAGCTGGAAGACTGGAAAGAACGCTATCTTCTCAATGCACCTATTCCCGGGATCGTCATTTTTACCAACGACAACCTCAGCGAACAACAATACGTACCCGAGCAAACGGAACTGATGGTCGTGGCACCTACTTACCAAACGGAAACGCTGGGTCGAATGATGCTCGATTTGACCGGATCGGGAAAAGTAAAACCCGGGCAGAAGGTGGTGGTGAAGCTCAGTAGCTTTCCCTTTCCGGAATTCGGAGCCATCCTCGGACGGGTGAGTTGGAAAGGTACCGTACCCACCAACAATACGATACCTATCGAGGTGCGGTTTCCAAGCGGTCTGGTTACCCATACCGGCATCCAGATCGACGCCGTGCGGGAAATGCGGGGCCGGGCCGAAATAATAACCGAAGACAAACGCTTCATCGAGCGCATCTTCGAAGGGGTGCGCAGGGTAGCCAATTAGGCGCGCCTGCCTACAGGTGAATCACCTCGTCGTAGGCAGCGGCAGCGGCTTCCATCACGGCTTCGCTCATGGTGGGGTGGGGATGCACGGATTTGATGATCTCGTGGCCTGTGGTCTCCAACTTCCGGGCGGTAACCACTTCGGCTATCATTTCAGTAACGTTCAACCCGACCATGTGGGCTCCCAGCCATTCGCCGTATTTCGCATCGAAGATAACCTTGACGAAACCGGCCTTGGATCCGGCCGCACTGGCCTTGCCCGATGCGGTAAAGGGAAATTTCCCGACTTTTAGCTCGTAACCGGCTTCTTTCGCCGCCTGCTCGGTATAGCCCACGGATGCCACTTCCGGTACGCAATACGTACAGCTCGGGATGTTGTTGTAATCCATAGGGTGAACATCCATACCCGCAATTTTCTCCACGCAAAGGATGCCTTCGGCACTTGCCACGTGAGCCAGCGCAGGGCCGGGGGTCACGTCGCCTATGGCGTAAATGCCGGCCACATTGGTCTGATAGAACTCGTCTACCTCGATCAGGCCCTGCTTGTTCTGTTTGATGCCGAGGGATTCCAATCCCAGGTTCTCTATATTCGGACTTACGCCGGCGGCCGACAGTACGACGTCACATTCCAGGATTTCGGTTTTCCCCGACTTTCGGTCCTTGACATGTACCTTGCATCCCCGGCCTTTGGTCTCTACGGATTCCACTGCAGTATTGCCCAAGACCTTAATGCCTTTTCTGCGGTAGATCTTGCCCAGTTCCTTGGATACGTCGGCATCTTCACGGGGCAGCAGCCCTTGCTCCAGGAACTCCACCATGGTCACCTCGGAACCCACCGTGTGGTAGAAATAGGCAAATTCCGTACCGATGGCACCGGCGCCTACCACCACCAGCCGTTTGGGGACTTTCTCCAGGGTCATGGCCTTGCGGTATTCGATCACCTTCTTGCCGTCGATGGGTACCGAGGGCAATTCTTTGGCTCGCCCGCCGGTGGCAATGAGGATGTGGTCTGCACTGTGTTCCGCCTTTTTTCCGTCCTTGTCGGTCACTTCCACTTTTTTCCCTCTGAGCAGTTTTCCATGGCCCTCCAGCACGTCGATCTTGTTTTTCCGGAAAAGGAAATTGACCCCCTTGCTCATGCCGTCGGCTACATCGCGGCTTCGGGCTACCATACCGCCAAAGTCGACCTTCGCTGCATCCACATCTATGCCGTAGTCCTTGGCGTGCTGTATATACTCAAAAACCTGAGCGCTCTTCAGCAGTGCCTTGGTAGGTATACACCCCCAGTTGAGGCAAATGCCGCCCAGCGACTCCCGCTCTACCACGGCCACCTTCTTTCCCAATTGAGAAGCTCGAATCGCAGCAACATAACCCCCCGGGCCACTACCTATGACTATAATATCGTAATGCATGTGAACTTGCGTTGTCGTTTAGTGATGAGAACCTCCAACTCGAAAGCGGAGCACGGGCAAATATACACTCCCGCTGCCTATGCCCCAAAAGAAAGGAACCCCGCCACATAAAGTGACGGAGCCCGTCTAACTTACTGATACTAATTTCTCTTTGCGAGGCTTGCCTTCGCATAAAACGCGGATCGTGCACAGTACGCAAAATCCGCTGAAGCTACTGACTTATCTTTCGTTGAGTGGGCCAGGCCAAGCGCGCTTCATCCGCCCTGAAAAGGGGAGCGAAGGTCGGGCTGTTGAGATGAGATGGAGTCTTGTTTAGCATTGGTCTTTCCTAATCACATTCGTAAAGGTAACCATTTATGCCTGCCCAAGCAAACAGTTTGCTTTTTTTGCCATGTAATTCATCCTGTCATTTTTTTGATTAAATTATTGTTTTTCAGTCTAGTTCATATTTTATAAAATTTATTTTCACAGCAAAACCCCCTGATTTACAAGGGCCTGGTTTTTTTTTCCACAATCTGCTCCACAAGGCGGGGCAAGGGCGGAAGCGGGCATGCACCTGGGGGTCTATCGGCATTCTTAAACAAAAGGAGGTACAGGACGTTTGATACTCGTCTTTTGTCCAAATATCAAGTCTGTAAATCATTTCAATGAATCAGTTTTCATCTTCATCCAACGGCCACCTGAACGGTAGGGCTACAGCTAACGTATCGGTAGATGATGAACGAGGGGACATGCACCAGGCTACTTCGGCCGAAACGCCTCTCTTGCCCAATGCATTCGATCTGTCCGAAGAGGAAAAGGTCGAACAGATTGCCGTTCACTTCGAAGAGATCATGGAAATTCTGGGGTTGGATCTCCGGGATGACTCCTTGCAAGGCACCCCCCGCCGGGTAGCAAAAATGTATGTGCAGGAGATCTTTAAAGGACTCCATCCCGCTCGCAAGCCGAAAGTTTCGCTCTTTGAGAATACGTTCGCCTACAAAAATATGCTCGTAGAGCGCAACATCACCGTCAAGTCATTTTGTGAGCATCATTTCTTGCCCATTCTCGGAAGAGCTCACGTCGCTTACATACCGAATGAAAAGGTTATCGGACTGAGCAAGATCAATCGCATTGTAGATTATTACGCACGTCGGCCTCAGGTTCAGGAACGGCTTACCAAGCAGATCGGCGAGGAACTGCGCGATACGCTTCAAACGAAAGACGTAGCCGTATATCTGGACGCCAGGCATATGTGCGTGGAAGCTCGCGGGATTGAGCACGACCACAGCACAACCGTTACATCCGACTACAGCGGGAAGTTCCTCAATGAACATATTCGCCAAGAATTCCTTCAAGCTATCAAAGGATAAAAGGATATATGGAATTGTTACAAGACAAGAAGGTTCTTATCGTCGGAGGCACGGGAGGTATAGGCGAAGAAGCGGCCAAACTGATACAGAAGGCCAAAGCCAAGGTGTTTCTCACCGGGCGAAATGTCGAAAGGCTCCACGAGGTAGCCGAACGAGCAGAAGTGCCCAAGGATCAGTGCTACGAGCTGGACATCACCCAGGCTGAGCAGGTAAAAGTGCTGGCCGGGCGGATCACGGATGAGGTGGGCCCGCTGGATATATTGGTCAATGCAGCCGGAATAGGGATCATCAAGCCTCTGGAGAACTTGGAACCGGAAGAGTTTGCCCAGGTTATTCAGACCAACCTTCAGGGGGCTTTTCATTTGATGAAGTACTTCCTTCCGCCCATGAAAGAGCGAAAGGAGGGGTTGATCATCAACCTGCCGGGGGTCTTGGGCAAGGTTCCCATGGCCGGTGCATCCGCCTATGCAGCCTCCAAATACGGCTTGAATGGTATGGTAAAGTCCATCCGGGAGGAATTGCGCCGGACCAATGTGCGCATTACCAATCTGTACCTCGGCGGCACCGACACCCCGTTCTGGGATGATATTGATATGCGGGTCAATCGCGACAAATTCGTCACAGCCAGGGAAGCCGGAAGAGCCATTTGGTTCTTGTGCCAACAACCCAATTCCGGGGTGGTCTCAGAAATGGTACTCCAACCCTTCAATCACCAAGCGATTTAAGCAGGAATATTCCTTCCGTTCCATTCCATTCTGGAACAGGGGCGCGGGATGTAACAGGCTGGTCCAACTTTCCGGCTTTTGCTCCGGTCTGGCTCGCGGGTATTTGTTCCAAAGTCGAAGGTTGTTTACTTTGGGGACACCCTAACCAAACAACTTATCGAATGTCAACCTTAGCCTCTGCTCATGATCTTCAGTTTGCCGAATTCATAGAGGAACTGAAGCGAAAGAACCCGCATGAACCGGAGTTTTTACAAGCTGTCCGCGAGGTGGCGACCTACATCCTCCCTTTCATTGCCGCTCATCCTAAGTATCAAGGCAAGTCCATTCTTCAGCAGCTGACCGAACCGGACCGGATAGTCCAGTTTCGCGTTACCTGGCTCGACGATTCGGGGCGCGTCAACGTCAACCGGGGGTTCCGGGTGCAGTTCAACAACACCATCGGCCCGTACAAAGGAGGCCTGCGGTTTCATCCTTCCGTAAACCAAAGCATACTCAAATTCCTGGCCTTTGAGCAAATTTTTAAAAATAGCCTTACGGGGCTCCCGTTGGGTGGTGGCAAGGGCGGCTCCGACTTCGATCCCAAAGGAAAGTCGGACGAGGAGGTCATGCGCTTTTGTCAGTCCTTCATGTTGGAGCTGGCCAGGCACGTGGGACCCCACACAGACGTACCTGCCGGCGACATTGGCGTGGGGCAAAGGGAAATCGGTTTCCTTTTTGGCATGTACCGAAAACTCCGCAATGAACACACCGGAGTGATTACCGGCAAGGGCATAGCCTATGGAGGTAGCAAATTGCGACCGGAAGCCACCGGGTACGGCTTGCTGTTTTTTGTGGCCGAAATGCTCAAAGAAGTCAATGATACGGTCGCCGGTAAGCGGGTAATCATTTCCGGCGCAGGTAATGTCGCTCAATACGCCGCTGAGAAGACGCTTCAAATGGGCGGTCACGTTCATGCTTTGTCCGACTCCAAAGGGACGGTTTACGCAAAGGACGGCATCGACGAAGACATGCTGGCTGATGTCATGCATCTCAAGAACGTGGAGCGGGGCAGCCTGAAAACCTTTGCCGAAAAGTACAAACTCATCTACTTGCCCGGCGAACGTCCCTGGTCCATACCCTGCGACATTGCGCTGCCCTGCGCGACTCAGAACGAACTGGAGGAAAAGGATGCAGATGTGCTGATCAAAAATGGTTGTAAACTCGTAGCTGAAGGAGCCAATATGCCCTGCACGGAAAAAGCCATTACACTCTTCCAGGAATCTTCGGTGCGCTATGCTCCCGGCAAAGCCTCCAACGCTGGCGGCGTGGCTACCTCCGGTCTGGAAATGACCCAGAATTACGCGGGCTTCTTCTGGACCGAGTCGGAGGTAGAGCAGCGGTTGCGCGAAATCATGGTCCGTATTCACCAAACGTGCCTGGACTACGGGAAAGGGGCGGACGGACATGTCGATTATGTCAAAGGGGCCAACATCGGCGGGTTTGTCAAGGTGGCGGATGCCATCATCGAGCAAGGCATCCTCTAGCACCGCGCTCAGAACATTTTCAAGAGTTGGGCCTCAAACTCTTGGTTGAGTTGTTCCAAAAGGACGTCCCCGTAGCTGCGGTTGCTCAGAACATATAGCCATTTCCACTTTTTATCGGCTATGCTGTTGGACACCAGGACCCGACGCAGTGGCATGGTCTCCACCTGATCCTTGCGATGGAAATCTATGGGGGGGTGGGGTTCGGCTGCCGGATGCAGCCTGAAGGTCACTTTCTCGCCCGTCTTTTTATTCCAGACGTGCTTGCCTTCTTCTTCTTGGCAAAAAGTGAGGCACCCCTTACCCTTAAGCCTTAGCTCTACAAAGGAATCGTCGTGCACCGCCAAGGCCTCCTGGAGGCTTTTCAGCTTTTCGTAATTCTGGCGGCGATAAGCCGGTCGCACTCCTTTGTCTCCGGCGCCCTCTTCGAGCCACCAGCGTACGTATAACCTCGGGAAGCCTTTTTGTTCAAAAAGTCGATCGTAGAACTCGGTCACTTCGGCCAGGGCATCACCCTGGATGAAAAAACTGCAACTCGACTGCTGCGGCTGATCGAAAACAACCAGTTCGAGCAAGAGGTCCAGGTAATCGGCAAACCAATCATTCAGTTCCATCTGGGTTTTCTCCGGCGAAGAGGTCGGGTTTCCCGACAACACTTGCCCGATCAATTCTTCTTCCTGCCGGTCGATCGCTTCCCCTAGTTGACGGTAGCGGAGAAAGATCCCTTCGAGGGCATGGAGACTTTTGAAGGTTTCGTCTTTCCGGACTTGCCCGCGTTCTCTTTCCTTCTCCCATTGTATTTTTTGCTGATCCAACTCGCGCCAGCGGGAAGTATTCTGCCAGCCCAGAAGTTTACGCCTGTATTTGCCGGCTTGCTCAGCCAGCGAAGCCAGCTCCAGCTCGTCAATGAGTTGCTCGAGGGAAATGGCATCGGCCTGCACCTCAAATTGCAGGCCGGCTTCGGGAGTGGCGTCCACTTGTATGTACAAAGTGTCCTCTGAATCGTATTGATTCAGAATGCGAGCCAGGGGCAGAAAAAGGGTTTTACGCAGCAGGCGTTGTATGTGGCGGGCTCCGTACTGGGAAGCCCGGTCGCTCTGAAGCAGCCATGTCTGCGCTTCTTCCGAGATCTGTAGGTTGACGGATCGATTCTGAAACCCGTACCGGTCCTTGAAGCCTTGGATCTCCCGGTCCAAAACCCGTCTCATGGATTCGGCCTGCAGGGGAAAAAAGGGAACGATATCGTCGATCCGGTTGAACAGCTCGGGCCGGAATCGATCGCGGGCCGACCGCAGAAAGTGGGCTTCAATTTCTTCCCGGCGGTTTTCCTTTCGCCAGCCGATGGGGTTGTGCTTCAGCTTTTCAGCGCCCACGTTGGATGTCATAATGATGATGGTGCTGCCAAACTCGGTGAGCTGACCGTTGCTGTCGGTCAGGCGCCCTTCGCCCAGGATCTGCAGCAACAAGTCGAAAAAGATCGGATGGGCCTTTTCTATTTCGTCGAACAGCAGGACGCAGAAGGGTTGTTGCCGGATTGCCTGGGTGAGCAGGCCTCCCTGGCCCTCCGGGCTCGCCAATAAGCGAATTACGGACAGGTGATGGCTGTATTCGGACATATCAAAGCGGACCATACGGTCCGGTGCGCCGAAAAGGAAGCGGGCCAACTGTTTGGCCAGTTCGGTTTTACCAACGCCGGTTGGGCCTACAAACAAGAAGGAGGCGATGGGCTTTCCCGGCCGCACCAAAGTGGCTTTCAGGCGCATGAGCATACTGCTCACCCGCTCTACAGCAGGCGATTGACCGAAAAGCGAACGGTTGAAAAACGACTGCACCTGGGCCAGGCTCATCGGTTCTTCCGGTTGGAGGATAAGGGATGGAAGGCCGCTCTGGGTCGAAAAATGAGCCCGGACGTCGTCGGCATCCACGGACCTGTGGTTTTGGGGTTGTCTGCCTTCTGCCAGCAAGACGGATTCAATAAACCGAAGGGCTTTTCCGGGTTTGCCCGAGTACGGAAAAAAACGGTCGACCAGGGCCAGGGCCTCCTCCACCGCCCGGGGGGTAATGGAAAGCTCAAGCTGCGCAGCCATGTCTTGTGCCTTTTGAAGGGCGATGCGAGAGAAATCCAAGGCCGCATCTTCTAAATGGAAGAGGGTGAAAAGCTGTGCGAAGCCCGGCTTTCGGATGTTGATCCAGGCCAACTCCTCACGGGTGCATTCGGCCAATAGGGAAAACTTACTCCTCGGGAGCGCATCGATCAGCGCATCGCCCAGGCTCACCTCATTACCGATGTACTGGCCCGTTTCAAAAAGATCCCTCAGGTGGTGAACAAAGAGGATGGCTTTTTGCTGGTCCAGCACATCCAGGAGTTGGGGTAGGGTAGCTTCCCATCCCAGCATATCCTGGGAAAGGCTGCGCATGAGTCGGCCGGCCTGTGTTTCCCACACGGCCGGGGAGGCGTCGGGTTTCGCTTCGCCCAGGCAGCGGATGAGCTCGAGCAGCAATGCCGTTTTGCCGGAACCATCTGGTCCGACGATCAGCAGGTGGCTGGGCTGGCCCTTATCTTTGCGGATCTTGTTCAGCAAGTCGGAAAGGCAACTTTCCATACCGAAGGCCATTTGGCGATCCAGCTGCACCGGTGTAGCCGCGTTGCGAAGCAGGTTCATCGCCGAATCGTTACTGCCCATTCCGTAAACCTTAGCTGCCAGGGGCGGGATCGACAGTTCCAGCGTATGGTATTCACAGCGGATCTCTTTGGGCCAGGATGCGCGCAACACGTATCCGACCCGATCGTCGGAGGAAATCCCCAGGATGCGGTTCTTCAGTAATTGGATCAGGTTTTTCTCGAGGATGCTGAGTTCCGGGCCCCAGCCTTGCAGGCGAAAGATGGGAAGAAGGCCGAAAACTCCTCCTTCTACCGCTGCGTAAAAGAAATCCCAATGGGTGGTCCAGGCCGGCTGACTGGGATGTAGCTCTCCCTCTTCAAAAGGCACCGCTAAACGGGCCGCCTGCAACGGAGGGAGCCGAAGCTCGCCCAAAAGCTCGTGGTGGCCATATTCGGTTATGGAGCGTTGAAGACCGGTTTGGTATCGCTGCAAATACGCTGCCGTTGCCGAAGTCGGCCAACTGGCATGCAGATCGGAAAGGGGTACGGCAATTTCGCGCCCGTCCTTTCGGCTCAACACGAATACGCAAAAGGGCAATTTGATTTTCATGGGGTGCAAACAGCTTACCTGGCTAAGGTAAGGATTTGGTACCAACAGCCTGGCAGGTGGCGCTGCAGGGACCGGGACTGGCTTTTCGGTTTTCCCACACCGGGGAGGCCATCTCTTTTTCTTCATATGTTTTCTTTGCCTAAAAAAAGCTTACTTTGTGCCCAACTGCCACCCCTTGACAAATGCTAAGCAGAAGGAACGTCCGCATAAAAGTGATGCAGGCCCTCTATGCTTCCAGTAGAGACCCCGATCTTAAAGAATCTCAAGTCTTGGGGCTCTTCCGTCGGGCCATATCCAAAAGCTTTGAAACCTACCTTTTCAACCTGGCACTTTTGCGGCGAGTCATCCAATACGCCCATAAGGACGAAGCCCGCAAGAAAGCCAAACTTCGCCCGTCCGAAGAAGATCTGACGTTCACGGCCAAGCTGGCCACCAATCCCCTGTCGAAGTCCCTGCTCGAAAGTGCCGATCTCAACCAATTGCTCAAAACCCACAAAGTGAATCCGGGGGGCGTGGATGCCGATGCGATTCGTCGGTTTTATGTGGATTTTGCGGAGACGGCCGAATACCATGCTTACCTGTACGCGGGGGCGGAGGATGCTCCCGGCCACCAGAAGATCCTGCTCGGCCTGTACAAGCATTGTCTGTCCAATGAAATTTTCGAGGAGATCATAGACGATCACTACCCCTCCTGGACCGATGATAAATCGCTGGTCATCGGGGCTGTGAAGAAGACACTCAAAGCGCTTCCCTTTTCAGAAGAGAGCCTCAACAAATTTCGCCCGACGGAAGAAGCGGTTAAAGAGTTTGGCGAAGAGCTGCTGCTCAATACCTTGCGGCGCGACGGCGAACTACTAGCCATCATTGAGCCGACGCTTCAAAACTGGGAACCTGAGCGCGTGGCG
Source organism: uncultured Saprospiraceae bacterium (assembly GCA_964595955.1). GTDB lineage: Bacteria > Bacteroidota > Bacteroidia > Chitinophagales > Saprospiraceae > JAJDFU01. Next base: position 25,225 of record CAZQSF010000025.1, read on the forward strand.
ATTATAGATATGATCTTGCTGAAGATGGCTTTGTGCGAGCTACTGATTTTCACGTCTATACCCGCCAAGGTAACGCTCAATGAATTTGTAGAGATCAGCAAACTCTACAGCACCGACAAAAGCAAGGACTTCATTAACGGCATACTGGACCGACTCATGAAGCAACTCAAAAAAGAAGGACGGATCAAAAAGGAGGGGCGGGGTCTCATGGACTGAATGATAATATCAGTACGTCTGACAAAGCTAAAATCGCGAATTCTTCCTATATTTCGCTCACCTAATTTAATAACTTGGAACCAAACTTTTGCACCATGAAGTGGTATTTTCTCTCACTAGTTTTGGGCCTGCTTTTGGTTACAACGGCAGTTCACGCTCAATACGATGAAGCACCTAACTCACTGTCCATACGCGGTATGTACTCCAACTTCGTATGGGTCCCCAGCGATGAAAGGTTCAATTTCGACGACGGTACCGGACAAATCGAACTCGAGTATACTCGTCACCTCGCAGATTTCCTGAATATCGGTATCCCGCTGCGAGTCGGCAAAGCTCGCTTTCTGACCGATCAAGATAGCCGGGCCACCGAAGATTTCTCTTTCATCAACCTGGACGCCCTCGTGCAAATCAAATGCTGTAGCGACGATCAGTTTTTCTACCCCTATATCTTTGGTGGGGTAGGAGCCCAGCTCGAGGATTTCGATCGTTTCAACGTAAGTGCTCCCGTCGGTGTAGGGGTGAATTTCCGCCTGGCCAAACACCTTTATTTCGATGCCAAGGGAGAATACCGTTTTGGTGATGAAGAACGAATTGATCGAGATCGCGATGCCCTCTCTTTCGGAGGCGGCCTTCGCGTGGTTTTGGGTCCAGTTGAGCCGGAAGTAGTGGATGCGGACGGCGATGGCATTCCCGACGATCAGGATATGTGCCCCACCGTTGCCGGTACCATAGCTCTTTCCGGTTGCCCGGATGCGGACGGCGACGGCATTGCCGATGCGCAGGACGACTGCCCGCTGGCGGCTGGCCTGGCAGCATTCAACGGCTGCCCGGACACCGATGGCGACGGCATAAAAGATTCCGATGACGAATGCCCCGAGACGCCGGGGCTGGCTGAGCGCAACGGCTGCCCGATCCTCGATGCCGACAACGACGGTATTAACGACGAAGACGACGAGTGTCCGAACCAACCCGGACCGGCCTCGACGAACGGCTGCCCGGATAGCGACGGCGATGGCCTGGCCGATAAAAATGATGACTGCCCCAACGAATACGGTCCGGCTAGCCGCCGAGGCTGCCCGCTCAAAGACCGCGACGGGGACGGTATCGCTGACGCAGACGACAAATGCCCCGATCAGGCCGCTCCCGGCACGGTGGATGGCTGTCCGACCATTACCCGCGAGGTGGAAGAGCGCCTGGACTTTGCAGCTTCGGCCGTGAAGTTCGAGACCGGCAGCGACCGGCTTCGCTCCGATGCGATTCCCAAAATGGATGAGATCGCCGAAATCCTCAAGCAGTACGGAACCTATAAGTGTAAGATCGAAGGACATACCGACAGCCAGGGTAGCGCTACCTTCAACCAACAGCTTTCCGAAAAGCGTGCAAAATCTTGCTACGAATACCTGGTCGGCAAAGGCATTAGCCCCAGCCGCCTCTCTTACGAAGGCTTCGGTGAATCGCGCCCGGTTGCGGACAACCGCTATGCGGACGGTCGCGAGAAGAACCGCCGCGTAGAGTTTGAATTGTATCGCGATTAATCGACGGGTGCATACCCGCTAGCGATCCCCGGAAGGAGGTTGCAGGTGAAGGCCTGCAGCCTCCTTTTTCTTGGCACCTATACCATGCTTCTCGCTCGAACGGCTCCTGCAAATACTTCCTATATTAGCGCCATGAAGGAAAAGATCGTCATTCTGGATTTTGGCTCCCAGTATACGCAGCTTATTGCCCGCCGCATCCGGGAGCTAAATGTGTTTAGTGAGATCGTTCCTTTTAACAAACTGCCGCCGCTGGATGAGCGCGTAAAGGCCGTTATCCTTTCCGGCTCCCCTTTTTCTGTAACCGAAGACAAAGCCCTGCATGCGGATCTGGAGGCCTTTCTGGGCAAAAAACCGGTCCTGGCGATCTGTTATGGGGCGCAGTATATAGCGCAACATTTTGGCGGCAAGGTAGAACCCTCTGCTAAGCGAGAGTACGGCAAGTCCGATCTCACGCGTCTGGTCGGGCAGGATCCTCTCTTCCGGGAGGTACCGGCTGACTCTCAGGTATGGATGTCGCATGGCGATACCATCATGGAGCTTCCCGCTCAATTCGAACGCATTGCCAGTACGCGCAACATCGAGGTGGCCGCTTTCAAGGCCAGGCCCGGCACCTTTGATCAGCCCGTCTACTGCCTGCAGTTCCATCCGGAGGTAACCCACAGCCTGCACGGGCTTCAACTCCTGCGTAACTTCGTAATTACCGTTGCCGGATGTGAGGGCGACTGGACACCGGCTTCCTTTGTGGAGGAAACCGTGGATCAACTCAAGGAAAAAGTGGGGCCCGAGCGGGTGCTTATGGGACTTTCCGGCGGTGTGGATTCTACGGTGGCAGCCAGTCTGCTTCAGCATGCCATCGGCGATCGCCTCATTTGCTTTTTCATAGATAACGGCCTGCTCCGGAAAAACGAATATCAGGAAGTGCTCAGCTCATACTACGGCATGGGCCTTCGGGTAGTAGGCATCGATGCCAGGCAGCGATTCTGGGATGCCTTGGCTGGAGTGACCCACCCGGAAGAAAAGCGGAAGATCATCGGCCGGCTCTTCATTCGTGTTTTTGAAGAGGAAGCCCGCAAGCTCGAGCAAATCACGTGGTTGGGGCAGGGTACCATTTACCCGGACGTCATTGAGAGCGTATCCGTACACGGTCCATCCGTGACGATAAAAAGCCATCACAACGTAGGCGGCCTGCCCGAAAAGCTGCATCTCAAGATCATAGAACCCCTGCGCATGCTGTTTAAGGATGAGGTGCGCCGCGTAGGGGCCGAGCTGGATATTCCGCCGGCTATCCTTTCGAGACACCCCTTTCCCGGCCCCGGACTGGCCGTTCGAATCCTGGGCGATATCACGCCCCAGAAGGTTCAGTTGCTGCAGGAGGCCGATGCCATTTTTATCGGGAATCTCAAGAAGTACGGTCTTTACGATCAAGTGTGGCAAGCCGGTACCGTACTGCTCCCCGTTCAGTCGGTAGGGGTGATGGGCGACGAACGCACCTACGAACAAGCTGTTGCCTTGCGGGCAGTCAACTCGCTGGATGGAATGACGGCCGAGTGGAGTCGCCTTCCCCACGATTTTCTCGCGGAGGTTTCCAGCGAAATTATTAACAATGTCCGAGGTATTAACCGCGTTGTCTATGATATCAGTACAAAACCCCCTTCTACCATTGAATGGGAATAGGACCATCTTCCTGATGGTCGGACTTCTGGTTTTTTCCTCATCCTGTAGCCTTTTTCGAAAAGCGGAGGACGGAGAGGAAATTGTGGATGAAGAGGAACTCGGTCCCATTGAGGGACGCCAGGTATACGATCCCACCCTCGGCCAATGGGTGACGATCCCGGATCAGCCCTCGGAGGGAATGGACACGCTGATGTGGAAACTGGTGGACGAAAGTCAGCGGCCGCCCATCAGCTCCGGCGGCACTGGGGTAGTGGATCCCAATGAAGACGGAACCTACCTCCTGGAAACAGACCAGGAGTACGGCTCAGAAAAATTCACGCGCTACAACGTGTCCCTTTTGTTGCCCTTTCTCGCCGACCGGTCCGAAAACCTTTCCGGCGAAGTATACGACGGCTCGCTTTGGGCCCTTCACTTTTTCTCCGGCGCTCAGATGGCCCTCAGTGAACTGGGGCAGCAAGGAATTAAGCTAAATGTAGCGGTCAAAGATACCCGCGGGGATGTGAGTACCGTGGAGCGCCTTTTGCGCCAGGATCCCTTTATCCGGCAAAGCCATCTCATCATCGGACCCTACCGGCGCGATAATGTGCGCCAGGTCGCTGAATACGCCAAGCGCAACCAGATCACATTTGTCTCCCCTTACAGCGGGACGGCGAATCTCTCTACTGAAAACCCGGAATACATTCAGGTGAGCCCAACGCTTCAGTCGCACTGCAGGGCCATCATTGACCACACCCTATCCCGGTATGCCGCCAATCAGGTGGTTCTGGTCCGGGAAAACAACGAAACGCAGAAAGCCATTCTGGATTTTTTTCAAACGGCGTATTTCTCCTATGTGGGCACCGACCAAGTGACTCCGCTACAGGAATATGTGGTCTCGGAAGAAAATTCCAATTATGCCAAGATCGATCTGAAAAACTACCTGGAAGAACGGGACACCCTCATCCTTATCGTTCCGTCCTGGTCCGAACCGTTTGTGTACTCCCTGCTTCGGGAAGCTGACCTGGCCCGCAGCAATGAGGATCACATTGTCATCTTCGGCTTGCCGCAGTGGATGCGTTTTGAGCAAATGGATTACGATTACTACGAAAAGCTCAATTTGCACCTCAGCAGCAACTACTTCATCGATCATGAGGCTTCCGAGATCAGCCGCTTTCGGGAAAACTTTTTTCAGCGGTTTGGCACCGTACCGCGAATGGAGGCTTATCTCGGCTACGACGTGATGAAATACTTTGGGAAACAACTGCACGAACACGGCACCAAATTCCAGTATTACCTGGAAGAGGAGCCCGCAGATTATTTACACACCCGCTTTGAATTCGAGCCCATGTATCAGCCGGGTTCGGATTTGCTGAAGGCCAAGGTTGACCATTTCGAGAACCAGTTCGTGCACATCCTCCGTTTCAAAGATTACGAGTTTCAGCCGGCGCGTTGAGTCAACTCCGGCCCGGGTGTTGGCGTTGAAATGGGTAAAGCCTGATCAACGCCCACCTGTTATGTTTTCTTCTGTCGACCCTTATACCCACGAAAAAAAGTTCGAACAATCGCCGATTTCAGCGGCTGAGTTGGAGAAGCGTCTTCGGGAAGCCGAAGACGCTTTTCGAACCTGGAGCACGGTAAACGTAGCGGACCGGGCTAGTCAGATCGCCCGCCTGGGAAAAGCGTTGGAGCAGCAGACTGATTTCTTTGCCCGGATTATCACCCGGGAAATGGGAAAGCCTCTCGATCAGTCCCGGGCTGAGGTCGCCAAATGTGCCGACCTTTGTCGATACTTCTCAGAACAGGCAGAAGGTTTTCTCACTCCCCAGAAGCGATTCTTTGAAGACAAGCAAGCGATCGTTCGCTTCGATCCGTTGGGGGCCGTTCTGGCTATTATGCCCTGGAACTACCCTTTCTGGCAGGTTTTTCGCTTTGGTGTGCCGGCCCTGCTCGCGGGAAATGTAGCCCTGCTGAAGCCCGCGCCCAATGTTCCGGGCTGCGGATTGGCTATTCAGCAACTCTTTGACGACCAGCTTGAAGTCCGCCGCGTTTTCCAGACCCTCTTCCTGGAAGTAGATCAGGTTGAGCAGGTGATTGCGGATCCGGTTGTGCAGGGAGTCACACTTACCGGCAGCGACCGGGCCGGCTCATTGGTTGCTGCACTGGCTGGGAAGCACCTCAAAAAGTGCGTCATGGAGTTGGGGGGAAGCGATCCCTTTATCCTGCTCTCAGATGCCGACCTGGATCGGGCAGTCGAGGTCGGGATTCAGGCCCGACTCAACAACAATGGGCAGACCTGCATTGCCGCCAAGCGCTTTATCGTGGAAGCACCGATTTACGAAGCGTTCAAAGACCTCCTCTTTTCCCGGCTCGAGCACCTGCGATCGGGAGCTCCTCAGGAAGAAGGGGTGCTGCTGACCACCCTGGCACGGCCCGATCTGCTGGTCAAGTTGAAAGATCAGGTAACTGACTCCGTTCGGCTGGGAGCCGAAATGACTTGGCAAGGAGGCGAAGCGGACGAAGCAGCGCCCTATCGCTACTCGCCTCAGGTTCTGGAGGGAGTGCGGCCCGGCATGCCCGCCTATGAGGAAGAATTGTTCGGTCCGGTTTTTATTCTCTTTTCCGTTGCGGATGAGGAGGAAGCCCTCAAACTGGCTAACGATACGGCATATGGGTTGGGGGCTTCTCTCTGGACGGGAGATGAAGACCGGGCTCTTCGCCTCGCCGCCCGACTGGAAGCAGGTGCCATCGCCGTTAATGACATGGTGAAGTCCGACCCCCGCTTGCCTTTTGGGGGCATCAAGCGTTCGGGCTTCGGCCGGGAACTGGGCCGCGAAGGCCTCCTGGAGTTTACCAACCTGAAGACCATCGTCCTGGGCTAATCCGCCGCTGGGAAGTATACGGTTTTCAGGATAAAATGACCTTTTTACCAAGACCTATTTTATCCTGAGCACTGTGAATGCCGCTTCAGGTATGAATCCCGCTTTCAAAATAGGTTCAGTTTCTGCATCTCATACTTGAAACGGTATTATAGCCCTGGAGTGCAAAAAGCAGGGAAAACGCAAGGTCGGGCATGGCGGGCTTCGAAAAGTGATGATAGTCAGGACCCAATCTCCCGGTAGAAAGTATTGAGATGTGAGTATGTCTTACTACCTGATACCATGTCAGATTTTGACATTCAGTAATTTAGCGAATAGCTCAACCTCAACTTCAATGGCCGACTCAAGCCTTTATGGGGAGCGACTCAAGCCGTAGAGCACTGCACCGGAAACGTAAGCCGGCAAATCTCCCAGGTCGGAGGTGAAGGCAGGGTTCCAAAGCGGGAATATCCACTCAAACAAGAGTATAAAAAGCAGTGTGATCACAACTATTTCCCAGCTTTGCAGCGCCTGCAAACCATAACGCCATCTGCGCTCCCAATTGAGCAGACCGAGCAGGATAGGCATAGATAAAAAAGGGTCGAAGTAGGCATGCAGGAATGAGATATTCCAGCCGCAGCCTTTCTGCAGCAACTGATGTAGAGTGAAAAGCAACAAGCTGAACCAGAACAATTGCCGTTTACTCATAGGGCGGCGATGAAGGCTACAATCAAGCCGATCAATAAAAAAGGCGAGAGGAGGATGAATGCAACGATTAAGAGAATGCGTAGCAGTACCTTGCCGATCAGCAGGGGAAGGCCGTCGTCTTTTTTAAGCCTCAACTTCTCATCAATAGACTGGTAGCCCGCTCGCACTTGGCCGAGTGATTTGTCCATTGCGCTCTTTTTGTCCGGGCTGGGTTCCTTTTCCATGCTTTTATTGGACAGAACAATTGAGTCTGTACAAATTATACGGTTTTAAGGATAAAATGTCATATTCTTAAGAGGCATTTTATCCTTAAAACCGTGAATACGCGCTTAAAAAATAAAACAGCTTGCGACTTTTTATTTTTTAAACGGTATTAGGACAAGTAGCCCGGGGCTTCGTTCGCAAGGAGGCAGTCTGTGCTCGGGCTATCCCTCCCTGCGAATAAGGGTATGCCATAGGGTCCGGGAGTGCCCATCTGGGGCAGGACGGATGCAAAATCTAAAGAATCCGTGAGGGATTCCTGAATTCACCAAGGACAAGCCCACCGTTCCGGGCTGATCGGAAGGATTGCTGCTCAATCCGTAATTTAGAGCCTTAAAAGCATGGAAGCCCGCCGAGAAACACGCATCCGGGAAGTGGCCCTGCGCCGCCAGCACGACCTAACGGTGGTGCTCGAGAATGTGCACGACCCGCACAATATCAGCGCCGTGCTGCGCTCCTGTGATGCTGTAGGCGTTCGGGAGATCTTCGTTCTGTATACCGATGAGCGTCTCCAGGATCAGAAAAAGCTCAAGCTGGGGAAGAAAACCTCGGGCGGAGCCGTTAAATGGGTGAACGTGCACTACTTTGACGACCTCCGGGACTGCTTTGACCGGGTTTGCGCCGGCTACGACCAGGTCTTGGCCACGCACCTGGAGGCGGAGGCCCGCTCGATCTATCAGAGTGATTTGAGCCGATCGACCGCCTTGGTATTCGGCAACGAGCACGACGGACTTTCCGCCGAAGCACTGTCTTTTTGTACGGGAAATATCCTCATTCCTCAGATGGGTATGGCGCGCAGCCTCAATATTTCGGTCGCTTGTGCGGTGACGCTTTTCGAGGCTCTTCGCCAACGGGAATCGAAAGGGTATTACGGCCCGCACAACCCCGCCTCTGCCGAACAAAAACAGGCCCTGCTGATCGAATACCTGGCCAAGGGCTGAATTTGTTTTTCCGCATGCTGTGGATAACTTTATCCGCATTCACCAACAGCATTTGCCTATTTTTGACGACTAGCGCCAAACGTGAAGATTCGAAAACTGGCCGATCGTTCAGGTTTTTGCCCCTGATCCAATGCGACTGAAACACCTCAATATTAAGGGCTTTAAAAGCTTCGCGAACGACACCCTCATCAACTTCGAAGAGGATGTGATCGGCATTGTCGGCCCCAATGGATCCGGTAAATCCAATATCGTCGATGCCATTCGCTGGGTGCTGGGCGAACAGAGTAGCCGGGAATTGCGCTTGGATCAGATGTCTTCCGTGATCTTCAACGGAACCAAAAGTCGAAAGCCAGGGGGCCTGGCCGAAGTAACGCTCACCTTTGACAACACCAAGAACGTACTGCCCACAGAATACTCCAGTGTGAGTATTACGCGCCGGCTTTACCGCACCGGGGAAAGCGAATACATGCTCAATGGCGTGACTTGCCGGCGAAAAGATATCACCTCCCTTTTTCTGGATACGGGCATTGGTTCCAACTCCTACGCCATTATTGCCCTGGGCATGGTGGACGATATTCTCGCCGACAAGGACAACGCCCGTCTTCGCATGTTCGAGCAAGCAGCCGGCATTTCCAAGTACAAGGTTCGCAAGCGGGAAACGCTTAACAAACTGCGCAGTACCACCGAAGATCTGGACCGGGTAGAGGACTTGCTTTTTGAGATCGAAGGCCAGCTCAAGAACCTGGAGAAGCAAGCCAAACGAGCCCAGCGTTACTTTGAGCTGAAGAATACATACAAAGCCCTCAGCGTAGATCTTGCGCGCTTTCGGGTCGCTTCGGTAAAGGAAAAACAGCAGGATCTCAACCAAAAGCTGGACGAACAGCAGGATGTCTACCGCCAGCGGGAAATCGTTTTGCGGAAGCTGGAAGCCGAACTCGAATCGGGCAAGAAGTCAAACCTCGACAACGAGAAGGAACTCAGCGAACGCCAAAAGGCTGTCAACGAGATGGTGGGCCAGGTACGCAGCCTGGAAAACGACAAGCGAATGGGGCAGCAGCGCATGCAGTTCGTCAGGCAGAACCAAGCTAAGCTGGACGAGGATATTCAGGCGGCAATCGACAAGCTCGAGCAGCTGCATCAGGAAATCGGTCGCTACCGCCATGAAGTGGATGGGGAAAAAGCCCATCAACACCAACTGGATTCGGAAATGACTCAGGCGGAAGCCGCGCTTTCACAGGTCAGGGAATCGCACGGCAGCCTGAAAAAGGAACTCGAAGAGGTCATTCAGCAGCAACAGCAATGGGAGCGCCAGCTTTTTGAGCTGGAAAAGCAAAAAGCCGTCAACAGCAACCGCATGGAAAGCAACCAGCAGGAGCTGGAGCGCTACCAGAATGAGGTTCAGCAGCGTCGGGAAGCCATTGCCGAGATCGAAACGCGCATTCAGGAACTGCGCGAGGACGAAGCCAGGCAGCGCCGCAATCTGGAGGAACTCGAAAAGGCCGAGACCCTGCGCAAAGAAAACTTGCAGGAGAAGCAGGAGGCGATTGAATCTTATCGAAACGAGATAGCCTCGGTCAATCGCGATCTGGATGCCCGGCGAAACGAATACCAGCTGACGAAAAGCATGGTGGAAAACCTGGAAGGCTTCCCGGAATCCATTCGTTTTTTGAGCCAGCACAAAAACTGGCAGCAAGAAGCTCCCCTGTTCTCTGACCTCATTTACGTCAAGGAGGAATACCGCATCGCTATTGAAAATTACCTGGAACCCTACCTCAATTATTACGTGGTTCAGGATCTGGAGGAAGCCAGCCGGGCCATCGGCTTGCTCAGCAAAAGCCAGAAAGGGAAAGCCAACTTTTTCCTGCTGGACCGCTTTCGCGATTACGAGCCTCCCATGGCCTTGTTTCCCGAAGCCACTATGGCCATGGACCTGATCGAAGTCGACCCGCCCTATAAGAAGTTGGTGAATTTCCTGCTCGAGGGCGTTGTGCTTACCGACGAAGAGGATCTGTCTGCACTCGATGCCAATGGGTCAGACTGGGTGTTTCTCTCCCGCGACGGGCGCTACATTCGCAGGCGGTTCAGTGTTTCCGGAGGGTCGGTGGGGCTGTTCGAAGGCAAAAAGATCGGACGGAAAAAGAACCTGGAACTGCTGGAGAAGACCATTGAAAAGTACGAGCGCAAAGAGCAAAAGCTGTCCTCCAAGTTTTATCAACTCCGCGATGAACTGGTGGCGCTACAGGAAGGAACCCGGGAACAAGACCTTTTCGATGCCCGCCAGCAGCTCAATCAGCTGGAGCAGCAGCGGGTATCCCTCACCACCCGCCTGGAAAACTTCGAATCCTTCGTGCGGGATGTCGAGCAGAAAATCGCCTCCCTGAAAGAAGCCATTTCCCATTTTGAGCGGGAGAACGAACGCATTGATGCCGAACTGGCCGAAAAGCGAAAGGGCATGGAGGAGGTGAAAGAGCGAATCGCTCAAATGGACGATTCTTACCGCACCGTGGCCGAGCAGCTGAGCCAGGCTTCCAGCGCCTACAACGAACAACACATCGCTTTTGTGCGCCAACAGAATAAGGTCAGTACGCTGGAACGAGAGCTTTCCTTTCGGGAAAAGCAAAAAGAGGAGCTGGAGGCTGCGCTGGCCAAGAATAAAAGCACCCTGGACGAGTCTGCGCAGGAAGTCGTGAGCATACAGGAGGAACTCAACCGGCTGGAAGAAACCCTGGTGAAAGCTTACCGGGATCGAAAGACTATGGAAGCCCAGCTCACCCAGGCCGAACAAAGCTATTTTCAGGCCCGGGGCGTACTCAACGAGTTGGAGGATCAACTTCGCCAGGTACAGAAAAAGCAGCAAGATGCCCAGATCCTGATCAACCAGTTAAAGGATAAAAGCAGCGACCTCAAATTTGAGGTGAGTTCCATTGCTCAGCGTTTGCGGATCGAATTTGGTTTGGAACTCAATGATTTTATCAACCTGCCGATAGAGACCGACCTCTCCGAAGAGGAAACGGAACTGAAGGTGGAACGGCTTAAGGGCAGGCTGGATAACTACGGGGAGATCAATCCCATGGCCATGGAGGCTTACGAAGAGATGAAAGAGCGGTACGACTCCATCACCAAGCAACGCGACGACATTCTGGATGCCAAGGAAAGCCTGCTGCAGACGATCCAGGAAATCGAAGAAACGGCAACGGCACAGTTTATCTATGCGTTCGATCAGGCCCGCCTTCATTTTATCGAGGTCTTTCGCTCACTGTTTACCGAGGACGACAATTGCGATCTCGTATTGCTGGATCCCGAAAATCCATTAGAGAGTAAGATCGAGATTGTGGCGAAGCCCAAAGGGAAGCGGCCGCAAACCATCAACCAGCTTTCCGGAGGAGAAAAGACCCTGACGGCTATTGCCTTACTCTTTGCGCTTTATCTGCTCAAACCCGCGCCATTCTGTATTTTCGACGAGGTCGATGCACCGCTCGACGATGCCAACATCGCCAAATTCAACAAGATTATCCAAAAGTTTAGCCAGGACAGCCAGTTCATCATCGTCACCCACAATAAGCTCACCATGGCGGCTGTGGATACCATCTATGGTGTCTATATGGCCGAACAGGGGGTAAGCGGCCTCAGCGCAGTGGATTTCCGGCATTTTGAAGAGACCGGCACGTTCCAGGTCGCCAATTAATACCTGACAGACCTTAGATGTAAGGGCAACTTTTACCAAGTCATCGGGACGGTTAAATGATGGGCCCTAGGAGGGATTCCCTATCGTAAAACTGGACGAGGTGGGTGGGGAACCTGGCATTCCAGCCTGCTCAGGGCAGTCTTTCTTAACCACCCTTTGAGGCGAAACCCATGCTGACGTGATCACCCTTACTTTTCCCGGCTTCTCTGTACAACTTCGCACCCCTTCGGATCCCGATGAATTGCTGGAGGCCCTGATCGCCAAAGAATCATCTGATTCACCCGCCGAGGAACTGGAAGATCGCATACCGTATTGGGCTGAACTTTGGTCATCGGCCGTAGCGCTGAGCCGCGAACTGGTGGATCATCCGCATTGGGTAAACGGGAAGCAGGTGCTGGAGATCGGCTGCGGACTTGGGCTGCCGGGCATCGTAGCCGGCAAGCTTGGAGCTTCCTCCGTAGTGCTTACCGATTTGCTCCCCGATGCCCTTCGCTTTGCGCGTCGCAATTGGGAGGCCAACCTCGACCGTCCGGCCCAAGTCCAACCCATGGATTGGCGGCAGCCCGAGCCCGAACTCGCTGCCGATGTGGTATTAGCTTCCGATATAGCCTACGAAAAGCGCTTTTTCGATCAGCTGCCTCAGGCCTTTCGCCGCCTTCTCCGGCCGGGCGGAACGGTGCTGCTCAGCGAACCCGGCCGGGATATGGCCGAAACCTTCCTCCAAAGGCTGCCCGAAAATGGCTTTTCTATGAACAGCACAATATCCCGGGGCTCATGGGACGGGCTTGCCTATGAAGTGCACATTCTGCAACTCACATTCCAGGAAGGATCGATCGAATCCACAGGTCGGGTTGGGTAGCGGAATTCGCCGGATCAGTTGTCCTTCTTTTTCTTCTTGAACGGGTTCCACTTGTCCAACTCTTCCTTAATGATTTCCACCGATTTGGAAGAATCGCCCAAAATCTGGTCCACCTGCTTTTGGGCCTCTTCGCCCAGCACATCAGCGGCTTTGTCGCCCAGTTCGTCCTTCAGTTTTTCCTTGGTTTGTTCTTTGATCTCTTCAACTTTCTCTTTCGCTACGGTCCGGGCGGAGTCCACGGCCTTATCTACTTCTTCCTTGGCTTTTTGCTTGCCTTCTTCCAGCTTTTTCTCCGCTTCAGTCCGCAGGCGTTCTTTTTGCTTCTCCAGTTCTTCCTGAGCCTGGGCTTTGGCTTCCTCAGCCAGGGTGCGTTCGCCTTCAGTTCCCAATAGTTGGACGCTTACCCGGGGTTTATCCAGGCTGCCTTTCAATCCTACGGCTACGTTCACAAATTCCTGTTTTTGCCACTGAATACCCAATCGGGAGGCTTCCCGGCGCAGCTTCTCCAGGCCCTCGGCCGCAACCGCACCCACGGCGTTGCCGGTGAGTTTTTCCATGGGGATCTTGCTCTTCAGCTTGTAATCCATTTCCTGGTTTAAGCCGTGGAAACCGGAAACGTTCATCGTCAGATCTTTGAGTACGATGTCGAACGGCTTGACCTCCACGCGGCCATCCACCACTTCAAACCAGTTTTTGGTGTCGGATATGGGGATGGGCTCGGTGAGGTAATCCAGTTGCAGGGCATTGCCCACGGCTACAAGTGGCTTGAAGTTCTCGACCTGCGCATTCAGGGTGTGGAGAAAGCCCTCCGCGTCCAGGGTGCTCAAGTCCGGGTTGAGATCGGGGCCGAGCACAGCGCTCATGAGCAGGCTGGTCGAAAAGGTGCCATCCATATACCGGCCAATGGGGGCCAGGGCTTGCATGGTATTGAAGGCGTCGAACGATTGCTGAAAATCCATTCGGTCCAGCGTTAGCTTCATGGCAAATTCGGGTTTGACCGGATTCGCTGTGTCGTAGTTCCCACTAAGCCCGATCTGTCCGCCCAGGGTGTTGGCGGTGAGTTCGTTGAGCACGACCATGCCGTTTTGCACGAACACCTGCCCCCGGAGGTTGCGCAGCACCAGATCGGTGTAATCCAGGCGATCGATACGGCAAGCCAAATCGAGGTTCAGATCGGCCGGAACGACGATGGGGCTGAGTTCGTCCGCCTCCGGAGCGGATGGCGCTTCCCCGCCCTCTGCCTGATCGGCCAGGAATGGGTTGAGGTTCAGGCGCTTGGACTGAAATTCGGCCTTGCCGATCAGGGTGCCGTTTCCGAAGAGATAATTCCAGAGGTTGGTCAGTTTACCGGCTAGGCTGAAGTCGCTCTCGCCCAGTTGGGCTCCGAGCTTTTCGACCTCCAAGCGGTTGGGGTTGAGCTGCCCTCTGGCCACGGCATTTTCCAGGGTGTAGTCCCGGTAGGCCAGGCGCTTGCATTCGGCATCCAGGCTGAAGTCGAAGCGATCAAACACAACTTGGTCTGTTTCCATGGCTGCTTCGGCATTCAGCGCTTCTACTTTTTGGCTTTCTTCGTCGGGCTTCTCTGAGGTTCCCATCCATTCATTGGCATCGAAAAAACGGGAGCGGAGCGTAAGGCTGCCGGTCATGGTTTTTTCCGGACTGATATAGGCCAGTATATTGTCGATCCGGCCCTCGACACTGAGGTCGCTTTTGCCCAGTTTGGCTTGAGTATTCTCCAGAGCAACATAGGCCGGGCTGAATGCCAACTGCATGCGCGAAACTTGCACGGGCGGCATGCCTTCAGCCCGGTACAGGACCTCCCGGGCCCGGATCTGACCCTGTACGTCCACCTGTTCATAGTCTCCGGCCTCTACGGCGGAAAGGCGGGCTTTGGCTTGTACGTTGGCGTCTATGCGACCGGCCAGGGTCGTGATGCCTTCCATGGGATAGGCCTGGCTGAGGGCTTTCAGATCGATCACCCCCTCGATGTCCGCATCGACATCCGGATCGGAGATGGGGGTGCGCAGCGATAAGCTGGCTCGAAAGGGGTTTTCGCTTACCTTTAAAGCCAGCCGTCTGACGTCGATCTGCATGCGGTCCAGGTCGGACCCCGGGCTGTTGACGTCCACTTCGGCCTGAATGTCGGCAATACCCACGGGCATATCGGGGTATTGCACCTGCCCGTTGGCTACCTCCAGATGCACCTGGAAAGCCGGATAGGCTCCGGTGGCTGCATGATAGGTGCCGTCTATATCGGCATTCAAGGCGAAGTTCCCTTCGGCTTTGACGGCCTCGTAGTCCTCCAGGTAGGCATTGGGGATGAGCGAGAGCAATTCTTTGAAGGCATTGCCCGGCGCACGGAGGTTAAGGTCCAGCACGATCCGTTCTTCGTCCGGAAGTTGTATGGAGCCCTCGGCCAGAATGCGGAGAAGGTTCAGCCTCAGGTCTGTCTCTTTCAGGGTATAGGTTTGACTTCGGTTGTCGATGTCCAGAACGGCCTTTAACTGGGTTCGGACTTTTTTCAGGTAGGCGATGCCGTTCTGCCGCAGGGTCAGGGCATTCACCTTTAATTCGGTGTCCAGGTCATATTGGTCGGCCGTGAAGGCCCCGGCGGCCTGCAGGTTCAGCCCGTCGATCCAAGCGAATACATCCCCCTGGCGATCGTCGTAACGCAATTGTCCATCTCGGACCGTTAGTTTTTCGAGTTGAATGTTGAAGTCGTTGCCGGAGGGTTCGTTCGGCGTATCCGCCACGACCGTGGTGTCGGATTTGGCAATATCGTAATTGGCCCTTCCGTTCTGCAGCACATAGATGTGAATGCCGGGCTGTTCGAGATGGATGGCCCGAAGGCTGATGGGCTTTTGGGTGAAAAGTACAGACCACAGATCGAAGGTGAGATCCAACTCTTTCGCAGCGGCCAGGCGAACCCCGTCGAAAGCTCCCAGCCCTTCGACCTCCAAATTTTCCAGCCCCAGGCTCAGATTGGGAAAGTGGCGGAAAAGACTCAGGTGAACGTCTCCGAAATCGATGCGGGCATCCTGGATTTGCTCGTTCGCCAGGGATTTGACCTTGCCGACCAGCTCGTCCTTGAACAGGTAGGGGATAGCAAATGCAGCTCCCAGGAGAAGGATCACCAGAATCAAAACCACCAGACCGATGCGCTTGAGATTTTTCATATTTTGCCGAATGGATTTATTACATGAACGTCTGCGGAGAAGTGCGGAGTTGTGTTTTTGCCTGGTAATTTGATTTTTTTCGGCTTATTTGTTCAAGATGTCCAATAAACGTCCGCCCTACACCCTGATCGACCGCACCGAATCCCTCCGGGAATTCGCCAACCGGCACGCTCATATTCCCTGGATCTGTTTCGATACGGAATTTATAGGCGAAAAGCGTTACCAGACCTTGCTGTGCCTTATTCAGATCGCCTCGCCCAAGGGCTATTTTCTCATCGACCCCCTGGCCGATATCGACCTGGCGCCCTTTCTGGACATGGTCGCCAATCCGTCGATCGAGAAGATCACGCATGCCGGGGAGAACGATTTTCGGCTGCTCTTTGAACAATACGATACCCTGCCTTGCAATGTGTTTGACACCCAGATCGCGGCCGGCATGGTAGGGTACCGGTATCCGTTGGGTTTTGCCAAGCTGGTGAATGCCGAACTGGACCTTCGGCTCAGCAAAGGGCATACCGTCACGGACTGGGAAGCTCGCCCTTTGTCTGATAAACAGGTCCAGTACGCCATCGACGACGTTCGGCATTTACATCCCCTGCGGGAAAAGCTCGGCGAAAAAATTGCGCGGCTGGACCGGCAGGATTGGGTCGAAGATGAGTTTTCCCGGCTGGAGTCCGCGCGTTTTTACGAGCGGGATCCCGATCAGGATGCCTTGGGCAGCCGGCTGATGCGCCAGGTGAAAACGCGGGATCAGTTGTTCTTACTGCGGTTGTTTCGTTGGCGCAGGCATCAGGCCAAGCAGCGAAACCAGTCCCTGGAGATGGTGCTTCCCAAAAAGATGGTGGGCAGCATCGTCAGGGCCGTCAGTGCTAACGGCAAGAGGGGGCTGGCCGAGAACCGGCGCATTTCGAACCGCATTACGCAGCGATACGGCGACCTCTTCGAACGCATGTATGCCCAGAAGCCTACCGAGGAAGAGCTGTCGGTATTGGAGCGAGTCCCCGAAGAAGAAGAGGACAATCCGCGGGTGGAGACCCTCCTGGAAATCATTTACCAAGCTGTGCGATATCGTTGCCTCGAATGGAGTATCGCTCATGAACTCGCTTTTCCCAGGACCATCCTGAAAAGCAAAAAGGTTGATCCGGAGCTGGAGGTTTTCCAGCAGGGGTGGCGTCGGGAGTTGCTGGGGGAAGCGCTGGTCGATTGGATCAACCGCATCGATGAACTGGAAGTCCGCTTCGACGAATCGGGAATCTGCCTGACGACAAATCCTGCCTCCTGACCTGTGATCATGTATCGCCATCTACTCAAATTCAACGATTTCCACCTATCGTTTCGCCTTCCCGACGGAACGCAATCTCCGGCATTGCGTGGTATGGACCTTCGGCTGTTGCCGGGTGAAGCGAAGGGATTGGTCGGTGAGTCGGGCAGCGGAAAAACGCTTACGGCTCTGGCCGTCATGCAATTGTTGCCTCGCCAGCCCGGCATGGAAATCAGAGGACAGATCGAGTACTGGCCGGCCGACCGGGAAAGCGCGGTAGATCTCATGACCCTCGGCGAAACCCGGATGCAGACCTTACGGGGCAGGGAGATCAGCATGGTTTTCCAGGAACCCATGCACTCGCTCCATCCCGTCTTTCGATGCGGCGACCAGATCCGGGAAGTACTGCGTCGTCACCAATTGGCAACGGAAGGCAGCCTGGAGGACGAAGTACTGCAATGGCTGGAACGGATGAAACTGCGGGATCCCAAACGGATCTACCGCAGCTATCCGCACCAGTTGTCCGGTGGCCAAATTCAGCGCGTGATGCTGGCCATGGCCTTGTGTACGCGCCCGCGACTTTTGCTGGCCGACGAGCCCACCACTGCGCTGGATGCGACGGTTCAGCGCGAGTTCATGCAGTTGCTCACCCAGCTCCGGCAAGAAATGGATCTTTCCATTCTCTTCATATCGCACGACCTGGGTGTGGTGCGCGAATTTTGTGATAGTGTAGACATAATAAAGGACGGTGATGTATTGGAGCGCGGGTCCGTCAAATGCGTTTTTGAAGGTCCCAATGCTCCCTACACGCGCGGCCTGATGGCGTGCCGGCCTCCGATGCACCGAAAACTGGAACGCCTGCCCGAATTGGAAACGGTTGTGCGATCCCGGGTCTATTGGCCGGAGGTGAAGGTGGTACGTTCGGCTCCGCCACCCGCTGTCGAGGAAAAACCCGCTCTGCTGCAGGTCCAGGACCTGGACTGCATATTTTACTCCGGTAACAGCCGGCGTTCGGGCCAGAAGCGCGTTCATGCGGTCAACCAGGTGAGCTTTTCCCTGAGCCGGGGAGAAACGCTGGGCGTGGTCGGAGAATCCGGAAGTGGCAAAACGACCCTGGCCCGTTGCATCCTGGGGCTTCAGTCGTATCAGGAGGGCATCATCCGATTTAAAGGCCGAGTCCTGGACCCAGGCGAAGAACAAGGGTGGAAGCTGTTCCGGCAGCTTGTACAGCCGGTTTTTCAGGATCCTTTTTCATCCCTTCAGCCGAGAATGTCTGTCGGTGAGGCCATTCGCGAACCCCTCAAGGTCTACCGGAAAGGGTCGGTTGAGCAGCAGCGGGAGCGGGTTGTCGAGTTGCTCGAGCAGGTAGGGCTTGGCCCCCAGCACTACCAGCGCTACCCTCATGAGTTCAGTGGAGGACAACGCCAGCGGGTAGCCATCGCGCGTGCTCTGGCCTTTGAACCCGAACTGCTCATCTGTGATGAAAGCGTTTCATCCCTGGACGTTTCCATTCAGGCCCAGATCCTGAACCTGTTGAAAGAACTCCAGGAAACTATGGGCCTCAGCCTGCTCTTTATTACCCACGACCTTCCGGTGGTGCGCTTTCTGGCCCATCGCGTATTGGTCATGAACCAGGGTCAGGTGGTGGAGGAGGGCCTCGTGGATGAAGTATTTACCCGGCCAAAGGCCCCGTACACGGCTGAGCTTCTTTCTGCAGTTCCGAAGGTGGTCCAGCACTATTGGTATTAAGGAGATAGCAGGCTATTTGGGCAGATGCCGGCCAGCACCCGCCGGAAGCATACCGGCGGATTATCCCGAACCCGGGGATACCGCTTTCGAGATAATACCGTTTCAAGTATGAAATGACCTGTCCCGCTTTAAAATAGGTTGGATG